>DATACC010000291.1:0-21419 GCA_036259255.1 Thermoanaerobaculia bacterium | reverse complement strand
GCGCCAGCAGGGCCGCGGCGCGCTCGTCCGCCGCCGCCTGCCCGTCCGCCGCCCGCGCCGCGAGCCGGTCCGCCAGCTCGGCGGCGGGCCCGTGGCCCGACCCGGTCCTTCCCGGTGCGCCCCCCTCTCGCCAGCTGCCGACGGCCCCCTGGCCATCGCCCGCACCGCCCAGCCAGACACCGGCCGTGTCCAGCGCCTCGAGCCGCACGTGGGGCCGCGGATCGGAAACCAGCCGGAGCAGGTGCTGCCGCCAGGCGTCCTCCACCGCCGGCGGCACCACCACGGTGCCCCCCTCGCCCGAGGCGGCCACCGCCGCCAGGGCCGCCCCGGCACGGAGCGCCTGGATCGCCGGCGCCGCGTCGGCCGCCACGTCCGTGACGGAGTCCCCCGGCGCGCCCGCCTCCACGCCGTCGCGACCCGACGAAGCGTCGCCTCCCAGCAACGCCGCCAGCCGCTCGAGGTCCGAGGTGTCGCCGACGATGCCGAGCGCCCGGGCCGCCCAGGCCCGCACCCGCGGGTCGTCGTCGCCGACGAGCTCGCGCAGGCGCGGGAGCGATTCCGGGCGTGGGCTGCGGGCCAGGGCGTAGACGGCCCGGCGGCGCAGCTCCGGGTCCGGCACCCGACCGAGGGCGCCCTCGGCCACCGGCACGGTGGCCGGCTCGTCGAAGCGGAACAGCGGCGGCAGCAGGCGGGCCCAGCGCTCGTCCTCGGCCAGCTCCGAGCGGGTGAGGGCGCCGAGCACGTCGACCACCGAGACGCCGACCTTGCCCAGCGCCTCCACCGCCAGCAGGCCGGTTTCTCGGTCGGGATCCGCCACCGCCACCAGCAGGCCGCGGGCCGCTTCGCGGCGCTCGACGGAGATCTCGTCGCCGGCCGCCGGGTCACCGCCGTAGTCGAGCTCGCCGAGCGCGAAGGCGGCGGCCCGGCGCACCTCCACGGCGGAGTCGGCGAGGAGCTGAGCGAGCCAGGTGCGCCCCCGCGGATCGCCGATGCGTCCCAGCGCCGTCGCCAGCTCCTGGCGCAGCCGCGGCTCGGGCGAGATCACCAGCCGGTCGACCATCATCGGCTCGAAGAGCTGCCGGTCGACCATCAGCAGCAGCAGGGCACGCTCCTCGGCGAGCGGCACGTCGAGCACCAGGTCGCCGCCCCCCGGCGCCGCGGCGGGAGCTGCCGCGGAGCAGGCGAGGAGCGGGACGAGGAGGAGCAGGCCGGCTGTGCGCAGGGATCGCATCCGCGCAGTCTACCCGCCGCCCCCGGCCCGGCGGATCGGGCTCCGGGCGATCCTTCTGGAGACCCGTCGCGAAATACATCTCTACTTCATGACACACCTGGTTCGGATCGACTTGGAAGCGGCAACGGTGCCGCGGACTGGAGCGGTCGTCAATCGGACGGTGCCGCGAGGCGCCCCTGGGAGGATTGCGCATGACGCAGAAGAGCTACGAGGAGCGGTTGGCCGGTCTGGGCTGGACCGCGAAGGAGGCCGACGGTCGGCCGCGCCAGATGATCACCGAGAGCGTGGAAGAGCTGGAACGCTGGATGGGTGTCGGCCCGATCCCGCCCTCCGACGACGCCCGCGAAGTACCGTCGGCGGAGACGATCCGCAACGACGCCTCGATGCTGCGGGTCTACGACGCCGCCATGAACCACGCCCTGGGGCGCCGGCGCATCACCGACGCCGACGTCATCGCCGCCCTCGACGAGCGCGCCTCGGCCTACGTGATCGAGGCGGTCGCGGCGCCGAGCATCACCATCACCGCCGCCAATCCGCTGATCCTCAACGGCTCCGGCGGCACCTGGCTCTACGACACCGTGACCCTCGAGGACGGCGGCTACATCGAGATCAGCGCCACCGGCCACTTCCAGTGCACCAACCTGGTCAAGAAGTCCTCCAGCGTGCCCGGGCCGGAGTTCGACATCTCGGTGGTCGGCAAGAACGGCATCACGCCGGCCAAGCCGGCCAAGCCCGCCAAGCCGGCGAAGGCCTCCAACGGGCAGGACGCCGAGTGCGACTGCTGCGGCGGCATCGTGAAGAACGACGGCACCCCCGGCGCCCCCGGCACCGGGGGTACGCCGGGCGTCAACATGACCGAGGTCGGCAACGGCGGGCACGGCCCCACGGTGATCCTGAGCCTCGGCCAGATCACCGGCAGCGTCTCGGTGCTCGGCCGCGGCGGCCTGGGCGGCAACGGCGGCCCCGGCGGTGACGGTGGCGACGGCGGCGACGGCGGCAACGGCGGCAAGGACATCCAGTGCGGCGCCATCAAGGGCGACGGCGGCAACGGCGGCCCCGGCGGCAATGGCGCCAACGGCGGCAACGCCGGCAACGGCGGCAACGGCGGCAACGGCCCCAACGTGACCATCGAGTACGACCCGGCCTCGCCGGGCTCGCTGCTGCCGGTCAACCAGGAGGCTCCGGGCGGCACCGCCGGGGTCGGCGGCCAGGTCGGCATCGGCGGCTCCGGCGGCGCCTCCGGCGGACGCGGCGCGGTGCCAGGCAATCCGGGCAATCCGGGCACCCAGAAGGGCAACGACGGCATGCCGGGCAACCGCGGCTCCCGGGGCCTCATGACGGTCAACGGCGCGCCGGTCTAGGTGCCGCTGGCTGGCGCCGGGCCCCGCCCTCCCGGGGGCCCGGCGTTTCTGCGTCCGCCGTCCGTCCCCGACCTTCGGTTCATCCCATCGGCCGTCCGCGGCCACTCGACTTCCTGGAGGCTGTCATGACCCGCCGCACCCTCGTCCTCACGATCCTCTGCTTCGCCCCGCTAGCCCTCGTTCCCTGGCTGCTTCCCTCCGCCGGGCCGGGCGTGCCGGCGCCGCAGGCAGCCCAGGGCGTCGTCCCGGTGACCACCCCCGGCACCGTCACCGCGAGCCACGACGTGAGCCCCCAGGGTGCGGCGGTCTACTCGCTGCCCATCGAGGTGCCGCCGGGCACGATGGGCGTCGAGCCCGAGCTGTCGGTGACCTACAGCAGCCAAGCCCACGACGGCGTGGTGGGCTGGGGCTTCTCGCTGCAGGGCATCCCCGCCGTGCGGCGCTGCGCCGCGGTGCGCGCCCTCGACGGCTACAACGGCGCCGTGCGGATCGACTCCCGGGACCGCTTCTGCCTCGGCGACCAGCGGCTGATCCTGGTTTCCGGCGGCAACTACGGCGACCCCGGCACCGTCTACAACACCGCCGCCCAGAGCTGGGCCGAGATCCGCGCCGAGGGGCGCTGCGGCTCCGGGCCGTGCTCCTTCGTCGCCACCACCGCCGACGGCACCACCGCCGCCTACGGCACCACGCGCCAGGCGCGATCCATCGCGCCGGGCAAGGACGAGATCTTCTCCTGGTTCGTGGAGACGGTGAGCGACCGCTACGGCAACACCCAATCGGTGGCCTACTCCACCTACGAGGCCAGCGGAGAGGTGCTGCCGGCGAGCATCTCCTACACCAGCAATGCGCGGGTGACCCCGGTCCTCGAGGCGCGGCGCAAGGTGCGTTTCGAGTACACCGAACGCGACGGCGGCACCTTCGGCGACCGCTACCAGGCCGGCCTGCGCTTTCGCGCCACCCGCCTGCTCACCGCCATCGCCACCGAGGTCGACGGCCAGCCGGTACTGCGCTACCAACTCGACTACACGAAGACCGGTCGCCCGGGCCGCTACCGCCTGGCGAGCTTCCAGATGTGCGGCGCCGACGGGCTGTGCTTCCCCGCCACCCGGTTCGACTGGCAATCCGGCGACCCGCGGGTCGCCTCCCCCAGCTCGGACCCCACCGGCCTGCTGCGCACCGGCTGGTGCGGCGGCGACGGCGCCGTGGCCGGCAGCGCCGACTTCGACGGCGACGGCCGCGCCGACCTCACCTGCAGCAAGGCCGGCACCCACCAGGTGCTGCTGTCGACGGGCACCGGCCTCGCGAGCCCCAACAGCAACCCCGACGGCGTGGTGCGCACCGGCTGGTGCACCGACGGCGAGACCGGCTGGAGCGACTTCGATGGCGACGCCAAGGCCGACCTCCACTGCGACACCGCCGCCGGCTCCCACTCGGTGCTGGTCTCCGACGGCCGCGAGCTGAAGAGCCCCAACAGCCAGCCCGACGGCCTGATGGTCACCAACTGGTGCCCGGCGAGCCAGGGCTCGACCACCTGCTCCACGAGCTGGTTCAACTACGCTGCGACCGGCCGCAGCGACGCCGTGTGCGACTGCTCCGATGGGCGCCACCTCGCCCTGCTGTCCACCGGCACGGCGCTGCAGAGCGCCTCCAGCCAGCCCGACGGCCTGCTCCTCTCCAACTGGTGCGTCGGCGGCGAGGTGACCTGGGCCGACTTCGACGGCGACGGCCGCGCCGACCTCAACTGCCGCGATCTGTCCCGGCGCACGATCTCGGTGATGCTGTCGACCTCCGAGGGGCCGAAGCCGGCCAGCTCGAACGCCGGCGGCGAGGTGGTGAGCAACTGGTGCGTCGACGAGGGCGACCAGTTCGGCCACGCCGACTTCAACGCCGACTTCCTGGCCGACGCCTTCTGCCACCGCGACGGCGTGCAGCGAGTGCTGGTATCCACCGGCCGGGAGCTGAAGAGCCCCACCTCCCAACCCGACGGCACCCTGGTCACCGGCTGGTGCCGCGACGGCGCCACCCTGTGGGACGACTTCGACGGCGACGGCCTGGCCGACCTCCAGTGCGTCGGGAGCAACGGCGACCAGTCGGTGCTGGTGTCCGACGGCACCGGCGTCACCAGCCCCACCGGTCAGCCCGACGGCCTGATCCAGGCCGGCTGGTGCCGTCCCGAGGAGGCACTGCCCCAGCGCATCGATTTCAACGGCGACGGCCTGGGAGACTTCGCCTGCCAGCGCAGCAACGGCCAGCAGGCGGTGCTGCTCCATGCGCCGGGCAAGTCGACCCTGATGGACGGCGCGGTCAACGGCCTCGGCGGCAGCGTCGCCTGGGAGTACGCCGCGCTGCCGCAGGGCAGCGGCACCTGGTACACCCGCGGCGAGAACGTCCGGTATCCGCAGGTGGAGCTGTCGGCCCCGTTCGACGTGGTGCGCCGCGTGCGGGTGGGCGATGGCCGCGGCCAGACGATCGACAGCGAGCTCCTCTACCGCGACGCCCGGGTCGACGTCGACCAGCAGGTGTTCCTCGGTTTCCGCGCCGTCACCCGCGTCGAGCCCGCCATCGGCCGCCGCACCGAGACGGTCAACGCCCTCGACTACCCGCTGGTCGGCTTCGTGGAGCAGGTCACGGTGAGCGGCCCCAGCGCCGCCGGCGGCGGCGTGATCGTGCCCTGGCAACGGACCACCTCGACGCCCTATCAGCGGGAGGTGGCGAACGACGTCTGGTTCGTGGCCACCGCCAGCAACGTCCAGACCCAGTTCGACGCCACCGGCAAGCCCGCCTTCTCCCTGAGCAGCCGCTTCGAGTACGACCCCTACGGCAACCTGGCGCTGGCCGCCGACCTGGGCAATCCCAACGACCCGGCGGACGACCACTTCACCTGCACCGTCTACCAGAACCAGACCACCCCCTGGCGCATCGGCTTCGAGCGCGCCGCCAAGGTGACCCGCGACGAGGCCGCCTGCCGCGACTTCCTGGCCCGCTGGCCGGCAGTGGAGTGGAACCCCTCCAGCGATCTGCGCTGGTCGCGCACCGAGTACGACAGCAACCTGTCGGTGAGCGAGGCAGCCGCCTGGGACGCCACCCTGTCCGACTGGCTCGGCGAGGCCTACGGCCACGACGGCGTGGGCAACCGCACCCGCACCACCGACGCCGCCGGCCAGGTGTGGACCGCCACCTACGACGAGACCTACCGCACCTTCCCCGCCGAGACCCGCACGCCGCCCGACTCCCAGGGCGCACCGCTGATCGAGCTCTATCGCACCGATCCCGCCTTCGGCCTCCAGGTCTGGCACCAGGACGCCAACGGCAACCGCTTCGAGACCGTCTACGACGGGCTCGGCCGCGAGCGCGAGCGGCACGGACCGCCGCCGGCGGGCGGCGACGCCACGGTGCTCCTCGCCCGCCTCAGCTACGGCGGCGACGCGGCCAGCGGCTGGTACGCCGAGGAGCGGGACCGCGTCACCTGGGAGGGCGGCGACGAGGCGCGGTGGTCCTACGTTCGGGTCTACCAGGACGGCCTGGAGCGCACCTGGAAGCAGGTACGGCGCAGCGCCGAGGCTCGCGACGTGGTGGTGGAGACCCAGTACGACGCCGTCGGCCGCGCCTACCGCGAGAGCTTCCCGCGCTACAGCGGCGAGACGGCGCGCTGGACCACCACCACCTACGACCTGCTCGACCGGCCGCTGACCGTCACCCGGCCCGACGGCGTGGTCGACCGCACCGACTACGAGCAGGGCGCCCTGCGGGTGGTGACGACCCTCGCCTCCGGCACGCCGGACGCCCGGCGCACGGTGGCCGGGTACGACGCGCGGGAGAACCTGGTCTCCACCGAAGCGGCCAACGGCGGCCTGATGACCTACGGCTACGACCGCCTGTCGCAGCGCGTCCACGAGAAAAACCCCAACGGCGTCGAGACGGTCTACGTCTACGACTCGCTGGGCCGGGTCATCCGGCGCGAAAACGGCGACACCGGCATCACGACCCAGCGGTTCGACGCCACCGGCCGCCTGGCCGAGTCCACCGACGCGGTGAGCACCCGCACCACCTTCCACTACGACAGCCTCGGCCGCGTCACCCGGCGCAGCAGCCAGCCGGCCACCGGCGCCGCCGAGACCTTCGACCTCACCTACGACGACCCCGCCTTCACCAACGCCCGCGGCGAGCTGACCCGCGTCGACGGTCCCGAGAGCCGGCTGGAGCACGGCTACGATGCCTACGGGCACCCGGTGACCTCGCGCCAGACCATCGCCGGCGAGACCCACGTGCGGCAGGCCGCCGTCTCGCCGCTGGGCGAGGAGACGGAGGTCACCGTGGACGGCGGTCCCTCCCTCCGGCGCGACCTGTACGACGACGGATCGCTGGCCGCCCTGCGCTTCCGCGAGACCACCGCGGCGCCCTACGAAACCTGGTCGGAGGTGGCGGGCTACACCGCCCTCGGGCAGCCGACGGCGGTCTCCTACCGCAACGGCACCACCACCCGCTACGACTATTACCCGACCGACCAGGCCCTGGGCTGGCTCCAGAGCTGGCGGGTGGAGCGCCAGGGCTCGGCGGTGGCGCTCTCCGACGTCGACTACTCCTGGAACCGGGTGGGCCAGCTCGCCGGCGCCACCGAGACGGTGGGCGACGCCGCGCCGCGCACCCAGACCTACGCCTACGAGGCCACCGGTTGGCTGTCCAGCGCCCGCGGCGCCTACGGCAACCTCGACTACCGCTACGACACGGCCGGCAACCTCACCCTGAAGGACGGAGTCACCTACACCATGGAGACCGCCAGCGACCGCCTGGCCTCGGCCAGCAACGGCCTCGGCGTCTCCTACCGCGACGACGGCACCATCGCCGGCCTCACCGGCACCGGCGCCACCTGGTCCTACGTCTACGACCCGGCGGCGCGCCTGGCGCAGGTGACCCGCGACGGCGAGACGGTGATGACCGCCCTCTACGACGTCGATGGCCGCCGGCTGCGGCGCACCGACGCCGACGGCAGCGAAAGCCGCTACTTCTTCGCCGACTGGGACGTCCAGAGCGACGGCGGCGCGACCACCTCCACCTTCTACCTGCTCGGCAACGACGAGATGGTGGCGGCGGTCACCCGCGCGGTGGCGGCGCCCGGGCAGGAGGGCGCCCAGGCCCGGGCCGCGCGGCTCGGGGCCGAAAGCGGCCTCTACCGCCCCGGCACCGTGCCGTGGATCGGTCTGCGCCTGCGGGCCCTGGCGGAGCTCGCCGCCGGCCCGGGGGGATTGGCCGCCGCCCGCCTCCTCACCCTGGTGACGGCGGCCGCCGCGGCGCTGTGGCTTCTCGGCTTCGCCCTCGTGGGGCGCCGGCGGGGCCAGACCCGGACGGGGCACCGGGGCACGGGGCTGGGCGGCCTCGCCCACGGCGGTGCCGCCCGCGTCCTGGTGGTGCCGATGCTCACCGCCGCCCTGCTGCTGATCCCCCTGCCGGCCCGGGCCGACCTCGGACCGGGCGGCGGGCTGCCCCAGCCAGGGGTCCTCTTCTTCCACCAGAACGTGGTCGAGAGCGTGGCCCTCACGACCGGCGAGGACGGCGCGCCGTCGACCCAGGTCTCCTATCTGCCTTACGGCGAGATCGACGAACCGAGGAGCAGCGGTCCGGACGACTTCCGGGCCAAGTTCACCGGCCAGGAGCGCGACGTCGACACCGGCCTCTACGACTACGGGCAGCGTTACTACCACGCCGGCCTCGGCCGCTTCCTCCAGCCCGACCCCGAGGAGCAGTTCGTCAGTCCATACACCTACGTCGGCAACAACCCGCTGTCGGCGGTGGACCCGGACGGCACCGTGGCCCTGGCCATCGTCGCCCTGTTCGTCGGCGTGGCGGTGCTGGGCGGGGTGACCGGTGCCTACTTCGGGGCGGCGGCGGTCAACGATTCCTACAACCCCGCCCACTGGGACTGGGCCTCCGGCAAGACCTGGGGCGGGCTGGTGGCCGGCGCGATCGTCGGCGCCGCCAGCGCGGTGCTGGGGACGGCCGCCTGGTTCGCCGGGCCGGCGGTGGGCATCGCCGCCGACATCGTGCTCGGAGCCGTGGAGAACGTCTTCTTCTCCGCGCTCGCCGGCGGCGGTCCCGCGGAGCTGGCGCTGGCGGCCGTCACCGGCGGCGTCTTTGGCGGGCTGCTGTCGATCGGCGGCGTGGTCGCCTCGCGGGCGGCCTCGTCGCTGGCGCGGGGAGCCAGCAAGGCGGTGAGCTCGGCGGCCCGCCAGGCCTCTCGCAGCGCCACCGGGTCGGCCTTCGAATCGCTGGCCACGACGGCGGCGGACGGAGCCCTCGCCCGCAGCACTCGGCGCGGCACCCAGCGAGGTGCCCGCACCGTCGCCCGCGGCTGCAGCAGCTTCCCGGCCGGCGTGCCGGTGCTCGGGCCCGACGGCAGCATGCCGGTGGAGGCGGTGGCGGTGGGTGGCGCGGTGACCTCCTTGGTGGACCCGGCGTACGGGGCGGCGAAGGAGGGGCCGCAGCCGCGGCACGTGCTGTCGCTGCTCTCCCGCGAGGTGGACGCCCTCGCCGTGGTCGAGCTCGACGGCGAGGCGATCCGCGCCACCCCGGAGCATCCGTTCTGGACCCTCGACCGCGGCTGGGTCGAGGCCGCCGACCTGCTGGCCGGCGACCGCCTGCTGGACGCCGGCGGCGAGGCGGTGCCGGTGGTCGCCGTAGGATCGGAGGCCGGCCCGGCAACGGTCTACAACTTCCAGGTCGCCGCGGCCGAGACCTACTACGTGGGCGCGAGCCGGGTGCTGGTGCACAACCCGAGCTGCAGCCTGAGCAAGCTGCCGCCGACCAAAACGATGACCACCGCCCGCCAGAAGAAGCTGTGGCAGAACAAGATCGACGCCCTCGTCAAGGAGTTCGGCGACCGGAAGATCTGGTACAAGGATCCGGCGAAGGGGCGGCGCTGGCTCGACCTGAGTCCCTACGCGGCGCGGATCGGCAAGAAGTACGCCCGGGTGTCGCTCAGCAAGTTCGGCAAGGGCTCCACCCGGGCCCAGCACTTCGGCTTCGCCGACCGGCAGTTCGGCATCAAGAAGGGGCGCCTGGTCCGCAAGGTCAAGCACACCTGGCACCATCACCCGACGACGAAGCAGATGGACCTCGTTCCCACGACGCTGCACAAGAAGCTGGGGCACGAGGGGAGCTTCAAGCACCTGTTCTGAGGAGGACCGTTGGACGACCAACACGATCGGGAGAGGGCCTCCGGCGAGGCGGATCGGGGCGAGGCGGATCAGCGCGAGGGGGCCCGCGGGCCTGCCTCGCCGGAGCCCCTGACCGGCGCCCTGCCGCCGCCGCCGGGGCGCCTGCTGGCGCGGGTGGAAGAGGTGCTGGAGGTGCGGCTGCCGGCGGCCTACCGCGAGTTCCTGGCCCGGGGCAACGGCGGCAGGCCCCGGGCCGAGCACTACGTCGACGGCACCACGGGAGCCCTGGGGCGGGTGGCGGCGTTCCTGCCGCTCGCGCCCGGCGCGCCGGACAGCGTCTTCGAGGCTCTCGAGCGCCACGGCGAGCGCCTGCCCCCCGGCACCCTTCCCATCGCCCGGGATCCGGCCGGCAACCTGCTGCTGCTCGCCGTCGGCGAGCCGTGGAGCGGCGAGGTGCTGCTCTGGAATGCCGCCGACGAGCCGGAAGAGGATGCCGAGGGCAACGTCACCTGGACCAACGTCCACGCCGTGGCGGCCGACTTCGCGGAGCTGCTGCGCCGCTTCGTGGCGGATTGACCGGCGCGACCCGGCGTTCCGGCGTCGCCGATACAATCCCACCGTGCCCGCCGCCCGCCGCCCGCCGGACGTCCCCCGGGACGCCGACCTCGTGGACTCCGCGCCCCCCCCGGAGGCGGGCGCCACCGCCCGCCTCGCCTTCCGCGACCTGTCTCGGCGTTTCGGGCGGCTGTCGGTGCTGCGCGGCGTCTCCGGTGCCGCGGGGGCCGGGGAGGTGCTGGTGGTGACCGGGGCCAACGGGTCGGGGAAATCGACGCTGCTGCGCTGCCTCGCCGGCCTGCTGGCGCCCGACGCCGGCAGCATCGAGTACCGCGAGGACGGGGGCGCGGTGCTCGCCGCCGACGAGCGCCGCCGCCGGGTGGGCTACGTGGCGCCGGACCTGGCCCTCTACGAGGAGCTCACCGGCGCGGAGAACCTGGCCTTCTTCGCCCGCCTGCGCGGCGTGGACCGGGCGCGCGGCGGGCTGCTGCTCGACCGCCTCGGCCTGCCCCGCGACCGCGCCGTCGGGGCGCTGTCGTCCGGCATGCGCCAGAAGCTGCGCTGGGCCTGGGCCCTGCTCCACCACCCCCGCCTGCTGTTGCTCGACGAACCGTTCCAGAACCTCGACGCCGGCGGCGAGGCCGTCGTGCGCGACCTGCTCGCCGAGCACCTGGCCGGGGAGCGGGCCGGCGGGCCCGCCGGCCTGGCGGTGCTCGCGCAGCCGGTCGATCCGGATCTCGATCCCCGATGGAAGGTGGGCGCGCGTGTCGAGCTGGCTGGCTGAGGTCTCCGCCGTCTTCGTGAAGGACTGGGTGAGCGAGGCGCGCACCCGCCACGCGCTCAACACCCTCGGCCTGTTCGCCCTGACCACGCTGGTGCTGGTGAGCATCGGCCTCGGCCCCCTGGGGGCCACCGCCGCCGGCGCCCAGGTGCTGCCGTTCCTGCTCTGGATCGTGCTGCTGTTCGCCACCTCGGCGGGGCTGCCGCGGGCCTTCGTCCACGAGGAGGAGACCCACACCGCCACCGCGCTGCGCCTCGCCGCCCGCCCGTCGGCCGTCTTCTGGGGGAAGGTCGGCTTCGGGCTCGCCCTGACGCTGGCACTCGAAGCACTGGTGGCGCCGCTGTTCCTCGCCCTGGTGCAGCTCGAGGTGGCTTCCCCGGGCCTGTTCGTCGCCGGCCTCGCCGCCGGCGGCTTCGGCCTGGCCGCCGCGAGCACCGTGGTGGCGGCGATCATCGGCCAGGCCCACGGCAAGAGCACGCTGTTCTCGGTGCTCGCCTTCCCGCTCCTCGTGCCGCTGCTGCTCCTGGTCGTCGAGATCACCCGCAACTCGGTGGCCGGCGAGCCGGCCGCCATGGCCCTGCGTCAACTGCTCCTGTATGATGCCTCCATCGCCGTGGCCGGATCCATGCTGTTCCCCGTCATCTGGAACCCCTGATGCCTTCCGTCGGCAAAACCGTTCTCGCCTGGCTGCTGTGGGCTCTGCTGGCGGTGACCATCTGGGCCGCCTTCCGCTGGGCGCCGCCCGCCATGGGTTTCGTGGGGATGTCCGACCGCATCCTGTTCTTCCACGTGCCGGCCGCGTGGGCCTCCTTCGTGGCCTTCCTCGCCGCCGGCGTGTGGAGCCTGCTCTACCTCGGACGGGGCCGGCAGGTGCGCCACGACCACGGTGCCGCCGTTTCCGTGGAGCTGGGCCTCGTGTTCTGCGTGCTCGCCACCCTCACCGGTGCCGTGTGGGCGCGCATCATGTGGGGCGCCTACTGGAACTGGGACCCGCGGCAGACCTCCATCGTGCTGGCGCTGCTGTTCTACGCCGCCTACCTGGTGCTGCGCGGCGCGGTGGACGACCCCCAGACCCGGGCCCGGCTGTCGGCCGCCTACGCGGTGCTCGGCCTGGTGGTGGCGCCGTTCCTGTTCTTCGTGCTGCCGCGCATGACCTTCAGCCTGCATCCGGAGTCGGTGGTCAACACCTCCGGCAAGGTGGAGATGGACGCGCGCATGCTGCAGGTGCTGCTGGCCGGCGCCGTGGGTTTCACCGCCCTGTTCTTCTGGATGCACAACCTGGCCCTGCGCCTGCGCCTCGTCGACGAGGCACGGAATGACGATGTCCTCTGAACCTGTTGGAGCATTTGCGCCATGGAAACCGTGAGCGGCGGACCCGGCTGGGTGATCGTGGTCAACCTCATCCTGTGGACCGGGTTGTTCCTCTACATGCTGCGCCTGCACGCCAAGGTGCGGCGGCTCGAGCGCACGGCGCCGCCGGCCGAGGGCGCCACCGTCCTGCCGCCCCAGGAAAGGATCGAACCGTGAAGAAGCGCTGGACCTACGCCTTCGGGGCGGTGCTGCTGGTCGCCTTCGCCGGCTTCTCGCTGGCCTCCTTCCGCGACACGTTGACCCCCTACGTCGGCTACGATCTGGCCCGCAGCACCGCCGACCGCACGGTGCAGGTGGCCGGCGGCCTGGTGGCCGGCAGCTCGTCCTACGACGAGGCCACCGGCTACCTCCACTTCACCCTCAGCGAGGAACAGACCGGCGAGACGATGCCGGTGCGCTACCAGGGCCTCAAGCCCGCCAACTTCGAGGAGGCGGTGAGCATCGTCGCCATCGGCCGCTACGACCAGGCCACCGGCGAGTTCACCGCCGACAAGCTGCTGGTCAAGTGCCCGAGCAAGTACCAGGGCGCCGAAGTCAAGCAGTACGGCTAGTCCGCGACCGGGTCCGGCGAGCCGCACCCATGCAGTAGCCGCCGGCAGCCGCCGGCGCGAGGAGGGGAAGTCATGGAGCACCTGTCCCAGCTCTACCTGCCCGGCGCCGTGCCCCTGTGGGCCGCCGTGGTGTTCGCCGTCACGGCCCTGTGGGGTTACTCGCTGGTGCTGCGAGGCCACGCCGGGGCGTTGCCCTTCGCGCGCCGCGCCTACGGCTTCTACGCCTTCTCGGTGGCGCTGGCGGCGGTGGTGCTGGCGGTGGCGCTGGTGCGCCGCGACTTCCGCGTCGAGTACGTCTTCCAGTACTCCGGCCTCGACCTGCCGATCCACTACCAGTTCGCCGCCTTCTGGGCCGGCCAGAAGGGCAGCTTCCTGCTGTGGCTGCTGTTCTCGGTGCTGATCGGCCTCGGCGTCTGGCGCACGGCGGGCAAGGCGGAGGCGCCGGTGATGGGCATCTACACGCTCACCACCCTGGGGCTGCTGTTCATCCTGGTGCGGGAGAATCCCTTCGTCCTGCTGGCCGAGACGCCGCTCGACGGCGAGGGCCTCAACCCGCTGCTCCAGGACGACTGGATGGTGATCCATCCCCCGGTTATGTTCGTCGGCTACGCGCTGGCGGCGGTGCCCTTCGCCTTCGCCATGGCGGCTCTGTGGCGGCGCGACTACAGGACGTGGGCGGCGCGGGCCATTCCGTGGGCCCTGGCCGGTTTCCTGGTGCTCGGCGCGGCGATCCTGATGGGCGGCTACTGGGCCTACAAGACGCTGGGCTGGGGTGGCTACTGGGGCTGGGACCCGGTGGAGAACGCGTCGCTGATCCCGTGGATCTTCGGCACCGTGCTGATCCACGGCCTCTACCTCGAGCGTAGCAAGGGGCGCTACCGGCGCGCCAACTACGTGCTCGCCTCGCTCGTCTACCTGTCGGTGCTCTACGGCACCTTCCTCACCCGCTCCGGGGTCCTCGCCGATTTCTCGGTGCACAGCTTCGTCGACCTCGGCATCTCGGGCTGGCTCATCGCGCTGATGGTGGTGTTCTTCGTCCTTCCGATCGTGCTGATGGTGGCGCGCTTCCGGGAGATTCCATCGGTTCCCAACGAGGACCCGCTGCTGTCGCGCGGCGCGCTGCTGGTGATGGGCACCATCGCCCTGCTGGCGGCGGCGCTGGTGATCACCGCCGGCACCTCGGCGCCGCTGCTCACCGCCTTTCTCGAGAATCCGGGCCAGGTGGGGCCGGACTTCTACAACCGGGTGAACCTGCCCATCGCCCTGCTGCTGGCGCTGCTGCTCGGCGTCGTGCCGTTCCTCACCTGGCGTGGCGAGGCGCCGGGGCTGGTGCTGCGCAAGCTGATGCTGCCGGCGCTCCTCGCGGCCGGCGTGGCGGTGGCGGCCTTCGTCTGGCAGGTGCGCGACCCGCTGCACTTGGTGCTGGTGTTCCTCGCCTCGCTGGCGCTGGTCACCAACCTGCAGAAGACCTTCGCGCGGGCGCAGGCCTCGGGGCTGGGCGCGGCGGGCGGCTGGCTCGCCCACGTCGGCGTCGGCATCATGCTGCTCGGTTTCCTGGCCTCCTCGGCCTACGACCACAGCGTGAAGGTGACGCTGGCCCAGGGGGAGCCGACGAAGGTGGGCGACTCGACCCTCACCTTCACCCGGTCGATCCCGCGCCAGGGCCGCGAGAAGGAGCGCATGGAGGTGCACGTGGTGCGCCCCGGCGGCGCCGAGTACTACGCCTACCCGAAGCTGTTCATGAACGATCGCACGCGCCAGGTGATGGCGCACCCGCACATCCGCAGCCTGGCACTGCAGGACCTCTACATCTCGCCCATCGAGTTCGACCCCGGACGGCCGGCGGGCGCTCCGGAGCGCCTGCAGCTCGCCCAGGGCGAGACGTGGACCTCGAACCGCGGGGGCGACGACACGACGCTGCGCTTCACCGGCTTCGAGGTGCAGTCGCCCGACGGCACCAATCCGATGATGGCGATGGCGGAGGGCGGCACGATCACCGTGGGCGCGGCCCTGGAGGTGATCGACGGGGACGGCGCGCCGCAGCGAGTGCGGCCGCTCTACTCGTTCACCGGCGCCGGCGAGGTGGCGGCACCGCCGGTGGCGCTGCCCGGCGGCGGCATGGTGCTGGTCTCCGGCATCAACGCCGGCGACGGCCGGGTGCAGCTCGACGTCTTCGGCCTGCCCGGATCGGCCGAGGCGGTCCCGGCCCGCCTCTCCCTCGACGTCACGCGCAAGCCGCTCATTCAGCTCGTCTGGTACGGCCTCTACGTGGTCCTCTTCGGCGGCCTCGTCGCCACCTTCCGCCGCCTGCGCCAGAGCCGCCTGGTGGACCGGCTACCGGAGCGTGCGGCGGGGTTGTAGGGCGGGGGACGCCCACGAGCTCGGCCCCCGGAACTCGTGGGGCTGGACACACCGGCGGCGGACGATCGGCGCGAGCGTTCCCGCTCTCGAGGCGCTCGAGCACTTCAGCCACCAGGAAGACGGCTCCTGGCGCCTCCAGGAAACCCTCGATCCCGCCGCCACGCT
Organism: Thermoanaerobaculia bacterium; assembly: GCA_036259255.1. Taxonomy (GTDB): domain Bacteria; phylum Acidobacteriota; class Thermoanaerobaculia; order Multivoradales; family JBCCEF01; genus DATACC01. The sequence continues at coordinate 5,892 of DATACC010000291.1, read as the reverse complement.
GGACCTCCCCTCGATCGGCTGCCGACTCGACCTGCCGGAGGTCTAGGAGGGGCTGCTCGAAATCTCCTGAGGTTTCGGACCGGCATCGGTTCGGTTCAGCGGAGCTGCTCGGCCAGTCCGAGGAGGAAGCCCTCAGGGCCACGCACGAAGCAGAGCCGGTATTTGTCCTCGTACTGCGCGATCTCGCCGACGAGCTCGGCACCGTGGCCGCGCAGGCGGGCAACGACGTTATCGAGGTCGTCGACAGCGAACATGATGCGGCGGATGCCGAGCGTGTTCGACGGCGCGCTTTCCGGCTCGGCTCTGACCGCCGGCGGCGTGTGGAACTTCGTCAGCTCGACCCGGCCGTGGCCGTCCGGGGTCCGCAGCATGGCGATGTCGGCACGGACGCCGTCGAGCCCGACGACGCGGTCCACCCAAGGCCCCTCGACCGGCGCCTCGCCTTCCAGCTCCATACCGAGCTCGACGAAAAACGCCTTGGCAGCCTCGAGGTCGTCGACGACGATGAGAACGTTGTCCATCCGTTGAATCATGTCCGCGGAGCCTAGGGTCGGAGGTGCGCTGAGTCAATAGGGGACATGGCCTGACGGACAAGCGGCAACTCCACCCGAAGGAATCTCAACTCCCCACCGCCAGCCGGTTCGCCAGCACCTCCGGCAGCTCCGCCTCGCGGATGCGACTCTGGGCCTCGGCCACCGGGTAGGCAACCCGGTGCCAGCGGGCGAGGCCGCGGCCCGAGTCGTAGGTCATGTAGGAGGCGCGGGGGTCGCGGTCCCGGGGTTGGCCGATGGAGCCGGGGTTGAGGAGATAGCGGGTGTCCGGGTCGAGCTCGAGGACGCCGGCCCGAGGGCGGGAGACGGAGCGCAGGCGGCCGTCCGGACCTTCCGCGAAGTAGGAGGCGACGTGGGTGTGGCCGAAGAAGGTCACCCGGGCGCCTTGCCCGGCGAAGATCGGCCATGCGTCCGCCTCCGAGAAGACGTAGGTGTCCTCGTCGAGCGGCGAACCGTGGCACATCACCAGGCCGGGCTCCACCTCCCGCGGACCCTGCGGCAGGTTGCGCACCCAGTGCAGGTTGCCCGGCGTCAGGCGGCGGCGCGACCAGAGGGCCGCCACCAGCGCCACGTGGTTGAACTTCTCGCCGCCGTCGACTCCCGAGACCACCTTGTCGTGGTTGCCGCGGATCGAGACCATCCGCCGGTTCCAACAGCGCAGGGCCTCCACCACCTGGTTCGGCGCCGCGCCGTAACCCACCACGTCCCCGAGCATCAGCACGGCGTCGAAGCGCTGGCGGCGCACCTGCCGCAGCACCGCGCGCAACGCTTCCCAGTTGCCGTGGATGTCGGAGAGGATCAGGTATCTCATCGTCGCTGCGCCAGCAGCAGGTGCAACCGGCCGGCCACCTCTTCCGGGCTCTCCTCCGGCGCCACGTCCACCTTGAGATCGCAGCGCCGGTAGGCGTCGAGCCGGCGGCGGTAGAGCTCCCAGGCCTGGGTCTCGTCGCGAAACAGCGGCCGGTCCGCCTTGCCCAGGGCGCCCACCCGCTCGACGATCGTCGCGAACGGCGGATTGAGCCACACCGTGACCCCGGCCGAGCGCAGCAGCCGAGCCCCCGGCTCCGTCGCCACGGTACCACCGCCGGTGGCCACCACGCAGCGTTCCCACCCGGGGCGCCGCAGCAGCTCCGCCAGCACGTCCCGTTCCAGGCGGCGGAACTCCGGCTCGCCGTCCTGCTCGAAGATCTCCCGGATGCTGCGGCCCGAGCGCGCCTCGATCTCGTGGTCGAGATCGGCGAAGGGCAGGCCGGTGCGGACGGCCAGCGCCCGGCCCACGGAGGTCTTGCCCGCCCCCATGAAGCCGGTGAGGAACACCCTCACCGGCGCCGCTCCGGTCGCTCGGCCTCCTCCCGACGCTTGCCCCCTTCCCGCCGCACCGCCCGGGTCAGCAGCAGCGCGAAGCCACCCCACACGGTGCCGCAGACCAGCACCATCACCACCACGGCCAAGGGGCTCACGCGGCCCCCTCCCCCGCCGGGTCCGGCGCGACGTCCCGGGCCGCCGGCCCCACGGGGCCGTCGACGCTGCGCGCCAGCCAGCGGTTGGCCAGGCCGAGGGCGGCCAGCGCCACGCCCCATTGCACCAGCACCGTGCCGACGTTGAAGGTGGACCACGGGGCCAGCCACCCCTCCTCCTTCGAGGCGAGCCAGAACCACCAGGCGAGCAGGGCCACCGCCTCCACCGGCACCAGCACCGCCACCACCAAGGTCCACCAGCGGCCCACCGGCAGGTCCACGCCCGGGGCGTTGACCACCTCGCGGCGCAGCCGGTCGGCGCCGAAGATCACCGTGGCGACGGCGAAGAACAGGCCGGAGAGGATCAGCCCCAGGCCCCACACCCAGTCCTGGTTCTGGAACACCGGCATCGACAGCGCCGAGGGCAGGCCGAAGGCGAAGCCGGCCGCCCCCACCCAGGCCAGCGCCCGGCGGCGCTCGGCGCCGAAGTCCATCAGCACCCGGGTGGCGAGCTCGAGCATCGAGACGAGGCTGGTCAGCGCCGCCACCGAGAGCGCCAGGAAGAACAGCACCATGAACGCCGCGCCCCCCGGCATGCGGGCGAAGAGCTGCGGCATCCAGACGAAGGTGAGGCCCTCGTTGCCCGCACCGACGATCTGCGCCTGCGCCCCGGGGTCGATGGCGAAGATGGTGCAGAGCACCATGATGCCGGCCAACAGCGACATCGAGTTGTTGCCGAAGCCGATGAGGAAGGCGTTGAGCGGCACGTCCTCGCGAACGCGCATGTAGATGGCGTAGGTGAGGATCAGCCCCCAGCCGGCGCCGGTGTCCCAGGCGTTCTGGGTGAGCGCCTCCAGCCAGATGCGCGGTTGCCCCAGGGCCGCCCAGTCGGGCGTGAAGAGGAAGGCGAGGCCCGCCTCCGCCCCCGGCAGGGTGACGGCGCGCACCGCCAACACGATCACCAGCACGGCGAGCGACGGGATGAGCACCGTCGTCACCCGCTCGATGCCGCGCACCCCGAACCACACGACCGAGAAGGCGAGGCCGAGGGCCGTTAAGTGGGTGACCACCGCCGCCGGCGAGCCGGCGAAGCCCTGCCACACCGCCGCCGGGTCGCGCCGGGCGAGCTCGCCGGTGACCGCCGCGGCCAGGTAGCGCAGGCACCAGCCCGCCACTACCGAGTAGTAGAACATGATGCCCAAGGCGCACAGCGCCACCCAGCCGCCCATCCACGCGTTGCCGCGGCCGGCCAGCGCCGCGAAGGCGCCCACCGTGCCCCGGCGCGAGCGCTTGCCGAACGAGAACTCGACGATCATCAGCGGCACCGACCACAGCACCAGGAACACGACCCAGGCCACCAGGAAGCTGCCGCCGCCGTTCGACGCCGCCACCCGCGGGAAACGCCAGATGTTGCCGGTGCCCACCGCCATGCCGAGGGTGGCGAGCACCAGGCCCCACCGGCTGCTGAAGAAGCTGGCGGCGGCGCCGGCTCCGTCGCGGCTCATGGCGCCGGCGCCCCCCGGGACCGGCGCCCGGCGGCGTCCGCAGCGGCGGCGAGGGCCCGGCAGCTCTCGCCGACGTCGCCGCGACAGGCGGCACCGAGCACCGCCACCGTGTCCGCCCCGGCGGCGAGCACCGCCCCCAGGTTGGCCGCGTCGATCCCGCCGATCGCCACCAGCGGCTTGTCGGTGCGGGCCCGGGCGCGGCGCACCAGGTCGAGCCCGACCACCGGGTCGGGGGCCGCCTTGCCGCAGGTGGGAAACACGGGGCCGACGGCGATCACGTCCACCTCCGGGTCCTCGGCGGCGGCGGCGAGCTGCGCCTCGTCGTGGGTCGACTGACCGATCCAGAGCGCGTCGCCCACCACCTGGCGGGCCGCCGACGGCGGTAGGTCGCGCTGGCCGACGTGGAGCCCGGCGACGGGCAGACCGCCGAGTGCGAGCAGCGCCGCGAGATCGGCCCGGTCGTCGATCCACAGCCGGGCGCCGGTGCCGGCCACGGCCGCGGCGCACCGCTCGGCGAGGGCCAGCAGGTCGCGGTCGGCCGGTGGCGGCGCGGGGGGGCGGGGCTTGGCGCGGAGCTGGATCCAGCCGACGCCCGCCGCGGCCATCGCCGCCACGGCCTCCGGCAGCGCCGCCGCTCCGAGCGTGGCGAGGTCGGCCAGGGCGTAGAGGGCGGGCGGCTCGATGGGCGCACCGTGGCCCCTCAGGCCGCCCCCTCGGACGCCTTGCCCCGGGCCAGGAAGCTTTCCATGAAGCGGGTGGAGAAGCGGCCGGCCTGGAAGTCGGGGTCGCGCATGATCCGCTGGTGCAGGGGAATCGTGGTGTGGATGCCCTCGACCACGAAGAAGTCGAGGGCCCGTGCCATGCGCGCCACGGCGGAGCGGCGATCGCGGTCGAGCACGATCAGCTTCGCCACCAGGGAGTCGTAGTGGGGCGGGATCACGTAGTCCTCGTAGCCGTGGGTGTCCACCCGCACCCCCGGCCCGCCGGGCAGGTGGAAGGTGGTGAGGCGCCCGGGCGAGGGGGTGAACTTCTCCGGGTGCTCGGCGTTGATGCGGCACTCGATGGCGTGGCCGCGCAGCGGCAGCTCGTCCGGCACCTCCAGCCGCTCGCCCGCCGCCACCTGGATCTGCATCTTCACCAGGTCCAGGCCGGTGACCAGCTCGGTGACCGGGTGCTCCACCTGGATCCGGGTGTTCATCTCCATGAAGTAGAAGCTGCCGTCGCTGTCGACCAGGAACTCGATGGTGCCGGCGTTCTCGTATCCCACCACCTCGCACAGCCGCACGGCGGCGGCGCCCATCTCGGCACGCACCTCGGGGGTGAGCACCGGCGAGGGCGACTCCTCGATGAGCTTCTGGTGGCGCCGCTGGATGGAGCACTCCCGCTCCCCCAGGTGCACCACCTTGCCGTGGCGGTCGGCGAACACCTGGAACTCCACGTGGCGCGGCTGCTCGAGGTACTTCTCGAGGTACACCGAGCCATCGCCGAAGGCCTGCTCGGCCTCCTGGCGGGCGGTGGAGAACTGGCCGCGGATCTCCGCCGGGCTGCGCACGATGCGCATGCCGCGTCCACCGCCGCCGGCCGCCGCCTTCAGGATCACCGGGTAGCCGACCTGGCCGGCGACGCGCGCCGCCTCGTCGCCGTCGGTGATCGGCTCGCGGCTGCCGGGCAGCACCGGCACGCCGGCGCGCTCGGCGGTCTGGCGGGCCTGGGCCTTGTCGCCCATCAGGCGGATGACCGAGGCCGGAGGACCGATCCACGCCAGCCGGCACTCGTCGAGCACCTCGGCGAAGCGCGGGTTCTCGGCCAGGAAGCCGTAGCCGGGGTGCACCGCGTCGGCGCCGGTGATCTCGGCGGCGGCGATCAGGCTGGTGATGTTGAGGTAGCTGTCGCGGGACGCCGGCGGACCGATGCAGACGTCCTCGTCCGCATAGGTCACGTGCAGGCTGTCGCGGTCCGCCGTGGAGTGCACGGCGACGGTGGCGATCCCCAGCTCGCGACACGCCTGGATGATGCGCAGCGCGATCTCGCCGCGGTTGGCGATCAGGATCTTCTTGAACAACGGACCTCCCGCGACGGCGTCAGTCGGGTCAGTCGGCGCGGATCGCGAACAGCGGCTCGCCGAACTCGACGGGCTGCCCGTTCTGGGGATAGACCTCCACCACCACGCCGTCGACGTCGGACTCGATCTCGTTCATCAGCTTCATGGCTTCGACGATGCACAGCACCTGCCCCTTCTTCACCCGGCTGCCGACGTCCACGTACGGATCGGCGTCGGGAGCCGGCGCGCGGTAGAAGGTGCCGACGATCGGCGAGGTCAGCACGTGGGCGCCGTCCGCGGGGCTCGGCTCGTCCGCGGCCGGGGCCGCGGCGTCGGAG
>DATACC010000290.1:0-15251 GCA_036259255.1 Thermoanaerobaculia bacterium | reverse complement strand
AGCAGCGTGTGGGCCCGCTCGGCCGGCCGCGCCGCCTCGCAGCCGCTCGAGCCGCCGACGAGCCGCGCCGGCAGCAGCCCGGCGGCCCAGGCCGCCGCCGCCGCGACCAGGAGAAGCCCCGGCAGGGCGACCAGCAGGATGCGCAGGGCCAACGCGGCGCCGCGAACCTTCGGGATTTCGTCGTCCATGCAGCCCTCCCACGTCGGGTGCCGTCCACGGCCTGGTCGCTTTCGGATCTCTTGCCACCATGCTAACAGAGGGAGGAGCCGCCAAGTGCTGATAGAATCGGCACTTCGATGAAGTTCGCGCACGCTCTGCCAGCCCTTCTGGCAGCCCTCCTCGCGGCCGTCCTGCTGTCCGCCGGCGCCCCCCTCGCGGCCTCCGCCGCCCAGCCCGGCAGCGCGGCCGCCGCCGATCCTCCGGCCGGCGAGACGGGGCCGGCCGCCACCGGTCCGCCGGAGATCCAGGATCTGCGCGTGCGGGTGGACGGCAACCTGGCGCGGTTGAGCTTCACCCTGGCCGGCGGCTTCTCACCCCGGCTGATGGAGCGCCTGGAGAGCGGCCTGCCCACCGGCTTCACCTATCGCCTGGAGCTGCTCAAGGACCGCAAGCGGTGGTTCGACCGCGGCCTGGAGACCAACACCTTCCAGGTGGTGGCGATGTACGACGCCGCCACCCGCGGCTACCTGGTCAACTACAAGCTCGATGGCAAGCTGGTGGAGAGCCGCATGGTGCGCGACCGCGCCGACCTCGAGCGCACCATGACCCGTGTCGAGGAGCTCCCCGCCTTCACCCTCGACGAGCTGCCCCGCACGTGGCGCCTGCTGGTGCGGGTGCGGGCCGAGGAGGGCGCCGGCTCGCTGCCCGCCTTCCTGCCCACGCGCTCGCTGACCGACTGGCGCGAGTCGCGCAAGTTCCACTCGCTGAACGACCTGCCGGACCGCTCCTGAGGCCGGAGGTGGAGCTCCCGCCCCGCCGCCGCTCCCGCAAGGACAAGCGCGCGCTGTTCGCGGTCCTCGGCGGACTGCTGCTGCTGCTCGCGGCGATCCTCTTCCTCATCGCCCGGGCCGGCGACCTGCCGGCCCACCTGGTCACCAACCAGGTGCTGCTGTTCGTCCTCTGGTACGTCAACGGCATCCTGATCCTGACGATCCTCTTCGTCCTACTGCGCAACCTCTACAAGCTGGCGGTGGAGCGCCGCAGCCGCATCCTGGGCTCGAAGTTCAAGGTCAAGCTGGTGTTCACCTTCGTGGGGCTCAGCCTGATCCCGGTGCTGCTGCTGTTCTTCATCGCCATCGAGCTGTTCCAGGACTCCGCCGACCGCTGGTTCTCGACCCAGGTCAGCGAAGTGCGCGAGCAGGGCTACGCGGTGGCCGAGGCGCTGTCGGACCACATCGAACAGCAGGCACTGCTCGACGCCCGCCGCGTGCGGCGCCAGGTGGTGGACCTCGACTTGTCCGACCCCGCCTCGCGCCCCGAGCTGGTGCGCCGCCTGCGCGAGCTGATGGCGGACGGCGGCCTCGACGTGCTGGCGGTCTACGACGGGCGTGAGTTCGTGCAGGCGGTGGTCGATCCGCGCACCGGCATCGCCGACCTGCCAGAGCCGCCCCGGGACCTCCTCCTCGAGGCGCTGGCCGAGGGGCAGGCGGTGGGGCTGCAGGAGCCGCCCGGCGTGCCGGGCACCCTGGTGCTGGCGGCGGCCGGCGCGCCCGGCGTCGTGGGCGACGAGCCGCCGGTCGACGGCGACGCCGGCGCGGAGCCGCCCTGGGTGCCTCCGCGCCTCGCCCCCCGGGACCCACCGGCCGGCGCCGTGGTGGTGGCCGGCGTGCTGCTCGACCCGGCCCTGGCCGCCCAGACCCGCGAACTGCGCGAGGCCTTCCTCGCCTACCGCCAGCTCGAGGTGCAGCGCGACAACCTGGCCACCAGCCACCTGCTCACCTTCCTCATGGTGACGCTGCTCATCCTGCTCGCCTCCTCGTGGGTGGGCCTCTACCTGGCGCGTCGCGTGACGGTGCCGATCCAGGCCCTGGCCGAGGGTACCCGCCGCATCAGCCACGGCGACCTGGACCACCGGGTGGAGGTGGCCGCCGAGGACGAGCTGGGCGTGCTGGTGGACTCCTTCAACCGCATGACCCGCCAGCTCAAGAGCAGCAACCAGGAGCTGGTGGAGGCGAACCGCCGGGTGCGCGAGGAGCGGGCGCTGATCGGCGCCGTGCTCGCCAACGTCGCCGCCGGCGTGGTGTCGATCGACGCCGACGGGCGCATCTTCACCTGCAACAGCGCCGCCCTGGCCATGCTGCGCCAGCGCGAGGAGGAGGTGATCGGGCGCCACTACCAGGAGGCGTGGAGCGACCCGGAGCGCGCCCGGTTGGCGGCGCTGCTCACCCCGGTCACGCCGGGCGGCACGCCGCCGCGGGCCCTGGTGCGCCGCGGCCGCCACGAGGCGAGCCGCGAGGTGCACCTGTTCGTCGGCGGCCGGTGGAAGGCGCTCGAAGTGAAGGTGACCCTGCTACCCGGCTCCGGCCCCGACGGCAGCGACCGCCTGGGACCGAAGAGCGGCGGCGGCCAGGTGGTGGTGCTCGAGGACCTCACGGAGCTGATCCAGGCCCAGCAGCTCGCCGCCTGGAGCGAGGCGGCGCGGCGCATCGCCCACGAGATCAAGAACCCGCTGACCCCCATCAAGCTCTCCGCCGAGCGCATGCTGCGCCGCTACCGGCAGGACGACCCGCGCCTCGGCGAAGCGCTCGAGGAGGGGGTGGAGACGATCGTGCGCGAGGTCGACACGCTGCAGGCGATGGTCGACGAGTTCTCCCGCTACGCCCGCATGCCGCGCCCCCACCCGGTGCCGGTCGACGTCGGCAAGCTGGTGGGCGAGACGCTGGACCTCTACCGCGATCTCAAGGAGGGGGTCGAGGTGGAGGCGCGGATGGACCCCGACGTGGGCGAGGTGCCCCTCGACCCGCAGCAGATGCGCCGCGCCCTGATCAACCTGCTCGACAACGCGCTCGAGGCCACCGAGCCGCCGGGGCGGGTGACCGTCTCCGCCGAGCGCAGCGACGGTCACCTCGAGATCCACGTCGCCGACACCGGCCGCGGCATCCCCGCCGAGGCCAAGGACAAGCTGTTCCTGCCCTACTTCTCCACCAAGGGCCGCGGCACCGGCCTGGGCCTGGCCATCGTCCACCGCATCGTAGCCGACCACCAGGGCTCGATCCGGGTGGAGGACAACCGGCCCCGGGGCAGCGTGTTCACCGTCGAGCTGCCGCTTCCCTGAAGGCGGGATCCCCCCGGGCCGCCCCGCTACCAGCGGTAGATCGCCGCCACCGGGTCGCCGTTGTCGCCCGGCACCTCCTCCGGCGCCACGGCGAAGACCCGGCCGCCGTTCAGGAAGGTCTGGCCGGCGGCGCGGTCGAGCAGGTCCTCGCTGTCGGAGCGCTGCTCGTCGTGGCGCTCCACGCGCCGGTCCGCCTCGCCGAAGCGGCCCCACGCGCGCACGCCGCGCGGCACGAACAGGGTATCCACCCGTCCGTCGATGGCCGCCGGCAGCACCTCGTCGAGCTGGTTCGACGCGCGGCCGGTGCCGGCGAGATCACCGAAGCGCTCGGCGGCGGAGCGGCGCTCGGCGCGGAAGTGCTCCTCCACAAGGCTCCACGCCTTGCGGTGGAGCTCCTCGGAGCTCAGCATCTCCGGGTTGCCGACCACGCCGTCCTTGCACACGTTCGAGTAGCCCGAGGCGTCGCGGTAGATGGGCAGCAGGTAATCCACCCCGGCCAGCACCAGCGGCGCGTTGTCGCCGGAGAGGTACTCCTGGACGCCGCGGTCGAGCAGGCTGAAGAACTTGCGGATCTCGTCCTTGTGGTCCTCCTCGCCGGCGGATTGGCCGTGGAAGACGGCGTCCGGCGGCGCACCGCTGGCGTTGCGGCTGGCGAGGTGCAGGCGCAGCCCCTCGCCCTCCAGCTCGTAGCCGAGGGCATCGGCGAGACTCTTCGGGACGTCGCGCAGATCGACCTCGCGCACCTCGTAGCGGGTTCCCTCGAGCAGCCGCACGCTGTTGATGGCGAGCGCCAGCACATAGAAGTGGCCCTCGAGGTTGAACAGCGGGAAGAGCGACTTGAGATGGAAGCGGTCCTCCACTGCCGCCAACTCGTGGAAGCGCACCGGCAGCCGGTAGGTGCGCAGGTCGCCGTTGGCGACGAAGAGGGCCAGGCCGTCCTCCTGATGCTGCCAGAAATCGTGGTCGTCCAGCAGGCGGCGCGCGGGGGCGAGCAGGTTGCCGGCCGCGTCGTCGTCGATGCCGCGCTCCTGGAGGCGTTTCTGGGCATCGCGCAGCAGGTTCTTCAGGCGGATCGGGTTCTGTTGTGTCTCCTGCCCGGCTCGCACCGTGGGCAGGAAGATCGAAACGTGCGGCCCTCCGGCCGACGTGAGCAGCGACTGCAGGTCGTCCTTGGTCATCCGGTCCATCCGCGTCCTCCCATTTCGGAATCGACTCGCTCGAATCGGGGCGCGGCGCCTCGGGCGCCGGCCACCGCTTGGAGTAGCAACGGACGTGCCGCCTGCCGCCGCCGCCCCCCTATAATCCCCGCATGACGAACCCACGCCAGCGGATCGAGACGGACCTCAAGCAGGCCCTGAAGGCCGGAGACAAGGAGCGCCTGTCGACGCTGCGCATGCTCCTCACCGAGATCAACAACGAGCGCATCCGGCACGGCGGCGAGGTGGACGAGACCGGCTTCGTGGCCGTGGTGCGCAAGGCGATCAAGCAGCGCCACGAGGCGGCGGAGCAGTTCCGCAAGGGCGGGCGCGAGGAGAGCGCCGCCAAGGAGGAGCGCGAGGCGGCGGTGCTCGGGGCCTACCTGCCCCAGCAGGCGAGCGACGAGGAGATTCGCGCCGCCATCGTCGAGCTGTGCGACGCCGAGGATCTCACCGGCAAGGCCGCCATCGGCCGGCTGATGCAGCAGATGCTGGCCCGCTTCGGCACCCGCGCCGACGGCGCCACCGTCAACCGCATCGCCCGCGAGGTCCTCACCGCCCGCGACCCGTCGTGAGCGCCCCGGCCGCCGGCACGGCGACCGCCGCGGACGACGCCCCCCGCCGCCGCGTGGTGGTCGGCACCGCCGGCCACGTGGACCACGGCAAGACGGCGCTCATCGAGCGGCTCACCGGCATCGACTGCGACCGCTGGGCCGAGGAGAAGCGGCGCGGCATCACCATCGACCTCGGCTTCGCCTGGATGCGTCGCGGCGACCTGCAGATCGGCGTCGTCGACGTCCCCGGTCACGAGCGCTTCCTGCACAACGCGCTGGCCGGCCTCGGCGGCATCCGCCTGGTGCTGCTGGTGGTTGCCGCCGACGAGGGCGTCAAGCCGCAGACCCGCGAGCACCTGGCGATCTGTCGCCTGCTCGGCATTCCCCGGGCGCTGGTGGCGCTGACCAAGGCCGATCTGGTGGCCGACGACCTGCTGGAGCTCGCCGGCCTCGAGGTCGAGGAGCTGCTGGCCGGCACGCCCTACGAGGGGTCGCCGCGTTTCGCGGTCTCCAGCCTCACCGGCCGCGGCGTCGCCGAGCTGGAGGCGGCTCTGGTCGCCGCCGCCGAGGAGGCGGCGGCCGCTCCGGCGCCGGGCCTCGACGGCTCCGGCAGCAATGCCCCGTCGGACGCCGCCACCGACCCTTCCCCACCCGAGCAGCGTCCGGCGCGCCTGCCGGTCGACCGCGCCTTCCTCCTCAAGGGACTGGGGGCGGTGGTCACCGGCACGCTGGTCAGCGGCACGGTGCGGCCCGGCGACACCCTGGAGCGGCTGCCCGGCGGCGGCACGGCGCGGGTGCGGGCGATCCAGGTGCACGGCCAGGGCCGGGACCTGGCGGCGGCCGGCGAGCGCACCTCGCTGCAGGTGGCGGGGATCGACCTCGCGGACCTGGAACGCGGCGCCGACCTGGTCGCGCCCGGCCACTTCACCGAGACCCGGCGGCTCCTCGTGGAGCTCGACCTGCTACCGGACGCCCCCGCGCCGCTCGCCGGCTGGACGCCGGTGCGGGTGCACCTGCTGGCCGCCGAGCTGCTGGGCCGGGCCCGGGTGCTGGCTGCCGACGCGCTGGCGCCGGGGGGCCACGGCGTGGTGGAAATCCGGCTGGCGTCGCCGGCGGTGGCGGTGCGCGGCGACCGGGTGATCCTGCGCCGCCCCTCGCCGCCCGCCACCCTCGGCGGCGGGGTGGTGCTCGACCCCGCGTGGCGGCGGCCGCGGGCCCGAGAGCTCGCCGCCGCCCTCGACATGCTCGGCGCCGGCCTCGACGGCGCTCTGCTCCACTGGGTACGCGACGCCGGCGAGGCCGGAGTGGAGGACGCCGAGCTGGCGCGCCGCGCCGGTCTGCCGGTGGCCGAGGTGGTGCCCCGGGTGGCGGCGCTGGCGGCGGACCAGAAGGTGCTCGAGGTGCCGGCGGGGCCGGGCCACGCTCGCCGCTGGATCGTGCCGGCGGCCTTCCGCCGGGTGAGCGAGCGGGCCGCCCGGGCGCTGGCGGACCACTTCCAACGCGACCGCCTGTCGCGCGGCATGCCGAAGGCCGAGGCGGTGCGCCGGCTGCTGCCCGGCCGCAGCGCCGAGCTGGCGGACGTCTATCTCTCCTGGCTGGCGGCCCAGGGGGTGCTGGCGGACGAGGGGGAGCGCCTGACGCTGCCGGGGCGCGAGGCGAAGCTCTCGGGCGAGGAATCGAAGCTCGCCAGGGCCATCGTCGAGCGCTACGAGGCGGCGGGCCTGGCGCCGCCCTCGCCGGGCGAGGTGGCGTCGACCCTCGGTGCCAAGCCGCAGGTGCTCGAGGGGATGGTGCGGTTCCTGGTCGAACGCGGCAGGCTGGTGCGCCTGCCCGGGGGCCTGATCCTCTCCGCCGCCGCCCGCGACGCCCTGCGCCGCGATCTCGAGGCCACCGGCTGGGAGCGTTTCGGCGTGCCTCAGTTCAAGGACCGCTTCGGCCTCTCCCGCAAGTGGGCGATCCCGCTGCTCGAGCACCTCGACTCGATCGGCGCCACCCGCCGGGCTGGCGACGAGCGGCTGGTGGTGCGCAAGGCGGCGGCCCGCTCGTGATCGCGCCAACTCGTCGCCGAGATCCCGTGCCGCTGGCGAATGGCAGCGATCTCCTCCATCCGCTCCTCGCAATCCACCGGCACCCAGGAGGACGCCGCAGCGGAACCTACCGGGAAGACCGCGGCGATGATCAGCAGGCAGGCTGCTGCTCGAAACGAATGCTCATGGATGGCGCCGGACGAGATGATCTGATGGCAATGAGGGTCACAAACCTCCTGCATCCAGTCGTCGGAGGTGTAGTACTGATTCGCACCGAAAGCAGGATCATGGAAGGACACGAGAACTCGAGTTGCTCAAAACAAGGTACTCCAAGAGAGGCATCGGACGACCGCCCGAGAAAGCCACCGCAGCCGCACGGAGGACCCCCGCACTTCATGGTACCGGACCTTCAACGTTGAAGATGACTCGCACCAACCGGGGCTGCAACCTTTCCGCGCCGCCGGCGTAGCTGGAGGGGATGCTCCGGTGTTACGCTGGCCTCCATGCCACGTGGAAGGAGCGCACTCATGAAGAAGTCCCTGCTTCGCCTCGGCCTCGCCACCCTGCTCGTCGCCGCCTCGTCGGCGGTCACCGCCCCTGCCTGGGGTGATCCGGCCGCGGCCGGTCCGGCCGCCGGTGAACGCCCCGGGATCTCCCCGGGCGCCGGTGTCGAATGGATCACCGGCTTGCTCGCCAACCTGTTCGATCCGTGGAACGGCGACGGCGGCGGCAAGGAGGCTCCGGTGGACGACCAGGACTCCGTCCGGGGCCCCGCCGGCTCCGGGATCGACCCGAGCGGCGTCACCAGTCCCCAGCGGCCGAACGCGCCGCCCCGCGACAAGAACTGATCGGATGACGTCGACGGCGCCAGCACGCGGAGGCGACCGGGGCGAGCCCGCCGGGGTGCACGCCGTGCGGGCCGCGCTGCGCGGCAGCGAGGCGGCGCGGCGCTGCGAGCGCTGGATTGCGGAGAGCCGGGAGCGGGTGTTCGACGAGCCCCGCCAGGCGCTCGCCGCCGCCTGCCGCGCCACCGAGGAAGCCGAAAGCCTGGCGCCGGCCGACGGCGAGCCCGCGGCCGTGTCCGACCTGCGCACCGAAGCCTGGGCCTACCGCGGCAACGCCGAGCGCGTGGTCTCCGACTTCGACGCCGCCGAGACCTCCTTCCGCACCGCCTGGCGCCATCTCGCCGCCGGCAGCGGAGCGCCGCTGCTGCGGGCCCGCCTGTGCGACCTGGAGGCTTCGCTGGCGAGCGCCCGCGGAAACCACGAGTTGGCCCTCGAGCGCATCGACGAGGCGGTGGGCCTGTGCCGCGCCGAGGGTGACTCGCTGTTGCTCGGCTACTCGCGGGTCAAGCAGGCCTTCTTCCTCGACGGCGCGGGCGATCCGGCCGCGGCGCTGGCGGCGCTGCGCGAGGGCCTCGCCCACCTCGACCCCCACAGCGACCTGCGCACCTGGGTCGCCGCGGTCCACAACCTGGCCCGCCTGCTCAACCTGCTCGGCTACACCATCGCCGCCCGCTCGCTGCTGAGGGACCTGCGGCCGCTGCACGAGCGGCTGGGGGATCGCGTCAACCTGCTGCGGCTGGAGTGGCTCGAAGCGCAGATCGACCAGGGGCTGGGGGACGCGGCGCGGGCGGAGCGCAAGCTGGGTTGGGTGCGCCAGGGCTTCCTCGACCAGGAGATGGCCTACGACGCCGCCCTGGTCTCGCTCGACCTCGCCGCCCTCTACGCCGAGCAGAAGCGGGTCTTCGATCTGCGCGACCTGGCGCTCGAGATGTTCCCCGTCTTCCAGTCGCGGCGCATCCACCGCGAGGCCTTGGCGGCCCTGATCCTGTTCCGCGAGGCGATCTCCGCCGGCCGCGCCGACGCCGCCCTGATCGCCGAGGTGCGCGACTTCCTGCTGCGCGCCCGCACCGACCACCGCCTGCGCTTCCGCGCCTGAGGCGCGCCTCGCGCCGGGCGCTGCCGCCTCCTACCCCTCCTCGGCCAGCTCGGCCAGCAGCGTCCGCAGCGCCGTGCGCACGTCGCGCACCAGGTGCTCCACCTCCTCGCGGCCGAGCACCGCCGCAGTGCCCGCTGCCGGCGCCGGTGCGGGTGCGGCCGGCGGCGCTCCGTAGAGCGCCGCGAAGAACTCCGACGGTGTGGTCCCCACCGCCGACAGCACCCGCTCGAGCCGACCCAGGTCGAGCGACTCCCGCCCCAGCACGAGCTGCTCCACGGCCCCCGCCGGCAACCCCACGCTGCGCTCCAACGCGGCCGCAGCCACCCCCCGCGCCGCCAGCCGCCGCCCCAGCTCCAGACCGATCCGCTCCTCGATGGTGGGTTGCATCCCTGGATGTACGGCTGTCGGCTGCCCGGGTTGCCGGGCGCCGTGCTCGGAGACCCGGGTCGGCGTCGCGTCCGCGCACCCACTCCTCCTGGCACTCCCCTTGCTGCGGGCGCCGCGACCTCGGAGATCCTGGATCGAAATCCAAACGTCTGGATGCCGACCGCCTCCCCAGGCCACCGCCCTCGAATCGCGAATCGATTCACCCACAAGGAGTTACATCCTCCCTCCGGCCCATTCGCCACTCCCGCCGCCAGGGCCGTCGAGTTGCAGCAGGGAAAGACCGAGACCGACCCGACCCGGTGTACGGGCGAGGTCACAACGAGACGAAAAAGGAGGTCTCCATGCGTTTCCGATTTACCTCCCTGCTGCTGGTGGCGGCCCTGCTCCTCACCCTGCCGGCGGCGGCCCAGCCGACCACCGGGAGCCTCACGGGATCGGTGAGCGACGCCGACGGCGGCGCCCTGCCCGGGGTGACCATCACCCTCACCTCGCCGCAGCTCATCGGCGGCCCCAAGGTCGCCGTCAGCGACCAGAACGGCCGCTTCCGCTTCGACCTGCTGCCGCCCGGCCAGTACAGCCTGCTCGCCAGCCTGGAGGGCTTCGATGCCGTCGAGGCGAGCCAGCGCGTGCCGCTCGGCGGCGAGGCCCAGGTGCGTCTGCAGCTCGGCCTGGCGGCCTTCGAAGGCGACACCGTGCAGGTGGTCGCCGAGACGCCGCTGCTCGACCAGACCGACGCCGGCACCGGCGAGACTTTCACCCAGGACTACCTGCAGAACGCAGCCGTCGGCATCGGCGGCCGCGACTACCTCACCGTGATCGGCGACGCCGCGGGCTCGGTGGGCACCGGCAACGTGCGCGTGTTCGGCTCGGTCGGCTCCGACAACGTGTACCTGATCGACGGCCTCAACACCACCGATCCGCTCACCGCCACCTTCGGCACCAACTTCAACTTCGACGCCATCCAGGAGGTCACCATCCAGACCGGTGGCTTCGAGGCCGAGTACGGCCAGGCCCTGGGTGGCATCGTGAACCTGGTGACGAAGTCCGGCGGCAACGAGCTGTCCGGCTCCCTCGACGCGCGCTACCGCGATTCGGGTTTCACCCAGGACGGCGAGTTCTTCGACGCCGACGCCAACGACAGCGAGTTCCGGCAGCTCTCCGCCACCCTCGGCGGCCCGATCCAGCGCGACCGGGCGTGGTTCTTCCTCTCGGGGGAGAAGATCGACACCGAGGTGACGCCGGAGGGCGCGCCCAGCACCTTCGCCTTCGACGGCCTCAACTACATCGCCAAGGGCACCGTCCAGGTGACCGAAGGCAACCGGCTGGTGGTGAAGGTCTCCGGCGACCCGACCGACATCGACAACGCCGACGCCGACCCGTTCATCAGCTCGGAGGCCAACAGCTTCCAGGAGCAGGGCGGCGAGATCTACCAGGCCGAGTGGGACTCGGTGCTCTCGGATTCGGTGCTGCTGGTCGCCCAGGCCGGCATCACCCGCCAGGAGCTCAACAGCTATCCCGTGTCCGGCGACCTCGACCGGCCCGGCTTCACCAACGTCGACACCGGCATCACCTTCGGCAACGCCACCAACGCCCAGTTCTCCGAGCGCGACCGCGACGAGGCCCGGGCCGACGTGACCTACTTCCTGGACGGCCTGGGCGGTTCCCACGAGCTCAAGGCGGGCCTCGGCTGGCAGAACCTCGCCTCCCATGCCAACAACTTCACCACCGGGGGCTTCAACGTCACCTACTTCGAGCCGCTGGTCGACCAGAACGGCGACGGCCTGGACGCCTTCATCCTGTTCCGCGACTTCCCGCTGGCGACGGCGCGCGAGTTCGTGGACGCCGAGGGCGACGTGATCAGCGCCTTCGTGCAGGACACCTGGCGGGTGGGCGACCGGCTGACCGTCAACCCGGGCCTGCGCTACGACGAGGCGAGCTTCGACAACGAGGTGGGCCAGACGGTGGCCGAGTTCGACAAGCTCCAGCCCCGCCTGGGCCTGACCTACGACCTCACCGGCGACGGCCGGACCCTCGCCCGCGCCTACTGGGGCCGCTTCATGCACCCGGCGTCGGCCAACCTGGCCGACACCATCTCCGGCCGCGTGTCCGGGTTCGAGCGCTTCGTCAGCCTCGACTACTGGTGCGGCCTGGGCGTCTCCTGCGACGCCGGCGAGCTGGCGGCGATCTTCGGTGATCCGATCGCCTTCAATGGCGACCAGTTCTTCCCGTTCGACGCCATCACCTCGCCCTTCGAGAGCACCAAGACGCTGGGCATCGGCGAGCTCGACGCGCAGTACGCCGACCAGTGGTCCCTCGGGCTCGAGCGGCAGATCGGCCGCAGCAGCTCGGTGACCCTCGAGTACGTCGACAAGCGCACCGAGGACCTGTTCGAGGACGTCTGCAACAACGGCCTGTGGGCGTTCGATGCCATCCCGGGAACCGACGACGAGTCCTTCTACACCGACCCCGACGGCTGCACCGGGTTCGTGCTGGGCAACGTGGCCGGCCTGTACCGCGACTACGAGGCCCTGATCCTCAAGGGCGAGACCCGGCTGGCCAACCGCCTGAGCCTCCTGGCGAGCTGGACCTACGCCGAGTCCACCGGCAACAGTGAATCCGCCGCCAACCAGAGCTACGCCTCGGCCGGCTACGACAGCTTCCCCCGCGACTTCCACAACGTCGAAGGCCGGCTGTCGGACGACCGCCGTCACCGGGTGAAGATCTCCGGCTACGGCTCCCTACCCTGGGACGTGACGGTGGGCTTCAACGCCTTCTGGATCTCGGGCCAGGCGCTCGACGTGTTCGCCGACTGCGGCAACATCCTCGCCGCCTCGCCGGCGGACTTCGCCGAGCTGGGGATCGATCCCGGCGTGGCGGCGTTCTGCGGCAACGAGGTGGACGGCGACCTGTTCCTCGAGCCCCGCGGCGCCCGCCGCGGCGACAGCCGCTACCAGCTCGACCTGCAGCTCTCCAAGGGTCTCGACTTCGGTCGCGTCCGCATGGAGGCGGTCGGCGCGGTGCTCAACGTGCTCGACGACGAGGACACCACCGTGTACCAGGAGGAGGCGTTCACCGCCGTGCCGTGGGGTACGGCCCTCGACCACCTGGACCCGCGGCGCTACGAGGTCGGTCTGCGCCTCGAGTTCTAGTCCCTGCAGTCTCCGCGAGCCGCTCCCGCGGCTCCAGGGCCCCGGTCCCCCGGCCGGGGCCCGTTTCTTTTCCGCTGGCGGGGACCGGTCCCCCGCCTGCGGGGCGGTGGCGACTCAGAACACCGCCGCCCACCAGCCCGAGAAGCCGCCCTGCACGGAGCAGCCGCTGCCGAACTCCACGTAGCAGTCGCCGTTGCCGTACCACTCGCAGGCATCGGCGCCGTTCTGGTCGCAGTAGGTGTAGCAGGAGCCCGGGTCGGGCTGATAGACGGGGGCCCACCAGGTCCAGTTCGAGCAGCCGCGCACGGCGGAGTCGGCGTGCATGCCGCCCTGGGGTGACGGCGTGACGCCGGTCGCGAAGATGCTGTTGCGCCATTCCCCGCCGCACATCTGTCCGCTCGTGCACGGCGTGTTGCACTCCCCGTCGCCCACCTGCGAGTAGCGTGCGGCGTCGCCTCCCCAGCACTCGCCGTACCACTGCAGGCCGGCGTAGGCGAGGTCGTTGGCACGCGCCCGGTCCACGCAGGTCTCGACGTCGTCGACGGACCCCAGCCCATGCGGCAGGGCGCGGTCGGGATCGTCGGTGAAGCAGCCGACGTAGCCCTCCGGAATCGTCGGGGGCGGAACGGCCGAGAAGGGAGCGACGAACTTGTCCGTGAACTTCGTTTCCGCTGCTGCCGGGCAGCCGCCCTGGAAACCGCACTCGGCGACCTCCGCCACGTCAGCCCCCGAATGCGGACCGCCGCAGAAGCTCTGGTTGGCCCACAAGGGGTCGTCGAAGCCGAGCGGCGAGAGATCGGCGTGCCGGGGGGCGGACCACTCACCGACGTTGAGACCGATCCACGCGTTCACGTCGCCGGCGGTCCAGTGGGCGTTGCAGTTCTCCAGACCTCCGAGACCCGCATCGCACTCCGCGTCGGTCAGGTAGTTCCCATGCTTGTTCTCGGACGCGAAGACCACGTCCGTGGAGGAGACCGCTGCGACGGAAGAACCCCAATTGCAGCCAGAAGCGAAGCGGGTGCTCTCGTGCTCGCCGAAGGCCCCCTCGTGCGCCCATGTCTTGATCGAATCCATGGCATAGCCGAGAGCGCAGGACGCATCGCGCTTCAGGGTGATCGCAAACGGCTCGACGTCTCCGTAGTGGCAGCGGACCGTTCCACCGAAATTCTCGCCGCCATCGACGCGGTACAGCAAGGCGTAGGTGATGGCGACGTGGTCCGGCGACTGCGGGTGCGGCCGGACGCGGAACAGCAGCCGGCCCGGCTGGCCGTACTCGCGGTGGTCGTGGTTGCCGCCGGGCGCAGTGGTGTCCTCTTCGCCGTCGAACCAGATCGTCGGGAAGAAGTGCCGGGCGAGCCGGAACTCGAGCTCCTGCGGAAAGCCATCGCCATCGAGATCCGCGGAGGTCGTCTCCTCCCAGCTGCCCGCTGCCAGCCCGGGTTGCTGCGCATGGGCGGCGACGGTGGAGAAGACCAGGATGAACGACAGGGCACCGAGGCACGACGCTGCCGATCGCATGGGTGGATCCTCCTCGAGGTGGGTGGGCACGTCCAGGGTGATCCGGGCCTGCGCGTCGGTCGCGCCGCTCGGAGCACCGACCTGACGACAAAGATAACTGCATATTCATCTTTGGTCAAAGGTTGACTCTCGGGCGCAGCCACAGGTCCGGCGCGGAGCGCGGCTTGCAAGAGGGACCGCCATGAGCCAGACGAGCCAGACCATCGCCGTCATCGGCGCCTCGAGCGACCACCGCAAGTTCGGCAACAAGTGCGTACGGGCCTACCAGAAGGCGGGCTACGAGGTGTACCCGGTAAACCTGTCGGAGGACGAGGTGGAGGGCCTGCCGGTGCACCGCAACGTCGGCGACGTGCCGGTGGACCTCGATCTCATCGCCCTCTACCTGCCGCCGCCGCGCACCCTCCGCGTGCTGCGCGACATCGCCGCCAAGGGCGCCCGCCAGGGCGTCTTCTTCAACCCCGGCACCTACGATGCCGAGGTGCTGGAGAAGGCCCAGGAGCTCGGTGTGCCGGTGCGCGTCGAGTGCGCCATCGTGGCCCTGGGGATGAGCCCGGGGCAGTTCCCGTAGGCGACGGGGAGCGCCCGGGCGCCCGCTCAGCCGAGCGGCGGCCGGAGCACCGCCCGGTACTGGCTCCACTGGGCGCGGGCGTCGACGTACTCGCGGTGGGTGAAGCCCAGCTCGCTGGCGATCTGGCGGATCCGGGTCTCCTCCGGGGTGGAGATGGTGCCGTCGGCCGCCGCCACGGCGAACAGCGCCTCGAGCAGGTGGCGGCGCTCTTCCGGGTCGGCGATGGCGGCGAACTCGCGAGTGACCAGGAAGTCCTCGGTGGCGCCGTAGAGGCGGCTCTGGGCCTTCGCGATCTCGACCACCAGCATCGCCTGGTCCTCCGGCAGCCCGGCGTGCTCGCGCATCACCCTCTCCATGGCGGCGGTCTCCACTCCGGAGAAGTCGAGATCGGCGTGGGCCACCCGCGACAGCACGTAGGCGAAGGCGCCGACGTAGCGCGCCCGTTCGGCGGGCAGCTCCTCGAGCCGCCGCATGATCCGCCGCACCGTCTCGGTATCCGCCGCGGTGCCGCCCCCGGCCACCGGCTCGTCCCCGCCGTCCCCACCCGCTCCGAACAGCTTCTTGAAGATCGACATGGCCGGATTGTGCCACTCCGGCCGGCGAGACGGAAGGCGGCCGCCGAGGGTCGGCGGCCGCC
>DATACC010000289.1:0-2496 GCA_036259255.1 Thermoanaerobaculia bacterium | reverse complement strand
GGCGCAGCGACATCTACGCGCTCGGCGTGGTCGGCTACCTCGCCGTGAGCGGGCGGCTGCCGTTCGAGACGTCCAACCTGCCGGCGCTGCTGTTCAAGCAGGCGACCGAGCCGGCGCCGGGGGTCCTGCGCGTGGCGCCGGGGCTGCCGCCCGCGCTGGCCGCGGCGATCGACCGGTGCCTCGTCCGCGATCCGGCAGGCCGCTTCCCGGACGGCGAGGCGCTGGCGGCGGCCCTCGCGCCCCACGGCTTCCGCGGCCCGGGCTTCGCCAGCGCCACCAGCGCCGCGCCGCCGGTGCTCGCCGACGGCCGGGCGCTGGCGCCGGGCACCCGGGTGCTGCTGGTGGCCGGCATCGCCCGTCCGCAGCGCTTCGCCGCCAGCGCCCGCGGGACCGGCCTCGAGATCGCCGGCGAGCGCTTCTACCCGGACCACCACCCGTACCCCGCGGAGTCGCTGGAGGAGATTCGCCGCGCCGCCGCCGCGGCCGGCGCCGAGGCGGTGCTCGCCACCGCCAAGGACGGGGTCAAGCTGCGCGGTCGCCTCGCGCTGCCGCTCGCCGAGCTGCCGGTGCGCGCGGTGCCGGAACCGGCGTTCTGGCGCTGGCTCGATGGCGAGGTGACGGCCCTGCTCGACGGCGATGCCGAGGCGCTCCGGGGTGGGGCCGCGACCCGGCGCGACACCGGGTGCTGACCGGAGCCCTGCCGTGAAGGACGCCCCCCTGCGCCACCGGCTGGAGTACGCCGCCTACCGCGCGGTCCGCCTGCCGATGCGGCTGCTTCCCCATGCCGTGGCCCGCCGCCTCGGCCGCGGTCTCGGCGCTGTCGGCTGGGTCCTCGACCGGCGCCACCGCCGCATCGCGCTCGACAACCTGGCCCTCGCCCTGCCGGAGCTGCCCGCCGGGGAGCGCCGCCGCGTCGCCCGGGCCTGCTTCCATCACTTCGGCGCGGCGCTCACCGACACCCTCTCGGTCACCCGCTTCGATCTGGTGGAGCTGTGCCGCCGCACGACGATCGAAGGCTGGCACCACGTGCAGGCGGCCCAGGCCGCCGCGGCGCCTCGGGGGTTCTTCGTCGCCACCGCCCACTTCGGCCTGTGGGAAGTGGCGGCCCACGCGCTGGGGATCTACGCCGGCCCGACGTGGGTGGTCGGCCGGCCCCTCGACAACCCCCACCTGGACCGCGAGCTGACCCGCGTGCGCAGCCGCTTCGGCAACCGCTTGCTGCCGAAGCGCGGTGCCCTGCGCGGCATCTTGCGGGCCATCGAGGCTGGCGAGGTGGTGGCGCTGCTGACCGACCAGCGGGTGCAGCCGCGGGAGGCCATCGACGTACCGTTCTTCGGCGTCCCCGCCTGGACGACGCCGATCCTCGCCCGCCTGTCGCTGCGCCTGCAGGTGCCGGTGGTGCCCGGCTTCGGCTATCCCGAGCCCGGCGGCCGGTACCGCTTCGTGGTCCATCCGCCGGTGCTGCCCCCGGTGGTGGAGGAGTCGGACGAGGCGGTGGCGGCGCTGACCCTGCGCTACCACCGCGTGATGGAGGACGTGATCCGCCGCGACCCCGAGCTGTGGCTCTGGCTCCACCGGCGCTGGAAGCGCTGAGGGCCGTGGGCGCAGGAGACGCCTACTCCCGCACCACCTCTCCCCCCAGCACCGCCGGGTGGTCCGCCGCCCACCAGGCGAGGGTGGCGTAGGCGGCGACGTTCTGGGCCACGGCCTCCGGGTCGATCATCGCCATCGTGTCGTCGTCCGTGTGATGGACGTCGAAGTAGCGGGTGGCGTCCTGGGTGAGGTCGGCCACCGGGCGCCCGGCGCGGCGCAGCGGGATGAGGTCCGCGCCGCCCCGGCCGGTGTTCCCCTGGTACTCGATGCCGAGGGGCGCGAGGACGGCGGCCAGCGGCTCGTAATGGGCCACCTCGTCCTCCGCCACGGCGGTGGCGAAGCGCCACACCCGGTCCGCCCCCAGGTCCGACTCGAAGGCGAGCACGTGGCGATCCAGCGCGTCGGCGTGGCGCTCGGCGTAGGCCAGGGCTCCCGAGAGGCCGAACTCCTCGTTGGCGTAGAGCACCACCCGCACCGACCGGCGCGGGCGCCGTGGCAGCTCGGCGATCTGCTGCGCCGCCGCCGCCACGATGCCGCAGCCGGAGCCGTCGTCCACCGCCCCCACTCCGAGATCCCAGGAATCCAGGTGGCAGCCGAGGAGCACGATCTCCTCCGGCAGCTCGCGGCCCCGCAGCTCGGCGATCACGTTGGCCGACACCTCGTTCGGCAGCTCCCGCGCCCCCAGCTCGAGGTGGAAGCGCACCGGCTCGCCGGCGGCGGCCGCCGCGGCGACGCGGCGCTCCAGCACGTCGGCGTCCGGCAGCGACAGCGCCGCCACCGGGATCGGCTTGACCGCCAGCGTCACCCGGTCATCTTCCGTGTAGCGGGTGCCGCCGGTGTGGGCGAAGCGGTGCGGACCCGTGCCCACGGAGCGGATGATCGAAGCCACCGCGCCGCGGCGCG
>DATACC010000288.1:0-5061 GCA_036259255.1 Thermoanaerobaculia bacterium | reverse complement strand
GAAAGCTCTGCGACGGCCTATCCCGCAGACGGAGCGGAGCTTTCCCCGGCCGCCCCACCGCCTCCTAGCGTTCGTACCGCCCCCGGAGTGGTCGCCGCGGGGCCCGCTTCAGGCGAAGAAGCTCAGCAGCCGGCTGGAGAGGCGGCGCCACCAGGGCGCCTCCTCGACGCCGGTGGCGGCCACCGCCGGCACCTCGGCGACCACCCGGCCGCCGCGCCGGACCACCACCTTGCCCACCGCCTCGCCGGGGCGCACCGGCGCCTCGCGCTGGCTGCTCAGCACCAGGGTCTGGATCTCGGGAGCACGCCCGCGGTAGCTCATCACCTGCACGCTATCGCCGGCGAGTACCGGCACCGCGGCGCTGCGCCCGCCCGCCACCAGGGCGCGGCCGCGCAGGCGCTCGCCGCGGGCGAGCACCGTCACCGGACGATAGTCGGCGAAGCCGGCGTCGAGGAGCTGCTCGGAGCGGTCGAAGAGCTGGGCCTTGCGCTCGCACCCCATGGCGACGGCGATCAGCCGCACGCCGTTGCGGGTGGCCGCCGACACCAGGTTGAAATCGGCCCGGCGATGGTAGCCCGTCTTGATCCCCTCGGCACCGTCGTAGCGGCGCAGCAGGTAGTTGAAGTTGAAGAGCTGGAAGGTGTCGTCGCGGAAGCCGGCGAGCGGCGTCCTGACCCACTCGCGAAGCTCCGGATGGCGCATCACCGCCACGCCGATCCGGGCCATGTCGCGGGGGGTCATGGCGTCGTCGAAGCGCGATCCCTCCTTGCTCGGCAATCCGTTGGGCGAGTGGATGCGGGCGCCCTCGATGCCCAGCTCCTCGGCCTTGGCCCGCATGCGGCGCACGAAGGCCTCCTCCGAGCCGGCCACCGCTTCGGCCACCGCGAAGGCGGCGTCGTTGGCGGACTCGATCAAGGTGGCGCGCAGCAGTTCGCGCAGCGGAAAGGTCTCCCCCTGCTTCAGGTAGACCTGGGAGCCGCCGACCAGGGCCGCGTCGTAGCTCACCGTGTAGGGCGTGTCCCACGCCACCTCGCCCGCCTCGATGGCGTCGACCGCCACCAGGGCGGTGAGCATCTTGATGGTCGAGGCGGTGGGCAGGGGCCGGTCGGCGTTGCGCTCGTGGAGCGTGAGCAGGGTCGCCGGCTCGATCACGAGCTCACCGCGGCAGGCGGGCGCGGCGGCGGAGAACTGTGGTGTGCAGAGCAGGACGATCCCGGCGATGGCGGACAGGATGGCTTTTCTCAGTGGGTTCATCGTTCAGACCTCCACCCCCGAGAAGTGCATCTTCCGGGCCATCCCACCGGAGCCGCTGACGGCGGCAGGAGCTACCCGGCGGCGACGGCCCGCAGGATGGCGACGTTGTCGCGGTGGCCGGTGAAGCGGGCCGTGACGCGGCCGCGGATCGGATAGCCGAGCAGGTACAGGTCGCCGATGACGTCGAGGATCTTGTGGCGCACGAACTCGTCCGGGAAGCGCAGCTCGGTGTTGATCACCTCGCCCTCGCCCACCAGGATGAAGTTGTCGAGCCGGCCGCCGGAGCCGAGCCCCAGCTCGTTGATCATCTTCAGGTCCTTCATGAAGCCGAAGGTGCGGGCCGGGGCGATCTCGCGCTTGTAGCGGGCAAAGCTGGTGAGCCGGAACTCGGCCCGCTGCTCCCCCACCGGCGCCGGGTAGCGCAGGTGGTAGGAGACGGCGAAGCCGTCGTAGGGCTCGAGGATCAGGGCCTTGCCCTCCTCGCCGTCCTCGCCCACCCGGTACTCGCGATCGATCACCAACTCGCGGCGCGGCTCGTCCTGATCGTCGACGCCGATCTCCTCGAGCGTCTTGCAGAACTCCAACGCCGACCCGTCGAGCACCGGAATCTCGCCATGCACCTTGATCAACAGGTTGGTCACGCCACAGGCGTGGAGCGCGGACAGCAGGTGCTCGACGGTGCGGATGCGATCGCCGCCGCCCGACAACGTGGTCGCGTAGTCGGTGTCGGCGACGGCCGACAGGTGGGCCGGGATCAGCCGGTGGCTCGGCAGGGTCAGGAAGTGGATGCCGCTGCCCGGCGGCAGCGGCTGGATCGCCATGCCGGTGCGCCCGCCGGAGTGCAGGCCGTGGCCGTAGATCACCGTGCTCCGGCGCACGGTGCGCTGCGGCACCTCGGAGACCTGGAGCAGCGGCAGCTCCGGCGGCGGCTGGATGTCGCGCGCCGGATCCACCCGCGTGCGCGCCCTGCTCGTTGGCCAGTCGTTCGCGGTACGACAACGCCCCCTCCACCGCCTCCACGGTGCGGTCGTACGACAGGGGCTTCTCCAGGTAGTCGAAGGCGCCCATCTTGATCGCCTGCACCGCGGTGGATGCCGTGCCGTGGCCCGACATCATCACCACCGCGGCGGTGGGGTCCTCCTCGCGCAGCGCCTGGAGGGTTTCGAGGCCGTCGCGGTCGGGCAGCCAGATGTCGAGGAACACCACGTCGGGGGCGTGCCGGCGGTAGAGCTCCAGCGCCTCCCCGCCGGTGGCGGCCGTCAGCGTCGCGAACCCTTCGTCGCCGAGGATGCCGGCGAGGGCCGAGAGGATGCCCGGCTCGTCGTCGACCACCAGGATGGTGCGGGCGGTGCTGTGCGGAGCTGGAGCGTGGGACGAGCGGGTGGCGGGCATGGGGGCGTCTCCGGGCCGGGCCGGGACCGCGCCGGGACCGGGCGCGGACCGAGGCGGTGAACGGCGGCGCGGCGGCAGGCCGCGCCGAGCCATTCTACCGGACCGGACCGGCGGCCCCCGCCGTCACGAGACGCTCACCGGCCGGGACGGCGGGTGGGGCGCTAAGGGGCGGCGTCCGCCGCGTACGGCCCCTCCAGCCCGGTCACCCGCCGCGAGACGAACGGCAACCGGTGGCGCATCAGGGTCAACATGATGGCCAGCGCGATGGCGGCGGCGCGAAGCACCTGCATGCCCCAATAGTCGATGTTGAGGCGGTCGAAGCCGAAGCCCTCCCACCAGAAGTTCAACATGCCGTGGAAGGCGATGGGCACCCACAGGTTGTCACCCCAGGCCTTGAACAGCCAGGCGTAGAGCACGCCCAGCAGGATGGTGGTGCCGGCGGCGGCCAGGGGGATGCGCAGCGGCGCGTCCTGGAAGAAGAAGTAGAGGACGTGCACCACGCCGAACAGGATCGTCGGCACCAGGGTGGCGCTCCAGAAGCCCCAGCCGGCGCGGCGGTGGAGCTGCCGGAAGGCATAGCCGCGGAACAGCAGCTCCTCGGCGAAGGGCCAGAAGGTGAGGATGAACAGCATCTCCCACAGCGGCTTGCCGTCCACCGGCTCGTCGCCCACCCCGAAGCCGATGGCCATCGGCAGGGTGGCGGTCAGCGCGAAGAGCACGGCCAACACGAAGGGCGCCCGCAGGCCTACCTCGGTGGCGGCGCGGCCGGGCCCGATCCGGTAGACCCACCACAGCCCGGCGAGCACCAGGACGGCCACCAGCACCGGCTGCACCAGCGACGCGAGCCACTGGGGCCAGGTGCTGAGGCTCTCCATCGAGTACACCGCGTGGCTCAGCAACAGCGCCGCGAAGAAGATCGCCAGGGCGATCCATCCGGCGCGGCGCGAGACGCCGTCCCGTGCGGGAGCGGTGGTGGCCGGGGTGCCAGCGGCGGCGCCGGCGCCGGCCGGCGGTACGGCGGGTGTGGGCGGTCGGTCGTTGGCCGCCGTTCCGGCAGCCGGGGCGGCGCTCTGCGTACGGCCGGTGGGTCCCTCGGTCATCGTGCACTCTCCTCCTCGGTGGGCGATCACTCTCCGGGAGCAGGAACAGCAAGGGCGGTGCCAGGCTCCGGCCACGCCGCCACCGGGTGACCGCAAGCTCCGCTCAGAACCGGTAGACCAGGCTCAGGGCGACCACCGGGAACACCTCGTACTCGGCCAGCTCCTCCTCGAGCTCGCGCTCCTCCTGGGCGAGCAGCAGCTCGACCAGCTGTCGGCCGCCGGGCACCGCGTCGAGCGGGACGTCGCTCAGGCTGCTCTCGACGTCGGGCTCGCCGTGCCAGGCGGCGCCGAGATCCAGGGCGAGCCGCCACCCCGGGCCGGAGCGCGGCCCGACCCCCCAGCCGAGCCCGGCGTAGGGCGCCACGGTGTCGCCGGCAGCGCGCGCCTCGATCGATCCCAGGTCGATGCCGGGGGGGACGACGACGTTCGCCTCGAGCAGCAGGTCGCGCACCGGGGCGCTCCCCTCCACCCGGTTGTCGTTGACCAGGGCGCCGGCGGAAAGGTGGAAGCTGCCGCCGGCGGGGTGCCAATCGAGCACCGCCAGCAGGGACTGGAGCTCGGCGTCGCCCTCGTACGTGATCCGCTCGCTCTCGAACTCGAGGTCCCAGGAACCGACGCCGGCGGCGAGGCGCCCGCGGAGCGAACCGGCGAGGGGGAAGGAGATCTCGGCTCCGACGCCGGGAGTGCCGGCGCGCAGGCCGGCGGCGAACCCGTCGGCGCGGGCGAAGGGCACGAGGAGCAGGACGGCACAGGCGAAGGACGCCAGCGGCCAGGGGCCGGCAAAACGGGGGCGGTTCGTCATGCAGAGATCGTGACAGGCGCTGCGGGCCAGCCGGCGAACCTCCCCGGCCCGCTCTCCCTGCCGCAGGGGGACCATCTCTTGCCGCAGGGCGGCGTCCCCTGTGCTAGCTTGGCGCGGAACGACCAGGAGGACTCCGATGAGCGTTGCTCCCCCCTCCCCCCTGCCCACGACGTCCGAGGAAAGCGGCAAGCTCGGCGGTGCCACGCCCTCGGCCACCCCCAACGCCGCCCCGCCCACGCCGCGCCCGGCGCTCGATCGCGCGGTGGGTGATCTCCAGGCCCGCCGCGACGAGTGGGCGGCGCTGCCGATCGCCGAGCGGGTGGTGCTGCTCGACCGCCTGGCCGCCTCCTTCCGCGCCGTCGCCGGCCGTTGGGTGGAGGTTTCGCGCCGGCTGGAGGGCACGCTCGGAGACGACGCTTTCCACGGCGAGGAATGGCTCGCCGGTCCGTACTGCGTGCTGCGCAACATCCGCCTGCTGCGCGAGAGCCTGGACGACCTGGCGGCCGGGCGCGC
>DATACC010000287.1:0-6914 GCA_036259255.1 Thermoanaerobaculia bacterium | reverse complement strand
CGGCGCGGTGCTGGTGGTGGCCCTGGTGGTGGTGGCCCTGGCGGCGCCGTGGCTGGCGCCGTGGGAGCCGGGGCAGCAGCTCGATCCGGTGGCCGGGCGCTACCTGCCGCCGGGCAGCGTGCGGGTGCCGGTGGTCTTCGGCGACGGCCGCAGTCTGCTGGCGGACGCGGTGGCGTGGCGGGGCGCCGAGCTGGTGATCGAGCGGCTCGGCCGCCAGGAGCGCTATCCGGCGGCCGCGCTGGCCGAGCCAACGCCGGGCGAGCCGGGCCGGCCGCGGCGCTTCCACCTCGGCACCGACCGCTTCGGCCGCGACGTCCTCTCGCGCCTGCTCCACGGCGCCCGGGTGTCGCTCGCCATCGGCGTGCTGGCGGCGGCCCTGGCGATCGGTCTCGGCACGTTGGTGGGCGCCGCGGCGGCGACCGGCGGGCCGTGGGCCGACGGCGTGCTGATGCGCCTGGTCGACGCGGTGCTCGCGGTGCCGCGGCTGTTCTTGCTCATCGCCCTGGTCGCCCTCCTGCGCCCCGGGATGATGGCGCTGGTGCTGGTGCTGGCGGCGACCGGCTGGATGTCCGTGAGCCGCCTGCTGCGGGCCGAGATCCAGGCGCTCCAGGCGCGGGAGTTCGTGCTCGCCGCCCGCGGCCTGGGGCAGCACCCGGTGCGCATCCTCGCCGTCCACCTGCTGCCCAACGCCCTCACTCCGGTGTTGGTGATGGCCGGCCTGCTGGTGGGCCAGGCGATCCTCGCCGAATCGTCGCTGTCGTTCCTCGGGCTCGGGGTGCCGCCGCCGGTGCCGAGCTGGGGCGAGATGGTGGCCTCCGGCGCCGACCGCCTGCTCGGCGCCTGGTGGGTGGCGACCTTCCCCGGGCTGGCCATCGTGGTCACCGTAATCGCCTTCAACCTGCTGACCGACGGCCTGCGCGACCTGCTCGACCCGCACCACTAGGCCCCGCGGCACCCGCGGTCTACTCCGCGGGTTGCTATGCTGGCGGGCCGCCGCGGGCGTCCACCTCGCCGGCCGGGCCGGTGCCCACCCCGTTGCGCCGAACCGGTCGATCCGCCGCTCTGCGAAACCCTGCCTGCCGTGAGCCCCGACCCCTCGATCCGCGACCGACCGCCGGCGCGCCGGCGCGCGCAGACGGCGATCTTCGTCACCGTGCTGCTCGACCTGCTCGGCTTCGGGATGATCCTGCCGATCCTGCCGTTCTACGCGCAGGAGTACGGGGCGAGCGAGCTCCAGATCGGCTGGCTGTTCGCCTCCTTCAGCCTGGCCCAGCTCGTCTTCGCACCGCTCCTCGGCAAGCTCTCGGACCGCACCGGCCGCCGGCCGGTGCTGCTCGCCTCGATCGCCGCCAGCGTCGTCGCCCACGCCCTGTTCGCCTTCGCAGGCAGCTTCGAGGTGCTGCTGGTGGCGCGCTTCGCCTCGGGCCTCGCGGCCTCGAACTTCGGACTCGCCCAGGCCTACCTCGCCGACGTCACGCCACGGGCCGAGCGCTCCCAGGCGATGGGGCTGGTGGGGGCCGCCTTCGGCCTGGGGTTCGTGCTCGGCCCGGCCTTCGGCGGCCTGCTGAGCCTGGCGAGCACCCGCGCCGTGCCGCTGGGGGCGGCGGCGCTGGCGGCAGCGAACCTGGTGCTGGCGGCGAGCTGGCTGCCCGAATCGCTCACCGCCGCGCTGCGCCGCCGCTCCCGGGAGGCGAGGTGGTTCGACCCGCGCCGGCTGGGCCAGCTCGCCCGCGACACGCCGCTGCTCGGCCTCATGCTGCTGCTCTTCGTCTTCACCCTCTGCCTGTCGTTGATGGAGGCGACCCTCGCCCTCTTCCTCCAGGCCCGCCTCGGCTTCGGTGACACCGAGACGTCGTGGCTGTTCGTCTTCATCGGCATCGTGATGGTGGGGGTGCAGGGCGGGCTCATCGGCATCGTCGTGCGCCGCTTCGGCGAGCGCCGGGTGATCCCGGTGGGGATGGCGGTGATGGCCGCCGGCCTGCTGCTGCTCGGACAGGCGGAGGGTCTCGTGCTGCTCGGGGGAGCGGCGGCCCTGCTGGCGCTGGGAGCGGGGCTCCACAACCCGTCGCTGCTCGGCCTGCTCTCGCAGCTCGCCGGCGAGGAGAGCCAGGGCGGCATCCTCGGCCTGTCGCGCTCCTTCGGCTCGCTGGCGCGGGTGCTCGGGCCGCTCGCCGGCACCTGGATCTTTCAGCGGCTCGGCCCGCCCTGGCCGTTCCGCGCCGGCGGCGTGCTGCTGCTCCTGGCGCTCGCCGGCGCGCTGGTCCTGATGCACCGCCTCGGCGAGCGCGCCGCGGCGACGCCCGGCGGCCGGATCTCCGGCGAGGTCGCGGCCGAGGCGGCGAGCCAGACGGCGGAGTGATCCGTGCGCACCGACGAGTTCGACTACCACCTGCCGGACACGGCCATCGCCCAGCGCCCGGCGCCGCGCGGCGAGGCCCGCCTGCTGGTGCTCGACGCCCCGGCAGCCGGGCGCCACCGCCGCGTGCAGGACCTGCCGAACCTGCTGCGGCCCGACGACCTGCTGGTGGTCAACGACACCCGGGTGATCCCGGCGCGGCTCTTCGCCCGGCGGCGCGACGGCGGCGGCCGGGTGGAGCTGCTGCTGGTCGAGCGGGTCGGCCCGGTGGAGTGGGACGTGCTGGTGAAACCCGGGCGCAAGGCGCGGCCCGGCACGGTGCTGGAGCTTCGTCCCGACGAGGCGCCCGGTGAAGGGGCGCCGGGTGAGGGGGCGCAGGGCGAGGAGTCGGGCGGCGGGGCCGGCGAGCGCGGGCTCGCCGCGTCGCTCTCCGCGCCCCCGCTGCTCACCGCCGAGATGATCGAGCGCCCGCCGCCGGCGGGGAGCGCCGAGGACGACGGCCGCAAGCGGGTGCGCTTCTCGGAGCCGGTGGAGCCGCACCTCGAGCGCCTCGGCCACGTGCCGCTGCCGCCCTACATCAAGCGCGCCGACGAAGCGGCCGACCACACGCTCTACCAGACCGTCTTCGCCCGCGAGCCGGGGGCCATCGCGGCTCCGACGGCGGGGCTCCACTTCGACGCCGGTCTGCTGGCGGCCCTGGCGGCGCGGGGAATCGAGCGGGTGCCGGTGACGCTGCACGTCGGCATCGGCACCTTCAAGCCGGTGACGGCGGCGACGGTGGGCGAGCACCGCATGGAGCGCGAGCGCTACGACATCCCGGCGACGACGGCGGCGGCCATCGCCGAGGCGAAGCGGGTGGGCCGCCGGGTGGTGGCGATCGGCACCACCGTCGTCCGGACCCTCGAAGGCGCCGCCCTGGCGGCGAACCTCGAAGCCGCCGTCCCCGCCGGCCCGGGCAGCACCAACCTGTTCATCGTTCCGGGCTTCCGCTTCCGCGTCGTCGACGCCCTGCTCACCAACTTCCACCTCCCCCGCTCGACCCTGCTGATGCTGGTCGCCGCCTTCGCCGCAAAGGATCGCGTGATGGCCGCCTACGCCGAGGCCGTGCGCGAGGGCTACCGCTTCTACTCCTATGGCGACGCCATGCTGGCGGCCCGGCCGGGCCGGATACCGCGGAGCTGACGGTTCGAGGCCTGGCGGCTCACGAAACCCGCGCCCTTCCGGGCAGGCGCCGCTCCCGCGGAGTCACGGCGTCCCGGCCACCCCGGCGATGCGACTCGCCAGCACCGCCGCGCCGTAGCCGTTGTCGATGTTGACCACGGCGAGGCCGGGGGCGCAGCCGTTGAGCATGGTAAGCAGCGCGGCGAGGCCGCCGAAGCTGGCGCCGTAGCCGACGCTGGTGGGGACCGCCACCACCGGGGCGCGCACCAGGCTCGCGACCACCGTCGGCAGGGCTCCGTCCATGCCGGCGACGCAGACCACCACCCGGGCGCGGCGCACCGCCGGCAGGTGGCCGAGGAGCCGGTGGAGGCCGGCGATCCCGACGTCCCACAGGCGCTCCACCTCGTGGCCGAACCACTCGCAGCAGGCCGCCGCCTCCTCCGCCACCGCCAGGTCCGAGGTCCCGGCGGCAAGCACCGCCACCGGCCCCGGCGTCGCCTCGTGGCGCGGACCGGCCGTCAGCAGTCGGGCGCGGGCGTTGTACCCGGCCCCGGGCACCGCGGCGAGCAGGCGCTCGGCACGCTCCGCGTCGACCCGCGTCACCAGCAGCCTCCCGCAGCCGGCGAGGACGCGGTGGCAGATGGCCTCCAGGTCGTCCGGATCCTTCGACTGCGCGTACACCGCCTCCGGCAACCCGTTGCGCAGCTCGCGGTGGAGGTCCAGCTTGGCGAAGCCGAGGTCGGCGTAGGGCAGCTCGGCGAGCCGCTCCTGGGCCGCCTCGGGAGCGAGGGTGCCGGCGGCCACCTGGTCGAGGAGCCGGCGCAGCGCGCGGGGATCCACCGCCGCTACCCCGTGCCGGCCAGCGCCGGCTCGGCCTCACCCCGGGCGCCCATCGGCGCATCGGCACCGCCGCGGCGGTAGCCGGCGGGGTCGTAGCTGGCAGCGGCGAAGCCGAGGGCGCGCAGGCGCCGCTCGAGGTCGTCCCAGGTGGCGGCGAGGCGCGGCACCTCGTCGGCACCCACCTCCACCCGGGCGGCGCCGTCGTCGTGGCGCACCCGCACCACCCGGAAGCCCCGCGCCGCCAGCAGCTCCTCGGCGTGCTCGATGCGGCGCAGCTTGCCGAGGGTCACCACCTGGCCGTGGGGGATGCGCGAGGAGAGGCAGGCGTTGGCGGGACGGTCCCACACCGAGAGATCGAGGCGGCGCGCCAGCTCGCGCACGCCGGCCTTGTCGACGTCGTGCTCGAGCAGGGGACTGTAGACGCCGCGCTCGCGCACCGCCGCCAGGCCGGGCCGGTCCGGCCCGGGGTCCGACGCGTTGGTGCCGTCGCACACCACCTCGTAGCCCCGCTCGCGCGCGAGCCTCACCATGGTGCCCATGCGCATCCCCTGGCACACGTAGCACCGGTAGGCGGGATTGGCGACGAACTCGGGATCGGCCAGCTCGCTGTAGGTCACCACCTCGTGACGGATGCCGATCTCCGCGGCCACTCGCCGCGCCACGTCGAGCTCGGCGCCGGCCAGGGTCTCGGCCGCCGCGGTCACCGCCAGCGCCCGCTCCCCCACCGCCCGCCGCGCCACGGCCGCCACCACGGCGGAGTCGACGCCGCCGGAAAAAGCCACCAGCACCGAGCCGCGACCGGCGAGATCGGCCGTGAGGCGGTCCAGCACCGGGCCGGCGAGAGGGGACGGGACGGCGGGTTCGGCAGGCATCGACATCGACAAATGCTAGCACCGCGCCAGCGCCACCCGAGGGGCGGCGGCGACCAGACGCTGAAGGACTCCTCCGGCACCGCACCTCAGGTGGCGCCAGTCGGCAATATTCGGTCGTGGCAGCCGGTTGTCCTCTCCGAATCGCGCCGCCCGCCTCCGCCACCCGCTTGCCAAGCCGGCAGCTCTGTGCGAGGCTCGGCGCCTTCCGAGCTCGCCGCGCACGCGCCGCAGGCTCGACCGCGGGCCCACCGAGGCCCGGACGGCAGCCTCTCCGGCAGTCTCCCGTTCCAAGTCCAATCAAGCCGGGTATCAAAGAACCGGTCGCGGTGCGTCCGCTTCCAGGAAGGAACTGTTCCATGAAGTTTTCCGATCTCGGCTTGCAGCCCGAGCTGTTGCGCGGTGTCGAAGACCTCGGCTTCACCGATCCCACGCCCATTCAGCGCTCGGCGCTGCCGCCGGCCCTCGAGGGCCGCGACGTGCTCGCCTGTGCGATGACCGGCAGCGGCAAGACCGCCGCCTTCGTGCTGCCGCTGCTCCAGCGGCTCTCTACCGGCCGCCCCAACGGTACGCGGGCGCTGATCCTCACGCCCACCCGCGAGCTGGCGGCCCAGGTGCACGAGCACCTGGAGTCCCTCGGCCGCTACACCAAGATCCGCGCCGTCACCGTGTTCGGCGGCGTCAACGCGCGGCCCCAGGAGCGCGCGCTGCGCGCCGGCGTCGACGTGGTGGTCGCCACCCCGGGCCGCCTGCTCGACCACATGGGCCAGGGCAACGTGCGCTTCGACAATCTCGAGGTGCTGGTGCTCGACGAGGCCGACCGCATGCTCGACATGGGCTTCCTGCCCGACGTCAAGCGCATCCTCTCGGCCCTGCCCGCCCGGCGCCAGACCTTGCTGTTCTCGGCCACCGTGCCGCGGCCCATCGTGGAGCTGTCGCGCCAGATGCTGGACAACCCGGCGCGCCTCGACGTCGAGCGCCCGTCGGCACCGGCCACCGGCGTCACCCAGGAGATCCTGCCGGTGCCGCAGAACCTGAAGCCCCACCTGCTGCTCCACCTGCTGCGCAGCGACGAGCTGGCGACGGCCCTCGTCTTCACCCGCACCAAGCACCGGGCCAACCGCCTGGCCGCCTTCCTCGACGGCGCCGGCATCACCTGCGAGCGCATCCACGGCAACCGGAGCCAGAAGCAGCGCGAGCAGGCGCTGGCCGGGTTCAAGGACGGCAAGCTGCAGGTGCTGGTGGCGACCGACATCGCCGCCCGCGGTATCGACATCGAGGCGCTGCCCCACGTGGTGAACTTCGACGTGCCGGGCCAGTCGGAGGACTACATCCACCGCGTCGGTCGCACCGCCCGCGCCCGCACCACCGGTCACGCGATGACCTTCGCCTCGCCGGAGGAGGGCAGCGAGCTGGCCGCCATCGAGCGCGCCGTGGGCAAGCGCTTGCCGCGCCGCCAGGTGGAGGGCTTCGACTACACGAAGAAGCCCGAGGGCCGCTTCGAGGTGCCGATCCAGGAGCGCATCGCCGAGATCCGCGCCCGCAAGGCCGAGGACCGGGCCCGCGCCCGCGCCAAGGCCGAGCGCCGCGCCGCCAACGAGGCCGGCGGCGCCCAGGCCGGCCGAGGCTCCGGCCGCGGCCAGGGTTCGGGCCGCGGAACGAGCACCGGTCGCGCGCCGAGCACCGGC
>DATACC010000286.1:0-18377 GCA_036259255.1 Thermoanaerobaculia bacterium | reverse complement strand
GCCGCCGGCAGCTCGGCCAGCGGCACCGCGGCGGCGGCCAGCGCGGCGGCGAGGCGCGCGAGGGATTCGGGCGTCCAGGGCGGTGCGACGGGAGCGAACCAGGGCGGCGGCTCGGGCGGCGGCATGCCACCGAGCCTACCGGCTCGCCGCACGGTGGGGTGCGGATCGCAAAAAGGACCGGGCCGGAACTTCGGCGGGGCCGAAGCCCCGACCCGGTGTCGGACCGCGCCGCAGAGGAGCGACGTTGTCTGTATAGACCCGGTCCGTCGAGCTTTGGTTAGCCCGAAATGTCGAAAAATTCTAGGAACCCGGTTGCCAGAGGCCGAACAGGTTGCCCTCGGGATCGCGGAAGCGGGCAAACGTGCCGTGACCAGCGATCTTGCGCGGCGCCAGGTCGATGGTGCCGCCGGCCTCGGCGATGCGCTCCAGCACCCCCACCAGCGGCTCGTTCTCGATGTGGATCACCGGCAACGGCTGGGCGGTGCCGAGGGTGCCGGGCGTGGCGAGGCCGGCGGCGGCGCCGGTGCGCTCCCCGGAACGGCCGTCGTGGAGGTCGAGGTACGGCGCGCCGGGGGAGTCCACCGCCCGGGTGCGCCAGCCGAAGACCCGGGCGAAGAAGCGCCCGGCGCGCACCGGGTCGGCGGCGGGGATCTCGAGGCGGCCGAGGTACGGACCCGGGCGGCGGTCCACCGGGATCAGGGCGCCGGGCTCAGGAGACGCCGGCGGACGCCAGCTCCTCGACGGTGAGCGAGCAGCCGCGCAGCTCGGCGCCGGCGGCGCGGCCGAGGAGGCGCAGGCCGTGGGGCTCGCCGGGGCCGCCGGGTTCCATCGCCCCGAGGTCCTCGGTGAGCAGGTGGACGGCGGATCCCAGGTTGGCGAGGTCGAGGATCGCCACCAGGCCCGGCTCGCCGGCCGGCCGCTCGGCGAGGCTCTCGGGGTCGAGCACCCGCACGCGCACCCACGGCGGCGCCACGTAGAGCCGCGGATCGCCGCCGACGAGACCCCGCGTGTAGAGCTGGCTGGTGAGCTCGGTCATGCCGTACTCGCGCAGCACGGCGTCCGGCGCGATCCCCAGCCGTGCCTGCAGCCGCGCCGCCTGGTGTTCCGGTTCCACCGCGCTGCGCCGCCCCTTGTAGCCACCGGTCTCGAACACGGCACTGCCGGCTGGCAGGCGGAAGCGCAGGTCCATCTTGTCCAGCGAGTCGAGCCAGTCGGCCAGGGCGAAGGCAGTGGCGAAGACCATCGCCGGCCGGCGCTCGCGCTGGCGGGCGCCGAGCCAGGAGCGGGCGGCGCGGGCGTCGACTCCGCGCGATCCGAAGGCCCAGGTGCTGCCGGGGCCGCCCCAGGTGTGGAGCACGTGGTCGATCATGAACGCCAGGCTCGAATCCGGCGCCTGCTCGCGCGACGGCACCAGGGCGAGCATCGACGGGCGAGTGCCGACCAGCGGGCAGAAGCGGGGGAGCGCGGCGTCGAGGGTGGCGCGGTAGAGGTCCGGATACGCCTGCACGTGGGTGCTGCGCGCCGCCTCGCCCTGGGTGGTGCCGCTGCTGCGGAACGTCTCCGTGCCCGCGGCCCCCGCCTCGGCCACGCCGACGCCCAGGCTTCGAAACGCCGCCGCCGGCACCGGCGGGATCTCCCGCCAGCTCGACACCGAGCCCGGCGCGACGTCCCGCGCCTGGCACAGCCGACGCAGCGGCGCGATGCGCTCGTACTGGAAGGCGAAGGCCTCGAGGGCCAGGGCCTCGAAGTCCCCCTCGCCCGACCTGACGAAGGCGGTGATCCGTTCGGCGAGCGTGCTCATGGCGGTGGAGTCTACCGGCTTCGCGAGGGAACGGCCCAGCGTCCGCCCCTCGCCGCCGCGTCCTACTCCGGAGCCGAGCGCACCCGCTCCCGGATCGCCTCCTCCGTCTCCCGCTGGGCAATGCGCTCCTTGGCCGCGGCGCGCTTGTCGTGCAGCTTCTTGCCCTTGGCCAGCGCCACCTCCAGCTTGATCCAGTTGCCCTTGAGGTAGAGCGCCAGCGGGATGGCGGTCTGCCCCTGCATCTGGGTGCGCCCCATCAGGCGGTCGATCTCGCGGCGGGAGAGCAGCAGGCGGCGGTCGCGCTCCGGGGTGTGGTTCTGGCGGTTGCCGTGGCTGTAGGGGCTGATGTGGGCGCCGACCAGGAAGGCCTGGCCGTTGCGCACCTCGACGTAGGAGTCCTTGAGCTGCACCTTGCCCGCGCGGGCGGCCTTGACCTCCGTGCCGACCAGCTCCAGGCCGGCCTCCAGGGTCTCCAGGATCTCGTAGTCGTGGCGCGCCCGGCGATTGCTCGCGAGCTGCGTCTTCTCCGTGCCTGCCTTGCCCGTGCCCGTCGCCATGGCTAGGAGGGCAGGGCCTCCTCGACCGCCTTGCGGCGCAGGCGCCGGCCGCCGGTGTCGCGGATTCGCTCGAGCGCCGTCTGGCCGCCGAAGCGCGCCACCAGCATGTCGTCGTACTCGTCGGCCGTGTCGGCGATGGCCGCGATGGCGGACAGCAGCGTGCGGGGCTGCAGGTCGCGGCCCAGCATGGCGTAGGAGAAGAAGATGTCCTTGTCCACCAGCGAGAAGGCGCCCAGCGGACGGGCGTGGTTGAGCTCCAGGAGCGCGGTGAGCAGCTCTTCGTCCACCTCCACCCCCTGCACGCAGTAGGACATGATCGTCACCACCGCCTCCTTGGGACCGTACGCGTCCACCGACACCTCCAGCACCGTGGAGCCGTAGCGCACGTACACGTGCCCATCCTCTTCGTCGTGGTACAGGTCCTCGAAGAACTCCGGCAGGTACTCCCGGATCCGGCGGTACGTTTCCTCGTGAACCTCGTGCTCGAACTGCATCGTCATTCGATCTCCTCCAGGGGCTACTCTAGCGGAACCGAGCGTGTCGCCGGAGCCTGTCACACGCCGTTGACAGGTCTGGGGGCTTGCTCTAGTGTCTCGATCGTGCCGCGAGACGCCGCCGCGCCTCGGAAAAGCCCGGTGGCGACTCGCGGTTCCTCGTCATGATGGCCCCGCCCACAGCGTTGCAGTTCACCGCATTGCCCGACACCGTAGGGCCGACCCTCGCCGGGCGGGAGCCAGCAGTGCCGTACCCGATGTCGCCGTTCCACGACGTTGCCTTTCACGTTACCTGACCAGCAGGAGGAGTCTGGGATGCGCTGGAAAACCAAGATCCTCGCGCCGGCCGCGGCTGCGTTCGCCGTCGCGGTCCTCGCGTCACCGGCCTTCGGAGCCGGCTTCGCCATCTTCGAGCAGGGCACCAAGGCGATGGGCATGGCCGGCGCCTTCACCGCCCAGGCCGACGATCCGTCCGCCCTGTTTCACAACGCCGCCGGCATCGCCTTCCAGGAGGAGGGGGAGCTCGCCATCGGCTTCACCTACATCCGCAGCCTCGAGGGCGAGTTCGAAGGCGCCGATCCGTTCCCCGGCGAGGGCTACACCGCCGAGCAGGAGACGCTGTCGGAGTTCCCGCCCCACGCCTACTGGGTCCGCCCGATCAACGAGACCTTCACCTTCGGCCTCGGCGTCATGACCCCCTTCGGCCTGACCACCGAGTGGGACCCGACCGAGTTCCGCGGCCGCTTCATCTCCAGCCTGGCGTCGCTCACCGCCATCGACGTCAACCCGACCCTCGGCTGGCAGCTGACCCCGACCTTCGGCCTCGGCGTCGGTGCCGTCGCCCGCGTGTCCACCGTCGAGCTGCGGCGCAACATCCCGCGCCTCAACCCGTTCACCCAGACCCAGGCCGACATCGCCACCCTGGAGCTCGAGGGGGGGTTCGACAACATCGGCTACGGCTGGAACGCCGGCATCCTGCACAAGGTCAACCCGAGCTTCTCCTGGGGGCTGTCGTACCGCAGCAAGATCGACGTCGAGTACGAGGGCGACGCCCACCTGACCCAGAACCTCACCGGCACGCCCTTCGACGACCTGGTCGGCGGCGCCCTGCCCTTCGGCACGGACTTCCCGGTGGAGACCGCCATCGACTTCCCCGATTTGGCCAGCTTCGGCGTCGCCTTCGCGTTGTCGCGCAACAGCCTGCTCGAGGCCGACGTCAACTGGACCGGCTGGTCGAGCTTCGAGGAACTGCAGATCGTCTTTCCCGAAGGCCAGCTCCCCAGCTCGACGATTCCGGAGCGCTACGAGGACGTGTACAACTACCGCCTCGGCCTGCGTCTCGGCGCCAACGACGCGCCGAGCCAGTGGCGCTTCGGCGTCGTCTACGACGAGACGCCGCAGCCGGAGGGCGCCGTCAGTCCGCTGCTGCCGGACGCCGACCGCCTGGGCTTCACCCTCGGCTACGGCTGGCAGGGTGCTTCCACCAGCCTCGACCTGGCGGTGATGTACCTGACCTTCGACGAGCGCACCCGCGACGAGAACTTCGACGACGATCCCAACGACCCGAGCACCTTCTTCGGCACCTACAACAACGAAGCGGTGCTGATCGGGGCGACCCTCGGCTTCTAAGGAGGCACAGCCCATGACGCGATTCCAGCTCCGCCACGCCCTCGCCGCCGCCGTCGTGCTGGCGGTCGTCGCCGCCCCGGCCGCACCGGTGGCGGCCCAGGACTTCACCCGCTACGTCGCCCTCGGCGACAGCCTCGGCGCCGGCTTCCTCAACGGCGGCCTGGCGATCCACCCGCAGGAGCGCAGCTACCCCGCGCTCATCGCCCGCCAGGCCGGCGTCGGTGCCGGATTCGAGCAGCCGCTGATCAGCGAGCCCGGCATCCCGCCGCTGCTCACCATCACCGGCTTCGCCGGCGGCTCGCCGGTGATCGTGCCGCGCTCCAACCAGCCCGGCGCGCCGCTCAACCTCAACCTGCCGCGGCCCTACAACAACCTGTCGGTGCCCGGATTCGACACCCACGACGTCGTCGCCACCGTGACCGGCAACGCGCTGATCGACATCGTGCTGCGGGGCCAGGGCACGGCGCTGCAGCAGGCGGCCTTCCTGCAGCCGACCTTCGCCACCGTGTGGATCGGCAACAACGACGTGCTGGGGGCGGCGCTGTCGGGTCGCGCCATCGAGGGCGTGACGCTCACTCCGGTCGCCGACTTCGAGCGCGACTACCGCACCATTCTGCAGACGCTGACCGCGGTGGGCGCCGATCTGGCGGTGGCGACCGTTCCCAACGTCACCGCGCTGCCGTACGTCACCACGGTGCCGCCGGTGGTCGTGAACCCCGCCACCCGGCAGCCGGTGCTAATCAATGGGCAACCCGTGCCGCTGATCGGCCCCGACGGCCCGCTCTCCCTCGCCGACCGCGTGCTGCTGCCGGCCGCGTCGGCGCTAGGACAGGGGATCGGGATTCCGGCCCAGCTCGGCGGTACGGGACAGCCGCTGCCCGACGAGCTGGTGCTGTCGGCCGGCGAGCTGCAGGCGATCCTGAACCGCACCAACGCCATCAACGGCGTGATCCGGCAGGCCGCCAGCGACTTCGATGCCGCCCTGTGGGATGCCAACGTGTTCTTCGACCGGGTCGTGCGCGAGGGCCTCGGCGTCGGCGGCAACATCGTCTACACCACCGACTTCCTGACCGGCGGCATCTTCTCCTACGACGGCGTGCACCCGACGCCGTTCGGCTACGCGGTGGCGGCCAACGAGCTGATCCGGGCGATCAACGACCACTTCGGCTCGGACATTCCGCGGGTGAACCTGGTGCCGTTCGTCTTCGGCCCGGACGGCTCGGCCGGCATGGCCATCGAGACCGGTCCGCTGGGCGACGGCGCACCCGTGTTCAGCCAGTCGGCGGCAGATCAGCTCCTCTGGAGCCTGCGGGTCGAGCGCGGCAAGGGCTCGGCCCCGGAGGTCCGTCCCGCCGATCCGGCCAAGAAGCGCCCGGCCCAGGGCAAGCGCCCCGGCCGCCGCGGCCTGCGCGGCCGCCCCTAGCGGTCCGCGCCGCCACCGCACGAGCACCCGACGGGAGCCTGGAATTTCCGGGCTCCCGTCGTCCCTTTTCAGGGGAGGTCATGCACTCCATCTCGATCCGCGGCGCCCGCGAGCACAACCTCAAGAACCTCGACCTGGAGATCCCCCGCAACCGCCTGGTGGTGATCACCGGCGTGTCGGGCTCCGGCAAGTCGTCCCTCGCCTTCGACACCCTGTTCGCCGAGGGGCAGCGGCGCTACGTCGAGTCGCTCTCGTCCTACGCCCGGCAGTTCCTGCAGCAGATGGAGAAGCCGGACGTCGACGCCATCGACGGGCTGTCGCCGGCCATCTCCATCGAGCAGAAGTCGGTGTCGAAGAACCCGCGCTCGACGGTGGGCACGGTGACCGAGATCCACGACTACCTGCGCCTGCTCTACGCCTCGATCGGCGTGCCCCACTGCCCGAGCTGCGGCAAGCCGATCCGTCCCCAGACGGTGCAGCAGATGGTCGACCGCGTGATGGCGTTGGCGCCCGGCACCCGGCTGGTGCTCTACGCGCCGTACGTGCGGGGCAAGAAGGGCGAGTACAAGAAGCAGCTCGCGCAGATGGCGCGGGAGGGCTTCGTGCGCGCCCGCATCGACGGCGAGACGGTGGAGCTCGCCGCCGAGCCGCCGGTCCTCGACAAGCAGAAGAAGCACGACATCGACCTCGTCATCGATCGACTGGTGGTCAAGGAAGGCATCGAGAAGCGGCTGGCCGATTCCATCGAGACGGCGCTCAAGATCGCCGGCGGCCTGGTAGTGATCGCGCCGGAGGGCGCCGCCGAGGAGACGCTGTCGCAGAACTACTCCTGCTCGGAGTGCGGCACCGGCCTGTCCGAGGTGACGCCGCGCCTGTTCTCCTTCAACAGCCCCTACGGCGCCTGCCCCACCTGCTCGGGGCTGGGCACGCTGATGGGCGTCGACCCGGACAAGGTGATCGTCGATCCGGAGCGCTCGGTGGAGGCCGGCGCCATCGGGCCGTGGCCGGCGGGCTCGCGCTCGCACCGTTACCGGATGATCGAGAACCT
This sequence comes from Thermoanaerobaculia bacterium, assembly GCA_036259255.1. Lineage (GTDB taxonomy): Bacteria > Acidobacteriota > Thermoanaerobaculia > Multivoradales > JBCCEF01 > DATACC01. Next base: position 11,425 of record DATACC010000286.1, on the reverse strand, counting down.
GGCCGAGGCGATGGGCTTTCGCCTCGACGTGCCGTGGACGAAGCTGCCGGAGGAGGCGCGCCGGGTGCTGCTCTACGGCAGCGGCGAGCGCGAGCTGACCTTCGAGGTCAAGGGCAAGCGCTCGCGCTACGAGTGGCAGGGCAAGTTCGAGGGCGTGGTGCCGCTGCTCGAGCGGCGCCACAAGGAGAGCGACTCGGCCGGCGTGCGCGAGGAGATCGAGCGCTACATGTCGGTGCACGAGTGCCCCGACTGCCACGGACGCCGCCTGCGTCCCGAGGCGCTGGCGGTGAAGCTCCATGGCTGGTCCATCGACCAGCTCGGCCAGGTGCCGGTCTCCGAGCTGTTCCGGCGCATCGACGCCCTCGATCTCGACGAGCGCGAGCGCGCCATCGCCGCCAAGGTGCTGCAGGAGATCCGCGACCGCCTCGGCTTCCTCGATTCGGTGGGGGTCGGCTACCTCACCCTCGACCGCTCGTCGGCGACCCTGTCCGGCGGCGAGAGCCAGCGCATCCGCCTCGCCACCCAGATCGGCTCCAAGCTGATGGGGGTGCTCTACGTCCTCGACGAGCCCTCCATCGGCCTGCACCAGCGCGACAACGACCGGCTGGTGGCGACGCTCAAGGGCATGCGCGATCTCGGCAACTCGGTGCTGGTGGTCGAGCACGACGAGGACACCATCCGCGCCGCCGACTGGGTGATCGATCTCGGCCCCGGTGCCGGCGTCCACGGTGGCGAGCTGGTGGCGGAGGGCACCCCGCAACAGGTCGAGGCCCACCCGCGCTCGCTCACCGGCCGCTACCTACGCGGTGAGCTCGAGGTGCCGGTGCCGCCGAAGCGCCGCGCCGGCAAGGGCGAGCCGCTGGTGGTGCGCCGGGCGCGGGAGAACAACCTGAAAGGGATCGACGCGCCGTTCCCGGTGGGGGTGTTCAACGTCGTCACCGGGGTGTCCGGCTCGGGCAAGAGCACGCTGGTCAACGACATCCTGTACAAGGCCCTGGCCCGCCGCTTCTACCGCGCCAGCGACCGACCGGGGACCCACGACGGCATCGACGGCCTGCACCAGCTCGACAAGGTGATCGCCATCGACCAGAGCCCCATCGGCCGCACACCACGCTCCAACCCGGCCACCTACACCAACGTCTTCAACCACATCCGCACGTTGATGGCGAGGACGCCGGAGGCGCGGGTGCGCGGCTACTCGCCGGGGCGCTTCAGCTTCAACGTCAAGGGCGGGCGTTGCGAGGCGTGCAAGGGCGACGGGCAGATCAAGATCGAGATGCACTTCCTGCCCGACATCTACGTCACCTGCGAGGTGTGCGGCGGCCGGCGCTACGACCGCGAGACGCTGCAGGTGCGCTACAAGGGCTCGAACATCGCCGAGATCCTCGATCTGTCGGTGGAGCAGGCGCGGGAGGTGTTCCGCAACATCCCGCCCATCGAGCGGGTGCTGTCGACGCTCGACGAGGTGGGGCTCGGCTACATCCGTCTCGGCCAGCCGGCGACGACGCTCTCCGGCGGTGAGGCACAGCGGGTCAAGCTCGCGCGCGAGCTGTGCAAGCGCTCGACGGGCCGCACCCTCTACCTCCTCGACGAGCCGACCACCGGCCTCCACTTCGACGACGTGCGCAAGCTGCTGACGGTGCTCCACGCCCTGGTCGAGAAGGGCAACACGGTGGTGGTGATCGAACACAACCTCGACGTCATCAAGACGGCGGACCACGTGATCGACCTCGGCCCGGAGGGCGGTGCCGAGGGCGGCCACCTGATCGCCGCCGGCACGCCGGAGGAGATCGCCACCCACCCGGACAGCCACACCGGCGCCTACCTGGCGCCGCTGCTGGCCCGGCCGGTCCGCCGGGCCGCGGCGGGATAGGAAAGGGGGTGGCAGCCTCTCCTTGCATTCTTCTCGGCGCGCCAGCGTCCTCGGACTCCCCTGAGCCGCGCCGGCGCTGACGCCCCTGGACCGCCGCCATCACCCGCCCGGTCGCTCCAGCGGCCCCCGGGGGGCGTCGCCGGTGCCGCGTCCCCGCTGGCCAGCTCACTGCAAGTCGCGGCGCGTTGGGTGCCCAAACGCCAATCGCTCCAACACCTCATGTGGTGTCGTCCTCTTCGCCGCGCAGCCGCAGGGCCCTCAGCAGGTTGGGTAGGACCGCCCGATCCTTGTCCCTGGTCGAGCGTTGTTTCAACTCCACCAGGCGCTGCAGGTCGAGGACCATGATCTGGAAATCTCCTACCTGCACGAGGCGGCTGTCCGGCAGGAGCTGCTCGTAGTCGAGGTGTTCTCCGATGTAGGCCAGGACGTCGAGGCGGCCGAAGCGGGTGACGAGCAGGTGGTGCCCCGGGCTCGTCCGCTTCTCCGCGGTGGGCTCGAGACGGTGGCCCGCCGGGTCCAGGTAGCGAGCATCCGCCAAGCGAAGCGCCGTCGCGAGACGCGCGATGTTCTCGGGCGTCCGACGGTAGACGATGTCGACATCGAAGGTGGTGTAGGAGGCTCCCTGGATGACCGCCGCGACGCCTCCGACGAGGATCGCCTCGACCTCGTGCTCCGCCACCAGGCGGAACAGCTCAATCGGCTTCAGGGGCTCGCGCACCGGGCGCCTCGCACGCCAGCTCGACGAATCCCTCGAGCACCCGCAGGCGCTCGAGCGGTGACAGGCTCAGCATCCAGCGAACCAGCGAGTCGTCGTGCACCTCGGCGCTGGGAAGGTCCGAGTCGATGCCTGGAGACCCCGACGGAGACGGGGGATCGATCGCGTCCATGAACGCAGACCCTACCTCACTCCGCTTGCAGCCTATCCCCCGCGGATCCCCAACCATTCATTGCCGGTGTCTTGCCGAGGAGCTTATTTGTCAGTTGCTATTGCTGTGCTACATTGCGCACCATCGCGAGAGCCGATGCCGGGTGTGCCGCTCGGCCTCCTCGCGCTGTTTCCCACGGAGAACGTGTGCCATGAAGAAGATGTTCGGGATCGCCTTCGCTGTCGTCCTGGTCGCCCTCGCGGCTCTGCCGGCGCTGGCCGTGCCACCGTACTGTGAGTGCGAGGTGTGCCCGCCGTCGCGCTACTGCACCATCCCGGGCACCTGGATCGTGATCCGCTGCACCACCTACCAGGCCGACTACTGTTCCCCGCTCCGTGCCGTGCCGCAGGCCGAGGCGTCGGCGCTGGACCGCTTCCTCGACGAGCTGGCGGCGCCGACCGCGGCACCTGCCGAGCAGGCCGAGGAGCCGGCGGGATCGGTCCTGGCCCCCGCCGCCTGAGCTTCCCCGGGCGGCGGGCGCTCGCCTGCCGCCCCTTCCTCGCTTGCAGCCTCTCCCCCCGCGGGCTTAAACTCATGCTTCAGACGGGTTGCGTCAAATTACGATGCCTGCGAGCAAAAAGAGATCCCCAACCCTCCTGCTGCTCGCGGTCGTCTGCGGCTGCCTGGCCGCCGCCCCGGCCGCCCCGGCCGCCTCGCGCTGGGTGGCCGCCGGCGAGGGGCTGCGGGCGGCGGTCGAGGAGTCGGGGGAGATCCTGGTGGAGTCGCAACCGCGGCGGGGGGAGGGGCTGCTGGCCTTCGCCCGGCGGCTGACCGGGAGCACCGAAGCCGTGGCCTCGATCCGGGCGGCCAACGGGGGGCGCGAAGCCCTGCTCACCGGCCGCTGGTACCGGGTGCCCTACCGGGCCCTGACCGACGAGACGCAGATCGGAGTCGTGCGCGCCGTGTTCGGCAGCGATTGCCTCGGGCCCCACGGCTGGGTGCACCACGTCGAGGGGCCCATGGCCGCCACCAGCCTGTGGCGGGTCGCCGAGTGGTTCACCGGCAGCGGCGAGAACTTCGCCCGGCTGCGCGCCTTCAACGCCATGGAGGACGAGGGGCTGCGCCCCGGCGACCGGCTGGTGGTCCCGGCCGAGCTGCTGCCCGCCGCCTTCCGCCGGGGCCGCGCCGACTGCCCCGAGGCCGCCGCCACCGGCGAGCTCGACTACGAGCGCGACGGCGAGGGCGGCTACGGCGTGTACCGGCTGAAGCGAGGCGAGGCGCTGTACTCGAGCGTCGTGGTGCGCTTCACGGGCCTGACCACCGCCGCCGACGTCAACGCCCTGGCCGCCGAGATCGCGACCCTCAACCGCATCCCCGACGTCACCGACATCGCCGCCGGCCGGCCGATCCGCATCCCCTTCGAGCACCTGCTGCCCGAGTACCTGCCGGCCGACCACCCGCGGCGCCTCGCCTACGAGCGCGACCTGTCGGCCAGCGAGGGCTACGAGAACACGGTGCTGGCGCGCGACCTGTCCGGCATCACGGTGGTCCTCGACGCCGGCCACGGCGGCGAGGACCCCGGCAACACCAGCGGCGGCCTGTGGGAATCGATCTACGTCTACGACGTGATGCTGCGCACCAAGGAGCTGCTGGAGCGCACCACCGGCGCCACCGTGGTGCCCACCACCCGCGACGGCGAGGCCTTCCGCCTCCCCGAGCGCGACGTGCTGCCCCCGTCGCGCAACCACGCGGTGCTCACCTCGCCGCCCTACCGCATCCTCGACGCCGTCACCGGCGTCCACCTGCGCTGGTACCTCGCCAACAGCGCGCTGGCCCGCGCCATGGCCGCCCAGGGCGATCCGCGCAAGGTGGTGTTCCTCTCGATCCACGCCGAGTCGCTCCACCCGTCGTTGCGCGGCGCCATGGCCTACATCCCGGCGGCTTCGCTCACCGGTGGCCGCTTCGGCAAGAGCGATCCCGTCTTCGCCTCCCGCAGCGAGGTGCGCGAGCGGCCGATGGTCGAGTTCAGCCTCGAGCAGCGGCGCCAGAGCGAGGGCCTGTCGCGCGAGCTGGGAGAGCGGATCCTCGATGCCTTCGTGGACCAGGGCCTGGCGGTGCACACCAACAAGCCGCTGCGCGACAAGATCGTGCGCCACCGCAAGCCCCCGTTCGTGCCGGCCGTGCTGCGCTACAACGCCGTGCCGGCCAAGGTTCTGGTGGAGATCTGCAACCTGAACAACCCCCAGGACCGCTCGCTGATCCAGACCCGCCGCTTCCGTCAGCAGGTCGCCGAGGCGCTGGTCGCGGCCCTGGTCGAGTACTACGGCGATGCCGCGGCACCGCCGGTGCCGGTGGTGGCGGCCGCCGCCCGCTAGGGCCGGCAGGGGCAGGGGCGCGGCCGGAGCGGGGAAACAACGCGCCGGGGCGCGGCGTTGTCCGGCTTGCCGCCCGCGGTCCGGTCCCGGTGCGGGGTGGAACCTCGCCGCCACCGGCTGCGTAATCGAGGGCGGAGAGAGCCGAAGCCGAAAGCGCCCGAACCATGTCCCCGCTGCCCACCAGCCTCGCCGAAAAGCGGCGCATCCTCCAGCTCGAGACGCTGCACGATCTCGCCCTGGCCCTCCACGCCGACCGCCCCGAGCAGGAGCTGGTGGACGAGCTGCTGCAGCGGGTGGTCCCGGCCCTCGATCCGGCCGCCGCCGTCGCCGTCACCCGCGACGCCTACGGTGCCCCGCGGGCGGTGGCCACCGTCGGCTGGGCCGAGGCGCCACCCTCCGGCCAGGTGCTGCTCGCCGCGCCCCTGTGGCAGGAGCTGCTCACCGAGGGCCGCCTGCTCGCCCGGCACCGCGGCTCCTTCGCCGGCCGCCCCTACGACGAGCTGGTGGCCGCACCGTTCGCCTACCGCGGCGTCTTCCTCGGCTACCTGGCGTTGATCGACAAGGAGGTGCGTGGCGGCGGCGAGGGGCCGTCGTTCACCGCCGAGGACCGCCGCTTCCTCGATTCGGTGGCCGCCCTGGGCGGCGTCGCCCTCGATTCGCTGCGTCACCTCGAGCGTCTCGAGACCCAGCGCGAGCGCCTGGAGGAGGAGAACAAGGCGCTGCGCGGCACGCTGGCCGGCGAGGTGGCCGGACAGCGCATCGTCGCCCAGGCGCCCGAGATGCGCCGCGTGCTCGAGATCGTCGAGCGGGTGGCGCCGCGCGGGGTGAGCGTGCTGGTGCGCGGCGAGAGCGGCACCGGCAAGGAGCTGGTGGCCAAGCTCCTGCACCTCCGGTCGCGGCGCGACGGCCCGCTGGTGGCGCTCAACTGCGCGGCGCTGCCGGAGTCTCTGCTCGAGAGCGAGTTGTTCGGCATCGAGGGCGGCGTCGCCACCGGGGTGCAGGCACGCTCCGGCAAGTTCGAGCTGGCCGACGGCGGCACGCTGTTCCTCGACGAGATCGGCGACATGCAGCCGGCGGTGCAGGCCAAGCTTCTGCGCGCGCTCCAGGAACGCGAGGTGGTCCGCCTCGGCGGCGCCAAGGCGGTGCCGGTGGACGTGCGGCTGGTGGCGGCGACCCACCGGGATCTCGAGACCCTGGTCGGCGAGGGCGGCTTCCGCGAGGATCTCTACTACCGCCTGAAAGGGGTCGAGATCGAGCTGCCGCCGCTGCGCGAGCGGCGCCAGGACGTGCCTCACCTGGTGCGCCACTTCGCCGAGCGTTTCTGCCAGCGCGAGGGCATCCCGCTGCCGCCGTTCCGCTCCGACGCCCTCGCCCTGCTGATGAGCCACGACTACCCCGGCAACGTGCGCGAGTTGCAGAACCTGGTCGAGGGCGCCGTGTCGCTGGCCGAGGGCGAGGTGGACGCCACCCTGGTGCGCTCGCTGATCGGCACCACCGCCGTCCAGGGTCCCGAGCCCCTGGACCTCCAGACCGTCGAGCACCGCCACATCGCGCGGGTCCTCGAGCTCGCCGGAGGCAACAAGAGCGCCGCTGCCGAGATCCTCGGAGTCAACCGCAAGACGCTGCAGCGCAAGGGGTTCTAGCAGCTGGGACAAATTGGCGCGGGCGCGACATTTTGTCCGAATTCCGAGAATCCGTGGCAGAACGCCGCAATGAGGGCCGGAGGGGCCGGGGCGACGGCGGACCACTCGCGACAAATTGTCTCGGAGGGCTGGGGGCAACCTGGGACACCCCTTGCGGGGGAGGGAGGCGAAGTGATTGAAAACAAGAGGCTTGCATCGATTCGCGCGGCCGCTGGAGAGGGTTGGCAGCGCCCTTGTACTAGCAGGAGGTCGATCCGTGGAGGATACGCCCATGCTAGACTCTCTTCGTGCGACGCTCGCCATCCCCCGCCTGCCGGCCCGTGCCGCGCTCTCCGTCGGGACCCTGGGAACCTTTGGATGGCTGCTCAGCCACGACCTCATCCACCCCCTCGTCGTCTACGCTCTCGAGCTCTACCTGACGTTCTGAGCGCGGAAGCATTCGGCTCCTAGCGCGTATGGCGGGTCAGGCCATCTTGAGGGAGGTCAAGCTGACGCTCCCCATGGCTCCGGACATGGAGATCGCCGCGTCCAAGACGGCGACCGCCATGGCGGAGCTCATGACCATGAGTCCGGATAAGATCGACGAGGTCCGGATGGCGGTCGTGGAGGCCTGCATCAACGCCATCGAGCACAGCCGTGCCCACGACCGCAAGGTGTACCTGACCTTCGAGGTGCTCGGCGAGCAGGTTCCCGAGCTGCTGCGGATCACGGTCCGCGACGCCGGCGTCGGGTTCGCTCCCGGGGAGGTGGAGGAGCCCTCCATCGAGCGCAAGCTCACGGCCGAGCGCAAGCGGGGATGGGGCTTGAAGATCATTCGCGGCCTGATGGACGAGGTCGAGATCGAGTCGGGACGCGACGGCACTTCCATTGTGATGACGAAGGCCAGGGGTTGAACAGATGACCGAGAGCTTGAGGCTGAGGGTAGACCGCCGCGATTCCCTGGCGGTGATCTACACCGAGGGCTACATCAACAACCAGGGCGGCGAGGAGATCGCCAGTGCGGCCTACAAGCTGATCGCCGACGGCGACAAGGTGCTGCTGCTCAACCTGGATGGCACGAAGATCGTCAACTCCATCGGCATCTCGATCCTGATCGAGATCATCGAGAAGATGCTGGAGATCGACGGCCGGCTCGCCTTCTGCTGCCTGACGCCGACGATCGAGAAGACCTTCCACATCATGGGCCTCGCCCAGTACGCCGGCATCTACCCGGACGAGCCGGCGGCGCTCGAGGCGCTGGCGGCCGGCGGCACCCCCACGGCGGGTAGCGCCGGCTGACCCCGATGTCCTCCTCCGGCGGCACGGCTGCGACGGCCGACGCGCGCTGGGAGGGGCTCGCCACCCTCGCCGAGCGCCGCGGCGGCGAGCGCGCCTACTGCGAGCGCCTGCTCGAGCTGTGGGCCGCCGAGCGCAACGCCCCGGGCGCCGCCCTGTACCTCGAGGACGACGGCGGTTTCGCCCGCGAGGAGGTGGTGGGCACCGGCGCCTTTCCCTCCTACCTCGGCGCCGAGCCGCCCGCCGACCTCGTCACCTGGCGCGTCGGCAGCGGGCTGGTGGTGGTGCCCGCCGAGAACGGCGCCGAACCGTCTCCCGAAGCGCCCCCCGCCCCGGCTTCCGCGCCGCTCCACCTGCTGCTGGCCGGCGTCGCCCGCGCCCTCGATCTCGAGCGGCGCCTGAAGCGCCAGGCCTTCGCCGTCAACTACCGGGTGGTGGAGCTCGAGTCTCTCTACCAGGTGGGGCTCGCCATCGCCTCGACGCTCGACCTCGACGCGCTGGCCGAGGAGGTGCTGCTGCGCGCCGTTTCGCTGCTCGACGCCCGCCGTGCCGCCCTGTATCTCCGCGAGGGCGGCACCTACCGCCGCGACCGCACCTTCGGCGGCGAGGCCCGCGCGGCGCTGCCGGTGGACGACCCCGGGCTGGCCGCCTTCCTCGCCGGCGACGGCACCCCTCCCGAGGGCCTGCTGCCGGGCGCCCGCTTCCTCATGGCGGTGCCGGTGGAGATCGATGCCCTGCCTCGCGGCCTGCTGGTGGTCGGCGACAAGGAGAGCCGCCGCGGGGTCGGGCCCTTCGGCGAGTCGGACCGCCGCACGCTGTCGCTGTTCGCCAACCAGGCGGCCATCGCCCTCGAGAACGCGCGGCTCCACCGCCAGGCGCTGGAGAAGGAGCGTCTCGAGCGCGAGCTCGAGCTGGCGGCCGAGATCCAGCGCCAGATCCTCCCGGTCGGCGCCCCCGAGGTGGCGGGCTTCGATCTCGTCGGCTGGAACCGCCCGGCGCGCACCGTCGGCGGCGACTACTACGACCTGCTGCCGCGCGCCGGTGGCCACCTCGCCCTGGTGGTGGCGGACGTCTCCGGCAAGGGCATCGGCGCCGCCCTGCTGGTCGCCACCCTGCACTCGGCCCTGCACCTGCTGCTCGACCAGGTGGACGTCGGGGCGGAGCTCGGGGAGCGCCTGAACCACCACATCCTGGAGTCCAGCGCGGCGAACAAGTTCATCACCCTGCTCGCCGGCCGGCTGGACCCGGCCAGCGGCGAGCTCACCTACCTCAACGCCGGCCACAACCCGGGCCTGCTGCTGCGCGCCGGTGGTGCGGACGTGACCGAGCTGGGCCCCGGCGGCATGCCGTTGGGCATGCTGCCCGGGCCGTACCGCGTGGGCCAGGTCCGGCTCGCGCCCGGCGACCTGCTGTGCCTCTACACCGACGGCATCACCGAGTGCACCTCGCCGGCCGACGAGGAGCTCGGCGTCGGCCGGCTGGTCGCCTGCCTCGCCGAGCACCGCCACCGGCCGCTGGCCGAGATCGTCGCCTGCATCGACTCGCTGACCCTGCAGTTCGCCGCCGACCAGCCCCAGCTCGACGACCAGACCCTGGTGCTGCTGCGGCGGCGGTAGGAGCGGGGGCCCCGGGCGGCGGGGGTGAGCAAACCAACCGTTGCCGGGGCTTCGGTTTCCAGGCGGTTGGTATCCTGCGGGGAACCTACCGGAGACTCCCCATGCGCGTTCGCTTCCCCGCCGCCCTTGCCGCCGCCATCCTCCTGCTGCCCGCCGCCTGCGCCACGGCGCCAGCGCCCGGCGAGACCGCCTCCGATCCGAGCGGCGCCCGCTGGGCGATCGTCATCCACGGCGGGGCCGGGACGATCTCGCGGGATCTCCCGGCGGAGCGCAAGCAGGCGTACGTCGCGGGATTGCGCGCCGCCCTGCGCACCGGGACCGAGGCGCTGGCGGCCGGAGAGCCGGCGCTGGCGGTGGTCGAGAAGGTGGTGCGGCAGCTCGAGGACGATCCGCTGTTCAACGCCGGCCGCGGTGCCGTCTACACGAGCGAGGGGCGACACGAGCTCGACGCGGCGATCATGGACGGGCGGGACCTCTCCGCCGGCGCGGTGGCCGCCGTGACCACCGTGCGCCACCCGATCACCCTGGCGCGCCTGGTGATGACCGAGACCCCCCACGTGCTGCTGGTCGGCGAGGGGGCGGAGGCGTTCGCCGATCAGACGGGGGTGGAGCGGGTGCGCAACGAGTTCTTCGACACGCCGTTCCGGCGCGAGGCGTGGGAGCGGGCCCGGCAGCAGGAGGGGGAGGACCGCGACACCGTGGGCTGCGTGGTGCTCGACACCGCCGGCAACCTGGCGGCGGCCACCTCCACCGGCGGGCTCACCAACAAGCGGTTCGGCCGCGTCGGCGACGTGCCGATCGTCGGCGCCGGCACCTACGCCGACAACCGCACCGCCGCGCTGTCCGGCACCGGCCGCGGCGAGGAGTTCATCCGCCACAACGTCACCGCCGCCATCTCGCACCGCATGCGGCTCCTCGGCGAGAGCCTGGAGCAGGCCGCGCAGCACGTGATCCACCGCACCCTGCAGCCGGAGGATGGTGGAGTGATCGGCGTCGACGCCCGTGGCAACGTCGCCATGGTCTTCAACTCCACCGGCATGTACCGCGGCACCGCCGACTCCGCCGGCCGCTTCGAGGTGGCGATCTGGGAAGACGTGGAGGAGTAGCGGACGCCGCCCAGGCCGGGGCAGCGCCGCGGCAGGAGCGCCGGCGCCTCGGGCCTGGGCGCTACCGGCGCGGGGCGAGCGTGCCGCTCGCGGCGAGCGCCAGGGGCGGGGTGACCGCCGCGCCCCACGGGCCGCCGGCGGCCAGCGCCACCCGGTCCGTGCCGATCGCCAGCACCCGGGCGAAGAGCGCCGCCAGCTCGCCCTCCCAGGTGAGGTCCTCCACCGCTCCGGCGGGCTCGCCGCGGGCGACGCGGCGCACGCCGCGCAGCACGGCCCGGAAGGTGCCCGGGGCGGTGCCGAGGTGGGCGTCCTCGAGCGCCGCCACCGTCAGGCCCCCTTCCGCCGCCGCCATCAGGTCGGCGCGGCCGGCGCCGCCGGCCGCCAGGAACAGGTGCCCGGCGCGGTGCTCGTCGACGCCGAAGGAGTGGGGCGTCACCGCCACCCCGAGGCGCGCCGCCAGGGCCTCGTCCACCGCCGGGGTGCGCAGCACGCCGTCGACGATCATCGGCACCCGCCGGGTGGCGCGGCCGGCCAGGTCGCAGGGGAACGGCAGGCCCGTCGGGTCGGTGCCGTCGTCGATCAGCGTCAGCGCGGCATCCGCGATCGGACGACCCACGCGGCCGGTCCAGGGCGAGGTGCCGTCGAGGAAGGCGCCGGCCGCGAGCGCGCCC
>DATACC010000285.1:0-5792 GCA_036259255.1 Thermoanaerobaculia bacterium | reverse complement strand
GCGGGGGCGGCGGCCGCTTCCGCGGCCTGCGCCTGGTGCACACCCACCTGCGCGGCGAGCCGCTCACCCACGACGATCTCACCGACCTCGCGCTGCTGCGCCTCGACATGGTGGCCGCCGTCCAGGTGGGCGCCGGGGGCGAGGCCGGTGCCGTCGAGGTGGCGCACCTGGCTCCCGACGGCCGCGACGGCGACGGCGGCGGCACCTACGAGGACAACTTCCAGCGCATCCGCGCCCCCGAGGTGCACCGCCTCGACCTCGACTTCGAGGCCACCATGGCGGCCCTCGAGGAGGAGCTGTCCCGCTCGACCGGCGCGGCCGAGGTCACCGGCCGCGAGTCCGCGCGCGCGGGCAAGGGCAAGGCCCGCGAGCGCGTGCTGGTGGTCGGCATCCGCCCCGAGGACGAGCACTTCGCCGAGATGCTGGAGCTGGTGCGCGCCGCCGGCGCGGAGGTGGCCGGCACGCTGCGCCAGAAGCGCTCCCAGGTGCACCCGAAGACGGTGGTCGGCCGCGGCAAACTGCAGGAGATCGTGCTCGAGGGCATGCGCCGGAGGGCCGAGGTGGCGGTGTTCGACATCGACCTGAAGCCGGCCCAGGCGCGCGCCTTCGAGGACGCCACCGGCTTGCGGGCGATCGACCGCACCCAGCTCATCCTCGACATCTTCGCCCAGCGCGCCCGGAGCCGCGACGGCAAGCTCCAGGTGGAGTTGGCGCAGCTCAAGTACTCGCTGCCGCGGCTCACGGAGAAGGACGCGGGACTGTCGCGCCTGGCCGGCGGCATCGGGGGCCGGGGGCCGGGCGAGACGGTGCTCGAGATCGGCCGGCGCCGCATCCGCGACCGCATCCGGGCGCTGGAGAAGGAGGTGGAGAGCCTGTCGCGCCAGCGCGACCTGCGCCGCCGCCGCCGCCGCGAGAGCGAGCTGCCGATCCTCTCGATCATCGGCTACACGAACGCTGGCAAGTCCACGCTGCTCAACGCGCTCACCGACAGCGAGGTCGAGGCGGCCAACCAGCTGTTCATGACCCTCGACCCCACCAGCCGGCGGCTGCGCTTCCCGCGCGAGGGCGAGGTGGTGATCACCGATACCGTGGGCTTCCTCGCCGACCTGCCGTCGGACCTGGTGGCCGCCTTCCGCGCCACCCTGGAGGAGCTCACCGACGCCGACCTGCTGCTCCACGTGGTCGACGCCTCCGACCCGCGGCTGGAGGAGAAGTACGCTTCGGTGGAGACGCTGGTCGCCGAGCTGGAGCTCTCCGAGATCGACCGCCTGGTGGTGCTCAACAAGGCGGACCGGGTGCCCCCGGCCGAGCTCGACGCCCTGGTGCGCCGCTACGACGGCGTCGCCGTGTCGGCCCTGCGCCGCCAGGGCCTGGCCGAACTCATCGCCGCCGCCGAGGAACGCCTCGGCCGCCGCGTCCAGCGCACCGACACCTACGCCGAGCCACCCCACGGCGAGCCGGACGACGAACCGGTGAACTAGGACCGATGAGCCCAGACCCTCAGCTCACCCGGGTCAGCAGTGGGTGGACGCGGTTGCGGCCCTCGTTCTTGGCCTGGTAGAGGGCGCGGTCGGCGGCGGCGATCAGGTCGCGGATGGTCAGAGGGACGGGGGAGTCGCGGTACTGCTCCAGGCTGGCCAGGCCGACCGAGATGGTGACCGCCGCCTCGTGTCCGTCGTCGAGCGTCAGGCGCACCGCCTCCACCGCCCGGCGCATCTTCTCCGCCGCGATCTGGCCCCCCGCCAGCGGCGTCTCCGGCAGCACGATCAGGAACTCCTCGCCGCCGTAGCGACCCACCGCGTCGCTCGACCGCAGGCTCTCCTGGATGGCCGCCGCGATGCGCTTGAGCAGGGAGTCGCCGGCGAGGTGCCCGTGGCGATCGTTGATTTCCTTGAAGTGGTCGAGGTCGGCGAGGCCGATGGTCAGCGGCCGGGTGTAGCGCTGGGCGCGGTTGAGCTCCGTCTGCAGGTTCTCCAGGATCGCCTCGCGCCGCAGCAGGCCGGTGAGCCCCTCGAAGGTGGCCGATTCGAACAGCCGCGCGTTCTCGAACACCAGCGCGACGTGGCGCGCCAGCAGCTCCAACAGCTCCATCTCCTCGCGGCGGTAGCTGTCGGCGCTGCGCCGGGGCCCGAGCACCATCAGCCCGGCCAGGCGGTCCTGGTTCATCAGCGGCACCAGCAGCTCGGCATCGAGTCCGTCGAGCCGGTGGAGCAGCGAGCTATCCTCCGCCGCCGAGGCCGCCGTCAGCGCCGGCGACCGGCTCGGCGTCGGGCGGCCGAGGCGCTCCAGCGCGGTGACCGCCGGGTCGGTGAGCGACAGGAGCTGCGGGTAGTCCGGCTCGGCGCTACGCGGCTGACGCCGCGATGCCAGCAGCACCAAGCGCTCCGGCGCCGGGTCGGCCAGGAACAGCGCCGCCGAGCGCGAGCCGAAGATGCCGCAGATGCGGTCCACCAGGTGCTCGCCCATGCGGGGCAGGTTGCCGAGGGCCGGCAGCTCGGTGGCGAGCGCCACCAGGTGTGCTCGCAGCGCGTGGCGCTCCGGGAACAGCCTGCGGTCGATGGTGCGCTGCAGCCCGCGCATGATCGGCGCGAACAGCAGGCCGAGCAGCAGCATGGCCCCGGCGAGGGCCCATACCGACGCGCCCTCCCGGGCCACCGACTGGAACACCGCCCCGCCGGCCCCGACGACGCCGTAGAAGACGAGCAGCAGAGCGGCGGTCAACAGGCCGTAGAGCAGGCTCCGGCGCACCGCCACCTGCACGTCGAACAGGTGATAACGGAAGATCGCGACGAACACCGCCACCGGGTAGCACAGCAGCACCAGCGGCTCGACCAGCTCGAGCCAGCCGATGGCCGCCGTCTGGTCGTCGCCGAGGGCTCCGGTGGTGACCACGAACAGCGTCCACGGCACGACCCCGGCGAGCACCAGCCCGGCCTGCTGCCGGGCCCGCGGCTGGGGATGGGTGAAGGTGGGCACCACCAGCAGAGCGGTGACGCCCAACGCCCACAGCGGCAGCCCGAGGCGCAGCAGCAGCACCTCGATCTGCCCGGAGGTCCAGGGGAACGGATCGACCCCCAGCACGTCCTCGGCGAGGAAGGTGGCGGTGGTCAGGCCGCCGAGCCCGAGGCCCACGGTGTAGAACGCCGGCACCACCCAGGGCCGCTGTCGCAGCCAGGCGGGCCGATCGGGGATCAGCGCCGCCAGGTGCAGCTCAATGCCGATCTCGAACCCGGTGAGCAGGTAGTAGAGCGGCAGCGCCACCGCCACCAGCGCCGTGTTGCCGATGGTGCGCGCCGGCAGGGCCAGCTCCAACGCCACGGCCAACGAGAAGTAGAAGAGCAGGCGCGGCGCCATGCCGCCGCGGCGCTCGCGCACCAGGATCAGCAGCGCCAGCGCGAGGTAGGCCAGCACCGCCACCGCGTCGATGGCGAAGCGGCCGTAGGGGAAGCCGGTACCCGGCAACAACTGGAGGGTCCGCCGCTGCTCGCCGCGCAGCACCTCCACCGTCACCGGCTCACCGCGGACGAAATCGGCGGCGGCGCGATCCCAGTCGCTGGTCTTGCGGGTCGCGACGGCGCCCAGGCGTAGCACGCGGTCGCCGGCGGCCAGCCCGGCGCGGTCCGCCGGCTGGTCCGCCTCGACGGCGGTGATCAGGAGCCCCCGGGAGTCCTGGTCGAGTCCCACGCCGACCCGGCGGCTCGCGCTGTCGGCGGTGTCGACGGCCCGGAAGACGAGCAGGCCGAGGACGAAGACGGTCAGCGCCGCGGCGGCCAGCCGGCGATGCGGGAGGGTTTCGAGCACGGTGCGCCGAGAGATCCGGGGAGGCCGCCGATCACGCCGCCGGGTGCCTCGGAGGGGGAGGTGTACCGCCGAGTATAGCGTTCACGGCGGATCGTGGGTGCCCGCCGGGGTCCATGGGCCGCAGCGCGCCACGCGCCCGGCCGCCCGCAGGGCTCCGAGCACCCCCCCGTGCTTGCGGATGGCGCCCTCGGCGTAGCGGCTGCAGGTCGGGTGGAAGCGGCAGTCGACCCCGGCCTCGGGCATCCGCGGCGACAGCGTGGCCTGGTAGACATCGATGCCGGCCAGCAGGACGCGGGCGGACACCTGCCGCTCGGGAGGCCGCAGCGAATCCGCGGCGAACAGCAGCACGACGACGCCGAGGACCAGCGCGAGCCGCGCCCGGGAGCCGAGCTTCAGGGGCACCGCGCCACCTGTCAGGCTCCGGTGGTCAGCAGGTACAGCCAGTTGCCGAGCAGGGCGGCGGCGAGCGACACCCGCAGCAGCAGGGCACCTCGGGGCGACAGCGCCGGCACCTCCGGTGGCTCGCGCAGCACCGCCGCCGCCGCGGCCAGGAGGCCGCCGCCGACCAGGGCGAGCAGGGCGACGGCGGCCAGCGGGGAGACGGCGAAAGCGGTGGGCACGTCGAAGCGGCCCAGCGCCAGCGCCGCCCGGGTGGTGCCGCAGCTCGGGCACGGCACGCCGGTGAACGTCTTCAGCAGGCAGGGGGGCAGGGCGGCGGCGAAGCGGGGCGCCAGCGGCGAGAGCGCCACCAGCGCCGCGGCGACGCCGCCCCACAGGAAGGCGAGCTGGCGCCCCGGGCTCACCGGTGCGGACCGCGAGGACCGGACCGACGGGCGCCGGGGCCCACGATCACTGGTTCGCCGCTCCGGTGATCGCCGCGAACAGGGCGGCTCCGAACATCACGCCCAGCGCGACGCCGCAGAGGCAGCACAGGACCAGCGGCAGCAGCACCGCAAGGGCCGCCTTGCCGCGGCTGGTCTGGTGCAGCTCGGCGATGCCGAGGATCTGCAGGATGATGCCCCAGACGAACTGGATCAGCCCGCCGACGAACGGCACCAGGGCGGCCAGATTGCTCACCGAAGAGTACGAGATGACGCGCAGCGATCCCTCGAAGCCGGCCACCGAGTCGCGGGTTCCGCCGACCATCAGCAGGAACAGGTGGACGATGCCGCTCCAGACGAATAGCCAGATGACCGCGAGGAACGGGGCGAGGATCAGGGCGAACAGCACCCCGCCGAGGGTCGGCGCCCCCATCTGCTCCAGGAAGCCCCGGGACTCCGGCGGCAGGTTGGCGCCGATCACGTCGACCCAGGCGGTGCCGAACAGCAGGCTCCAGAGCTGGCCGACCACCGTGGCCAGCGTCACCAGGACGACGCCGAAGATCAGCGGCGACGCGTAGTCGCCCTTCTGTCGCGCCTCCCGGAAGGCCTCCACCGGCATGGTGATCAGGCGCTTGACCGTCTCGAGGAAGGCGTTGCCGGTCTTCTCCCGGTCCCACGGCAGACCGGGACGCACCCCCACCGCCGGCGGACCCGGCGGCGGAGGCGGAGCGGACGGAGTGCGGTACGGATCCAGCGGCTCGCTCATGGCCCGGCGGCTCCTAGAACCGGTCGGCCAGCGGGCTGAGGCCCGGGATGATGAACCGCTTGCCGTTGATGCCCTGGATGATGCAGATGACGTGGACCACGAGCACCACCAGCCAGAAGATCGAGGTGATGCCGCAGGTGGCGCAACCGAGACCGCCCATGCTGTCGAGCACCGCGCTGACGATGGTCAGGCCGATGGCGATGATGATCTCGGCGGCGGTCAGCACCAGGCCGTGCTTGGCATGCCACTGCACCTCGCGGTCCTCCTTCTCGGCCAGCAGCGGGATGAGCGCCAGCAGCCACAGGTAGGAGAGGACGATCATCAGGCCGCGGTTCGGACTCTCGACACCGCCACCCGGCGGGGGCGGGCCGCCGGCGGTCGGGCCACCGGGCGGCGGCGGCGGG
>DATACC010000284.1:0-6814 GCA_036259255.1 Thermoanaerobaculia bacterium | reverse complement strand
CGCCAGAGGTGGATGCCGTAGGCGTCGAGCAGCTGCCGCAGCTCGTCGAAGGAGAGGTCGCGACCCTCGGGCGACTGCACGAGGATCCCGTTGAGGAGCCTCCTGGCCGCCTCGAGGTCGAGCCGGGCCAGCGCGCGGTTGCGGGCGACCTCCGGCGGCAGCGCCGCGGCCAGCGCCTGCGCCTCGGACCACTGGCCGAGCTGCAGGCGGCAGGCGAGGAGATCGCGGGCCGGCTCCACCTGGCGGCGGGCGTCGGGGCAACGCTCGAGGTCGGCCACCGCGGCGGCACAGCCGCCGGCGCGGGCCAGCGCCGCGCCGCGCAGGCAGCGGGCACGGGTCTCGAGGGGGGCATCGAGCCCGCCGGCGGCGAGGGCCCGGGAAGCCCGCGACGAAGCCGACGGCAGCTCGCCGGCGGCCAGCTCCTCCTCACCGAGCAGCACCTGCAGGCGCGGGCTGTCGGGGGCGCGGGCGATCTCGGCGGCGAGGGCGCGGCGCCGCTCGGCGGGTTTCATCGCCTCCAGCCGGCGCACCAGCTTCTGCTCGGCCAGCGGCTGGAAGGCGGGGATGGCGAGCAGCGAGGCCTCCGGCACCCGGGCGAGCAGCAGCTCGGCGACCGAGCGGCGGGTGCCCTCCGGCAGCGGTGCCTGGTCCCACACCGCGAAGCGCCGTTCGACGGTGAGCAGCCGCTCCAGGGTCTCGTCGAGCTGCGGACCGCGGTCGAGAGGCTGCTGGGCCAGCGCGAGGCGGGCCAGCGTGGCGACCAGCAGGGGCGGCTCCTCGAGCATGCCGAAGGCGGCCAGGCGCAGGTCGCGCTCGGCCTCGGCGTGGGCGCCGCGCTGCAGCGCCAGGGTGCCCTGGGAGAGCAGGTCCTGGTAGAACGGCAGCACCTGGGCACCGGCCGCCGCGGCGGGGGCCAGCGCCGCCAGCAGCAGGGCAGCCCGCAGGGCGGCGCGCGGCGCGGCACCAAGGACGGCCCGGGGGGCGGCGCGGTGGGCCCGGCGGGCTCGGGGGCGGAGGGGGCGGGCGTCTCTCATGCGGATCTCGGTCGGAAAGCGCTCCCACAGCGAGGTGTCGCCGCGGAGCGTTGTGTTTCGGGAGCCTCGGGCGGGCGAGCCGGAGGTCTCGGAGGACGGGACAGCGGCCGCCTCAAGACGGCAGCGGCCGGTTCTCCACGACGGCACGGGGGTTGTCCACGGTCAGCCGGCGGGCCGTCTCGGCGCCCCAGCGGCGGGTGATCTCGTGCTGGGCACGGGACAGCCCCGGCGGCCGGCTGGTGGTGTTGTGGGCATCGCTGGCGACGAAGTGGGCCAGACCCTGGTCGATCATCCGCCGGCACACCTCCTGCCGGAAACGGCCGACGTCGCCGGTGAGGCTGCCGGCGGTGATCTGGAACAGGGCGCCCATCCCGGCGAGCCGCTCCACCATGGCGAGGTCCCCGGCGAGGAACGGGATGTGCTCCGGGTGGGCGTAGATCGGGAGCCAGCCGGAGACGATCAGCTCGTGGGTCAGCTCCAGCGGGTCCGGGGGCGGCAGGCGGCGATCGAACTCGAGCAGCAGGTAGCGCGACTCGGCGAGTGGCTCCAGGCCGCTGGCCAGCAGGTCGTCGAGCTCGTCGAGGACCTCGCCGTCGACGCGGATCTCGGCGCCGGGGTAGAGGGCCAGCTCGCCGTCGAGGGCGGTGGCCAGGGCGGCGGTGAGCTCGGCGCGCACCGCGTCGAGGTGGCGGCGGTCGCTGTTGTCCCACATCGAGGTGCGCTGGTGGGGCGTGGCGACGAGCGCTTCGCAGCCGTCCTCGACGGCCATGCGGCACATCTCGAGGGCGGCGCCGAGGTCGGGTGCTCCGTCGTCGACCGCCGGCAGCACGTGCAGGTGGAGGTCGATCATCAAGCGGCCGACCCGGTCTCCGCCTCGGGGGCGTCCGCGAGGTAGGCGCGGTAGGCCTTGTCGCTGGCGCCGCCGCCGCTGCGGTGGGCGTTGAGCAGGGTGCCCAGCAGCTTGATGTCGGCCCGGCGCAGGCGGTCGAGCACCCGCCCCAGGTCCTGGCGTTCCACCCGGCCGGAGCGCACGCACAGCACCACGCCGTCGGCCATGGCACCGAGGATCGTCGCGTCGGTCACCGCCAGGGACGGCGGCGAGTCGATCACCACGTAGTCGAAGCTCTCGCGCAGCCGGGCGAGCAGATCGCGCATGCGGTCGGAGGCCAGCAGCTCCGAGGGGTTCGGCGGGATCGGCCCGGAGGTCATCACCGAGAGCCCGCCGACCTCGGTGCGGTGGGTCAGCCCGTCGGCGGCGCCGGTGGTGAGGTAGGTCACCAGGCCGGTGCGGTTCGACACGCCGAACACCTTGTGCAACCGGGGCTTGCGCAGGTCGCCGTCGATCAGCAGCACGCGGCGGCCGAGCTGGGCCAGCACCACGGCCAGGTTGGCGGCGGTGGCCGTCTTGCCCTCGGACGACTCCACCGAGGTGAGCGCCACCACCCGCAGCTCGCGGGCGGTGGACAGCAGCAGAGCGGTGCGCAGCGAGCGGTAGGTCTCGGAGACCGCCAGCCGCGGCCGGGCGTGGGGCAGCAGCTCGATGGGGACCTTGTCGCCGCCGTTCTTCTTCTCCAGCCAGCGGCGCCCCTTCGGCGCCGCGGGCTGCTCGCCGTAGCCGTACTGGTAGGCGTAGCCGTAGCCCTGGCCGGAGTCGGAGACGTCGGGCACCACGGCGAGTACCGGCAGACCGGAGAGGCGCTCCAGCTCCTCGGGCGACTTGATGGTGCGGTCCAGGAACTGCAGCAGCAGGCCGAGGCCGAGGCCGAGCAGCAGGCCGGCCATCGTGCCGGCGCCGAGGTCCTGGGGCAGCGACGGCCGGATCGGCGCCCCGGGGACCAGGGCCCGATCGACCACCCGCACGTTGGAGCTCTTGTCGGTCTGCAGGCGGGTGGCGAAGGTGGTCTCGGACTGCCGGCGCACCAGGTCGTCGAGCAGGCCCCGGCGCGAGCGCAGCTCCACCTGCAGGTTGGCGAGCTCCACGGCCTGGGAGTTCTCCGACGACATCTGGTTCTTCAGGCGCTCGATCTCGCCGGCGATGGCCTGCTCCTCGCGCAGCGAGGCCTGGTACTCGGCGTAGGCGGCCTGGCGCACCCGGCGGGCCTCGTCGGCCACCGCCTGGCGAAGCTGCTCGCCGGTGCTTTCGATGCGGCTGCTCAGCTCCTGCATCTCGGGCCAGCCGGCCTTGTAGACGCCCGACTTCGACTCGTACTCGCGCTCGAGGCGTGCCTTCTCGGCTCGCAGGTCGCCGATCAGCACGCTGGCGGTGGCGGCGGCCACCGTCTCGGCCGGCATCTGGTTCAGCTCGCGGTAGCGCGCTTCGGTCTCGAAGCGGTCGCGGCGGGCGTCCATCAGGTCGGTGTTCAGGCTCTCGAGCCGTTGCAGGGCGCCGCTCGTCTCGCTGCCGCCGGACAGCGGCAGCATGTCGGTCAGGCTGTAGGCCGCCACCTGCTCCTCGAGCTTGCCGACCTCGTCCTTGAGGCGTGCGACCTCCTCGGTGAGCACGTCGGAGGTCTCGCTCATCGTCTCCGAGCGGGTGCGGATGGAGAACTCGATGAAGGCTTCGGCGTAGGCGTTGGCGATGCGCGCCGCCTGCTCCGGGTCGTCGGTGCGGTAGGTCAGCTCGACGAGCTGGGTCTCGCGCACCGGCTCCACCGACAGGCCGCCGCGCAGCCGGTTGGCCACCCGGCCGAGGGCCGCCCGGTCGCCACCGCGGGAGGCTTCGCCGTCGGCGCCGGCGCCGCGCGAGAAGCCGGCCTCCTCGGTGAGCCGCAGGTCGAGGGCCACCTGCTCGGCCAGGCCGCGGCTCTGCAGCAGGCGGTACTGGGTGGGGTAGAACTCGAGGTTGAAGTAGTGGTCGAGCCACGGGAGCTGCGACGAGAGCAGCGAGTTGGAGCTGCGGCGCTCGATGAGCAGGGTCGTCTCGGCCTGATAGACCGGCGGCGTGACGAGGAAGTGGACGGCGCCGGCGGCGACGCCGGCGGCGGTGATCAGGGCCACCAGCTTCCAGCGCCGGCGCAGGCCGCCCAGGTAGAGCCAGAGGGTGTCGAGGAGATCGGCACCGGAGGGCTCCGCCGCGCCGGCGCCGGCGGGCGAGGGGCCGGAGGGCAGGCCGAAGTCGGCCCCGAAGGGGTCTTCGTGGCTCAAAAGAACGACTCCTTGATGACGATCAGGTCCCCGTCGCGCAGCTCCACGTCGGGATCCCGGCCGGCGAGGATGCGGCCGTAGTGGACCTCGATCTCCTCGCCCCGGCCGTCGGCGGTGGCGCGCCGGATGCGGATGCGCGGCGAGGCACGGTCGGTGAGGCCGCCGGCGCGGGCGATGGCGGCGAGCAGGGTCACCCGGTCGGAGGTGACGAACTCCAGGGCGCCGGCGCCGGCCACCTCGCCGAGGAAATAGATGGTCACCTTCTGACTGCGGGCGACGTTGACCAGGTCGCCGGGCAGCAGCGGCAGGTTGACCCCCGGATCGGCCCGGCCGACGAGGTCGTCGAGGGCGATCTCCACCTGGTCGGACAGGCCGTTGTCGGCCCGGCGCAGCACCCGCACCACGCCGCCGCGCTCGCCGGACAGGCCCCCGGCGGCGGTGATCGCCTCGAGCAGCGTCCAGGCGCCGGGGAAACCGAAGGTGCCCGGGTTGGTGACGGCGCCGATGATGGTGACCGTCTTCGAGCGCAGCTCCAGCACGTCGACGCGCACCGTGGCGCGTTCCAGGAAGTCGGCCTCCAGGCGCTGCTCGATGTCGGCCGCCAGCTCGGGAGCCGTCTTGCCCTCGGCCTGCACCCGGCCGAGGGGCGGCAGGTCGATGGTGCCGTCGCTGTCGACGCGACGTTCCCCGGTCAGCCCCGGCGACTCGAGCACCTCGACGCGCACCAGGTCCTGGGGCCCCAGCCGATAGCCGGAGGAGGCGACCGGCGCTGCCGTGATCGGGGCGCTCTGGGCGGCCGCCGGCGGGGCGGCGGCGAGGCTCGCCAACAGGCAGGCGATGGCGAAGGTGGGGCGAAGCGCTCTCATCCGAAGGACTCCAGGGTCGAGGAGCACGGCGCCCCGCGGTGTGGCGTCCGCGGTGCGGCGAGGCCCCGCGGCGCGGCACCGCCCGGGCTCATGGCCTCACTGCCACGCCCAGCTCCCGGTGCTCACCACGAGGGTGCTCTCGATCCGGCCCACTTCGCGGTCGAAGCCCGGCAGGTTCGAGTCGTACTCCTCCTGCACGAAACCTGCCCGATAGGACAGCCATTCCCGCAGCCTCCAGCCGAGGCGCACGCCGTAGGCGGTCACCTCGTCGAGGCGCCGGGGCGCGGCGGCGGCGAGCGGCTCGTAGCGGTTCTCGCCGGTCTCCCCGAACAGGCGCAGGTCGAAGCGCCCCGCGAAGGGTGCGGCGACGTCCGCGCCGAAGCGCCGGGCCTCGAAGTGGGACTGCCCTTCGGCCAGCGAGTAGGTCACCAGCTGGGAGCCGTAGGCGCCGAAGGTGAAGCGCCAGCCGGGACGCAGCTCCAGGCGCAGGTCGCCCTCGAGCGCCTCCACCGGGACGAGCACCGAGCCCGGCTCCGGGTCGAGCCGGCGCTGGACCAGCCGGCCCAGGGTGCTCAGGCGGTTGCCGACGACCTCGAGGGCCAGGTAGGGCGAGGTGCCGGAACCGGAAAGGTCGCGGGCGCCGGGGGCGAACTCGGTCTCCAGGTGCTCGGCGCCGAGCTCCAGCCGCACCTGATCGTTCGGGCGCCAGGCGAGGCCGGCGCCGAGCCGGCGCTCGCCGCGGTCGAGGCGGGAGAAGTCGGGCACCCGCGGGTCGAACGGCTCGTCGGATTCCTGCTCGAGGTCGGTGTCGGCCGCTGCCACGGTCAACGCCAGGGTCGACAGCAGCCGCAGCTCGCCGTCCAGCCCGACCTCCTCGCGCTGGGCGATGGCGAGCTGGGGCGACTCCGAGGTGACCACCGCCTGCTCCTCGGTGCGCAGCGCCCGGACTGCCAGCTCCAACCGGTTGAAGCTGCCGAAGCCGCCCACCCCGTAGCGGCCCACCAGGCGCCGGCGCTCGTCGCTGTCGGCCCACCACACGTACTCGGGCATCGCCTGGGCGAGCCAGAAGATCTTGGGTCCGGTGGGGAGGTAGGCGGTGAGGCCGGCGCCCGCGGTGACGGTGACGTCGGAGGTCTCGTCGCCCCCCTCGGCGTAGACGTTGTCCACCCAGGCGAGATCGCGCACCCCGATCCACGGCGCCAGCCGCACCGGTCCGAGGCTCCAGCGCGCCTCCGCCATCTCGCGCTCGAGATCCTCCTTGCTGCGGGTGCCGCCGAGATTGCTGCCGCCGGGGGCCGTATACTGCGTGGCCTGAGCCACCGCATCGGCAGCGAGCAGCGTGGAAAGCGCGAGCAGGATGATCGCGCGGTACGGCTTCGTGAGTGACACTCTCATCACGTCTCCAGGCAGAGGTGTCCGGTCCGACCGGGAGCTTTCGCGGGCATCGGAGGCCGCATGATACGGCACGTTCCGGCCGCCTCGGCGGCTGTCCTGGGAGGATTGGTCCTCTGGGCGCCGCTGCCCTTCGGCAGCGTGCGGCCGGTGGCGGAGACGGCCCTCGCCGTCGGCGCCTGCGTCGCCCTGCTGCTCGCCCTGCCGGCGATCCAGCGGCGCCGCTCGCTGGCGCCGGTGGCGCTGCCGGCGGCGGCGCTGGCGGCGCTGGCGCTGATCGCCTCGCTGCAGGCGCTCCCCTGGCCGCAGCCGCTCGCCGCCGTCGTCTCGCCCCAGCACGCGCGACTGGCGGCGGCGGCCGGCGAGGTGGCGGAAGGC
>DATACC010000283.1:0-7552 GCA_036259255.1 Thermoanaerobaculia bacterium | reverse complement strand
CCGCCACCATGGAGCGGGTGGCGCGGCACTTCCGGGCGCTGCTGGCGGCGGCGGCGCAGCGCCCCTGGCTGCCCCTGTCGCGGCTGCCGCTGCTCGCCGCCGCCGTGTCGTTCCACTCGGCGAGAAGCTGCTGGCGCTCGGCGGCGGCGAGCAGCGGCAGCCGCGACAGGGGCAGCCAGGGGCGCTGCGCCGCCGCCGCCAGCAGCGCCCGGAAGTGCCGCGCCACCCGCTCCATGGTGGCGGCGTCGAACAGGTCGGTGTCGTAGTTGAGGGTGGCCCCCACGGAGCCGTCGTCGCCGCGGGTGAGCAGCACCGTCCAGTCGAACTTCGAGGTGCCGGTGTCGAGGGGCCACTCCTCCACCGCGAGACCCGGCAGCTCGAGGTGCTCCGGCAGGTCGAGGAAGGCGAACATCACCTGGAACAGCGGCGCGTGGGAGAGGTTGCGCTCCGGCGCCAGCTCCTCGACCAGCCGCTCGAAGGGCACGTCCTGGTGGGCGTCGGCCTCGAGCACCGTGTGCCGCACCCGGTCCACCAGCTCGCCGAAGGACGGGTCGCCGGCCAGCGAGCTGCGCAGCACCAGGGTGTTGACGAAGAACCCGATCAGCCCCTCGAGCTCCGCGAAGCGCCGCCCCGCCACCGGCGTGCCCACCGACAGCTCGGTGTGCCCCGTGTAGCGGTGGAGCAGCGTCTCGAAGGCGGCCAGCAGCACCATGAAGGTGGTGCCGGAGTGCTGGCGGGCGACCTCGCGCAGGCGCTGCGCCAGGGCCGGCGGCAGCCGGAACGAGAGGTTGGCGCCGCGGTGGCGCTGGGTGGCGGGGCGGCTGCGGTCGGCCGGCAGCTCCAGCACCTCGCCGGCGCCGGCCAGCCGCTCGCGCCACCACTCCACCTCGGCGGCCAAGCGCTCGCCGGCGAGCCAGCGCCGCTGCCACACGGCGTAGTCGGCGTACTGCACCGGCAGCGGCGCCAGCCGGGCCGGCTCCCCGGCCCGTGCGGCGGCGTAGAGGCGGCGCACCTCCTCGGCCAGCAGGGCGATGGACCAGCCGTCGCCGGCGATGTGGTGGAGGTTGACCACCAGCAGGTGGTCGTCCGCCGCCAGGCGCAGCACCCGCACCCGCAGCAGCGGGCCGGCGGCGAGATCGAAGGGCGTCGCCGCCTCGCGCCGGGCGAGCCGGGTGGCGGCCGCCGCCGGGTCGGCGAGGGCGGAAAGGTCGACCACCGCCGGCCGCACCGCCGGCGCCCCGGCGATGCGCTGGCGCGGCCGCCCCGCTTCGACCGGGAAGGTGGTGCGCAGCACCTCGTGGCGATCGGCCACGGCGCGGAAGGCGGCGGCCAGGGCGGCGAGCGACAGGGCGCCGCGCAGCCGGTAGGCACCGGCCAGGTTGTAGGCGGCGCTGCCCGGCTCGAGCTGGTCGAGGAACCACAGGCGCTGCTGGGCGAACGACAGCGGCAGCTCGCCGTCGCGCGGCACGGGCACCAGCGGACCGGGGCCGCCGGGGGCGGCGGCGCTCCCCGGCGCGTCGGCGGCACCGGCCGCCAAGCGCTCGGCGATGGCCTCCGCCATGCCTTCGACGGTGGGACGCTGGAACAGGTCGCGCAGCGGCAGCTCCACGCCGAACACCGTGCGCACCCGGGCGACGAGCCGGGTGCCCGACAGGGAGTGGCCCCCGAGGGCGAAGAAGTCGTCGCCGAGGCCCACCCGGGGACGGCCGAGGGACTCGGCCCACAGCGCCGCCACCGTCTCCTCGAGCGGGGTGCGCGGCGCCCGGCGGCCGAGGACCGCCGGCGCCCGCTCCTCCGGCGCCGGCAGCGCCCGGCGGTCCACCTTGCCCTGGGGCGTCAGCGGCAGCTCGTCCAGGCAGAGGTAGTCGGCCGGCACCATGTAGTCGGGCAGGCGGTCGAGCAGGTAGCGGCGCATGGCGCGCTCCACGGCGCCGGCGCCGCCGAAGGCCGCGGGATCGGCCGCCAACCAGGCCACCAGCCGGCGCTCGCCGCTGGCGGCGGTGCGCGGCTCGACCACCGCCTGGCGCACCGCCGGGTGGCTCGCCAGGGCCGCCTCCACCTCTGCCGGCTCCACCCGGAAGCCGCGGATCTTGACCTGCGCGTCCTGCCGGGCCAGGAACTCGAGCTGGCCGTCGGGGCGCAGGCGGGCGCGGTCGCCGGTGCGGTACATGCGCGCGCCGGCGGCACCGGAGTACGGGTCGGGCACGAAGGCGGCGGCGGTGGCGGCGGGGCGGCCGTGGTAGCCCCGCGCCACGCCGGGACCGCCGAGCACCAGCTCGCCCGGCAGGCCGTACGGCGCCAGCCGCAGGCGGTCGTCGAGCACCCAGGCGCGGGCGCCGGGGATCGGGCGGCCGATGGGGATCTCGCTGCGGCGCCCCGGCGGCCGCCGCGGCTCCAGGCGGTGGCAGGTGGCCACCACCGTGGCCTCCGTCGGGCCGTAGCTGTTGAAGGTCGCCACCCGCTCCCCCACCGCGCGGCGCCAGCCCTCCATCCGCTCGGCCAGCGCCCGCTCGCCGCCGAGGACCACCCGCTCCAGGCAGGCCGGCAGCTCGGCGTGGCCGGCCGCCACCTCCGCCGCCAGGTGGTGCCACCAGGCGGTGGGCAGCGACAGCAGGCTCACCCGCTGCTCGGCGCACAGCGCCAGCAGCTCGGCCACCGAGAGGGTCGACGGCTGCGGGTGGACCACCAAGGTGCCGCCGGCGGCGAGGGTGACGAAGATCTCCTCGACGCTGATGTCGAAGCTCAACGAGGAGAACTGGAGCACCCGCTCGCCGGCCGCCACGCCGTAGATGCGGCGCGCCGCCTCGGCGTACCAGGCGAGTGAGCCGTGGGAGACGCCGACGCCCTTCGGCTCGCCGGTCGACCCGGAGGTGTACATCAGGTAGGCGAGCTGGCGGGGATCGGGCGGCGGCAGCTCGCCGGCCGCGTCCGCCTCCCCCGGTGCCTCGACCCGCGGCACGATGCGCTCCAGGCCGAGATCGTCGCCGCCGGCCTCGTCGGGGCCGCCGACCAGCCAGCGGGCGCCGGCGTCGGCCACCATGCGGGCGGCGCGCACCGCAGGCAGGGCGGGGTCGAGGGGCAGGTAGGCGCCGCCGGCCCGCAGGATGGCGAGCAGGCCGATCACCAGCTCCGGCGAGCGCGCGCCGCGCAGCACCACCACCGTCTCCGGTCCGAAGCCGCGCCGCCGCAGCCGCCGCGCCGTGGCGTCCACCGCCGCCATCAGCTCGCCGTAGCCGAGGGTGCGCTCGCCGCAGACGAGGGCGGCGTCGCCGGGCGCCCGGACGGCGTGGGCCGCCAGCCGCTCCACGACCGTGGCGCCGGGCACCGAGGAACCGGACACCGGGGAACCGGGATCCGCGGCCTCGGGTACCGCGGCGACGGCGGCCTTCAACCCGTCGCCGGCCGCCGCCGCCAGCACCTGCCGGCGCTCCGCCGCGTCGAGCAGCGGCAGCGCCGAGAGCGCCGCGCGGGGATCGGCCACGATGCCCGCCAGCAGCTCCCGGTAGTGGCGCGCCAGCCGCTCCATGGTGGCCTTCTCGTAGAGATCGGTGCTGAACTCGATGATCAGCGTCAGGCCCGACTCGGCACCCGCCGGCGCGCCGCCGATACTGGCGAAGCGCTGCTCCCGGTGGGGGATCACCATGAGGTCGAAGTCCCACTTCGACGACAGGTTGTGGGACGGCAGCAGCTCGAGCTCCAGGCCGGGCAGCACGAGGGGCGGCATCGGCGTGTCGAGCATCGAGAACATCACCTGGAACAGCGGCTGGTGGGACAGCACCCGGGTGGGCTGCACCGCCTCCACCAGCCACTCGAAAGGCAGGTCCTGGCGCCCGTAGGCGTCGAGGCAGGTGCGCCGGGTGCGCTCCAGCGCCTCGCGGAAGGGGGGATCGCCGGACAGATCGGTGCGCAGCACCAGGGTGTTGATCACCATGCCCAGCATGCCTTCGAGGTGGCGCAGGCGGCGGTTGGCGGCGGCGGTGCCGAGCACCAGGTCCTCCTGGGCGCCGTAGCGTCGCAGCAGCGCCTTGAAGGCGGCCAGCAGCACCATGAACAGGGTGCTGCCGGCGTCCTGGGCCACCGCGCGCAGGGCGTCGGCCAAGTCACCGTCGACCTCCAGCTCCACCTCGTCGCCGCGGGTGGTCTGCACCGCCGGGCGCGGGAAGTCGGTGGGCAGCTCCAGCAGCTCCGGGGCGCCGGTGAGCCGCTCGCGCCACCAGTCGAGCTGCGGCTGCAGCACCTCGCGGCCGAGGTGGCGCCGCTGCCACAGGGCGTAGTCGCCGTACTGCACCTCGAGGACCGGCAGGTCGGCCTCCCGGTCCTCGGCGAAGGCCGAGTAGTAGGCGAGGAAGTCGCGCACCAGCACGCCCTGGGTCCAGCCGTCGTGCACCAGGTGGTGCTCGCAGACCACCAGCACGTGGTCGTCGGCGGCGAGGCGCAGCAGGCGCAGGCGCAGCATCGGCCCGCGGCCGAGGTCGAAGGGGCGCTGCCCCTCCTCCACCGTGATTTGGCGTACCCGCGCCAGGCGCTCCTCGGCGGCCAGGGCCGACAGGTCGATCACCGGAATGTCGACCGGGTACGGCGGGTGGACCCGCTGGACCGCCGTGCCGCCGGCCATCCGCTCGACGCCCGCCACGTCGTGGAAGGTGGTGCGCAGGATCTCGTGGCGCTCGACGATGGCGGTGAAGGCGCGCCGCAGCAGCGCCGGCACCACCGGGCCGCGCATGCGCAGCGCCCGCGGCACGTGGTAGGCCACGCTGGCCGGATCCATGCGGTGCATCAGCCAGATCTGCTCCTGGCTGTAGGACAGCGGCAGGTCGGCGCCGTCGCGGGGCCGCAGCGTGAGGGGCGGCAGGGCGGTGCCGTGGGCCGCCTGCTCGATGGCCCGGGCGAGCCCGGCGATGGTCGGATGCTCGAACAGGGTGACCAGCGGCAGCTCGGCGCGGAACGCCTCGCGCAGCCGGGTGACGATGCGCATGGCGAGCAGCGAGTGGCAACCGGCCTCGAAGAGATCGTCATGGACGCCGAGGGTGCCCACCGCCAGCTCGTCGCCGCAGACCGCCGCCACCACCTCCTCGGTGGGCGTGCGGGGGCCGGGGCCGCCGGTGCCGGCGCGGCCCGCCAGGGGGTCGGGCAGGCGCGACTCGTCGAGCTTGCCGTGGGCGGTGCGCGGCAGCGACGGCACGGCGACCAGGGCTGCCGGCACCATCGGCGCCGGCAGCCGCTCGCGCAGGTAACCGCGCAGCTCCTCGCCGTCGGGGGCGTCCTCGCCGCCGGCGCCCACCACCCACGCCACCAGGGTGCCGGAGCGCACGCCGACGGCGGCGGCCTCGACTCCCGGGTGCAGGCAGAGCACGCGCTCCACCTCGCCCGGCTCGATGCGGAAGCCGCGCAGCTTCACCTGGCGGTCGACGCGGCCGAGGAAGTCGAGGCTGCCGCGCGGGCGCCATCGCACCAGGTCGCCGCTGCGGTAGAGCCGGGCGCCGGGCAGGCCGGCCCAGGGATCGGGCAGGAAGCGCTCGGCCGTCTGGCGCGGCCGGCCAAGGTAGCCGAGGGCGACGCCGGGGCCGCCGATGCACAGCTCGCCCGGCATCCCTGGCGGCACCGGCCGCAGCCGGGCGTCGAGCACGTAGGCGCGGTTGGCGGCGGACGGCCGGCCGATCGGTACCGAGCCGCCGCTGCCCACCGGCACCGGCGCACCGGCGCGCAGCTCCTCGAGGGTGGCGTTGACCGTCGCCTCGGTGGGGCCGTAGCCGTTGAGCACCCGGGCGCTGGCGCCGGCCACGGCGGCGGCGCTCTCCACCACCGCCGGGGTCAGCGCCTCGCCGCCCAGGTGGACCGTGGCGAGGCTCGCCACCCGGCCGGCGGCCGGCGCCACCTCGCGCAGCACCGAGGGCGTCACGTGCAGCAGCTCGGCGCGGCAGGCGTGGAGGGCGCGGGCGAACAGCGCCGGGTCGAGGCGCTCCTCGCGCTCCGGCTGGTACAGGGTGCCGCCGGCCAACAGGGTGGTGAGCACCTCGAAGAGGCCGAAGTCGAAGGTGTGGGACAGGGTCTGGAGCACCCGCACGCCGGGGCGCAGGCCGAGGGCGCCGCCGCTCCAGGCGAGCAGCGGCGCCAGGTTGGCGTGGGTCACCACCACGCCCTTGGGCTCGCCGGTGGACCCGGAGGTGTAGAGAACGTAGGCGGGGTCCGCCGGTTCGGCGCCGGGGCCGCGCTCCGGCCCCGCAGCCGGCTCGCCGCCGCCGGCCTCGAGGGCCGGCTCGGCGTCGAGGCACACCACCTCGGCGATCCCCGGCACCGCCGCCGCCACCTCCCGGGCCCGCTCGAGGTGGGCCGTCTCGGTGAGCAGCAGGCGCAGGCCGCAGTCCTCGGCGATGCGCCGGCAGCGCTCCACCGGCTCCCGCGGATCGAGGGGCACGAAGGCACACCCCGCCTTCCAGGCGGCCAGCAGGCCGACCAGCAGGTTGGGATCGGCGTCGACCATCAGACCGACCACCGGCGTAGGCAGTGCCTTCATCCCTCGCCCGTCCTCCGGCTCAGCCGGCCATCGCCGCGGCCGGCATCAGGGCCGGCACGCGCACCGGCCGCAGGGTCTCCAGCGGGCGGTAGATGGTGTCCAGGCTGATGCCGCGGGTCAGCGCCAGCAGCACGCCGGCGGCCTCCGCGTAGTTGCCCACCTCGACGACGCCGCGCAGGCCGAGGCGCTCGGCGGTGACGTCGAGGATCGTCTCGTTGCCATGTACCGCGATCACCGGGATGCCGTGGTGCTGGGCGTGGATCACCGGCGGGCCGCCGAGGCAGCTCGCCGGCGCCACCACCGCCACCACGTTCTCGACCCCGATGGCGTCGCGCACCCGGCCCCGCGGCTCCAGCCGGGGCGCCCGGGCGAGCCCGATCAGCACGCAGGCCAGGCCGCTCCACGACGCCATCTCGCCGGCGCCGCGGGCGTCGACCACGTCGTCCTCGAGGTCGAGCTCCTTGACGTTAACCATCGGCGCGTGGGCCGCCGGCAGCCGGTAGCGGCCGACCACCAGGTGGGACAGCACCGCCTCGACGCCGCCCACCGGGTTGGGGCACTCGCCGCGGAAGTGCTCGGCGTAGGCCTCGCTCGGCAGGTCCTGCACGTTGGTGGTGATGGCGATGGCGTCGACCCCCGCGGCCACCAGCTCGTCGCAGGCGGCGAACAGCACCTCGGGCCGGTCGATGGTGCCGACGAAGGCGCCGGCGGCGTTGCGGCGGCAGCGGGTGCCGATGCGCTCCGGCGTGACGATGCAGTGCACCAGATCGATGCCGTGCACCGCCCGCACCGCGTTGACCACGTTGTAGACCTGGTCGACCACCGCCTCGCTGGTCGCCTCGATCACCAGGCCCACGCGGTTGGCGTAGGGCACGTAGAGGTTGGTGGTGCCGGCGAGCAACTCGTCGATGCACGAACCCTCGCAGTAGAGGAGGTTGTCCTCCAGCGACACGAAGTTCGACGCGTTGACGGCGTTGGGATTGGTCACCAGGTAGTCGGCGGCGGCGGCCAGCAGGCGGCTCGCCGGCGCAGCGTCGC
>DATACC010000282.1:0-36952 GCA_036259255.1 Thermoanaerobaculia bacterium | reverse complement strand
GGCTCTCGGGCACGCCGGCGGCGTGGCAGCCGGCGAGGATCACCGCCAGCAGCGGCACGACCGTCAGGATGCCGCGCAACGCGGACACGGGGAACAGGGAGGATGGAGACCGCATGGTGAAGCTCCTCGGGGGGGTGGATCGAATGCCGGGTCGATGGCTGCGCGAAGGACGTCTACGCAGACTTCTACGCACGGGCGTCAAACCTCGTCCACGAAGGCCGGTTTGAGCCGGGAGAACAGCCACAGGCCGGCAAATAGTACCACGGCACTGAACACCACCAGGGTGATCCACCCCTCCGGCAGGGCCAGCCTGCCGCCGAGCAGCGCCTGGCGGTAGAGCTCGACCAGCGCGGTCAGGGGGTTGAGCGCGATCAGCGGCCGGTAGGCCTCCGGCACCAGGGCGAGGGGATAGACGATCGGGGTGAGGTAGAACCAGCCGTTGAACACCAGTCCGACGATCTGCGCCGTGTCGCGGAAGAAGACGTTGACGGCGGCGAGCAGCAGCGCCAGGCCGACGGTGAGGGCGAGCTGCAGCGGCACCGCCAGCAGCAGCAGCGGCAGGGAGACGACGGTCAGGTCGCCGAGGGCGATCAGCATGATCATGAACACGACCAGGGCGATGGCCTCGTGCAGCAGGGCGGCCAGGGCGACCGCCAGCACCAGGATCTCCGACGGGAAGCTCAGCTTCTTGACCAGCGGCGCGTTGTCGGTGATCGCCGTCGCCCCGCGCTGGGCGCCCTCGTGGAAGGCCATCCACGGCAGCAGGCCACAGAAGAGGAAGACGGCGAAGTGCTCGGTGCGCTCGCCGAGGGGCGAGATCCGCATGACCGTGCCGAAGACGAAGCCGAACAGCACCAGCAGCCACAGCGGCTGTACGAAGGACCACACGAAGCCGAGGACCGAGCCGGCGTAGCGGCCCTGGAAATCGCGGCGGACGAGCTGTCGGAGCAGGAAGAGGTGGCGGCGCACGGAGGGGATTATGCTGCATTGACAAGGCCGGGTCGCGAGCGTACGATGCCCCCACACGTGGCTGCTCAGCATTCCAGCCGGGAAGGACCCATGGCAACACCGACGGCACGACCCCGCTCCCTGGCCGCCCGCACGCCGCTGGCCCGTGGCGGCGGCGCGAAGAACGGCACATCCCCGAACGGCGCGTGGCCCGAGCGCGTGCGCCAGGTCCAGCTCGTGGGGCGCAAGATCCGCCAGCTGCGCAAGCAGCACAAGCTCACCCAGACGGAGCTGTCGTCGCGGATCGGCATCCAGCAGTCGGATCTCTCCCGGATGGAGAAGGGAGAATACCGGGTGTCGCTGGACACCCTGTTCCGCATCCTGGCCGAGTTCCACATGGGCGTCGGCGAGTTCTTCGACGAGGTCAACCGCGAGGCCATCCCGCCGCAGGACGCCCGGCTCCTGCGCGACATCCGGGCCCTCGACACCGACACCCAGCGCGAGATCGAGAGCTTCATCGCCTTCAAGCGCACGCAGCAGCCCGGCAGTGACACCGAGTAGCGCCCAGCGCCGACCAGCGAGGACCGAGCGATGACCCACGCCACCCCCCACTCGCGGGAAGACGCCCGCCTGGCCCGGCTGCGCCGCCTCGGCGTCGACGCCCTGCACGCCGGGCGCATGGACGAGGCCCGGAGCCACTTCGAGGCCGCCCTGGCCGGCGCCCGCGAGCTCGGCGACGGCGACCTGATCGACCGCGCCTTCTGCAACCTGTCGGCGGTGGAGATCGAGAGCGGCGGCGCCGAGAGCTGGGTGCCGCGGCTGCGCGAGATCCTGGTACGCAACGGCGATCCGGCCAACTGCCGCCTCGCGGCCTACCACATCGCCCGCGCCTACGCTCTGCGCGGGGAGCACAAGAAGGGCCTGTTCTACTCCCGCATCGCGCGCGAGCGCTCGCTGTCGCTCGGCCTGCCCGAGTGGATCGGCTCGAGCCACAACCAGGTGGGCAACCTGCTGCTCGCCGAGAGCCGCATCGACGAAGCCCAGGAGGAGTTCGAGCTGGCCCTGGCGGCGATCCCCGACTCCGAGGAGCCGGTGCGCGCCCTGGTGCTCGACAACCTGGGCTACTGTCGGCTGCTGCGCCGCAACTGGAGCGAGGGCTTCCGCTACGCGGTCGCCAGCCTGCGCATGTTCCGCCGGCTCGACTTCAAGCTGTGGCAGTCGCGGCCGCACCTGACCCTGGCCTACGGGCACCTCGAGATCGGGCGCTGGCACCACGCCCTGCGCCACGCGGAGACGGCGCTCGCCCTGTCGGAAGCGGTGGGCGACGTGACCGGCATCAAGAACTCGCTCTACCTGCTGGGCGAGGCGGCGAACCTGGCCGGCGACGCCGACCGGGCCTACGGCTGCTTCACCGATCTGCAGGGGCGGTTCTTCCCCGGCCAGTCGTACATTCCCACGTTCCTGATGACGGTCGACGTTCGCGGCCTGATCAACCTGAAATCCAGCTGAAAGCGTAGCGCTCCGATGAAACGCCCCGTCATCCTGCTCCTGCTCGTCGCCGCCCTGGTGGCGGCGGTCCCGGCCTCCGCCGCGGTGCTCAGCTCCGCCGGCGACATCTACGAGGTCCACGCCGGCACCTACGGCGCGCTGTTCCCCGCCGGCACCGCCTTGGCGGCGGAGCTGCCGGTGCTGGCCCTCGAGGTGCGCAGCCCGGACGGCGAGCGCCACCGGATGCTGGTCCCCGGCACCGACGACTTCTCGGTGGAGCGCTCCGCCTACCTCGCCTTCGAGGAGGCCTCCGGCACGGTGTTCGTGGTCTGGGAGAGCCGCACCAACCTGATCCACTCGAACCTCAAGCTGGTGGGCTACGGCGAGAGCGAGTGGACCGAGGTGATCGACGTCTCCGAGCAGCAGTTCTCCTGGCAGAGCGAACCGCGCCTGGCGACCACCCGCGACAGCTACCTGGCACCCGGCGGCGACCGCGAGGTGCAGCGCACCGTGGTCCACGTGCTGTGGCTCGAGGAGCGCGCCAGCGGCCACTTCGTGACCTACGCTCCGCTGGTGCTGCTCGACGGCACCTACCTCGGCGGCCACACCATCTTCACCATGGACGACCTGCTGGCGGTGGAGCCGGGCGAGGCGCTGACCGGCACGCCGCCGGTGGCGCCGACCCTCTTCCCCACCGGCGACGGCCACTCCGTGGTGGCCGGCTTCGCGCTGCCCCGTACCGGCCGCTTCACCACGGTGCGCCTGTCGGTGCTCGCCGGCGATCTGGCCGCCATCGCCGACGGCGTCGGCGACTGGATCGCGGACCAGGGGCCGTTGATGGAGACCCAGGGCCTCGAAGCGCTGGCCAGCGGCATGGGCGGCCACATGATCGACATCGGCGTGCGCATGGACGCCAAGCTCCTGGAGCACGTGGCCGGCGGCATGGGCGGCCACATGATCGACATCGGCGTGACCTACCGGCCGCGGGACATCGAGAAGCTCGCCCTGGCGATGCGCGACCACATGATCGACATCGGCTTCTCGCTCGAGGATCGCGGCCTGCGCGGCGGCACCGGCGCCGGCACCTCGCGGGTGTTCGAGCTGGTCTCCATCGACAGCGTGGCGCGGCCGGCGGCCCTCGCGACGCTGCCGCCGGTCTCCCACGTCGGCGAGCTGACGCTGGTCTCCGAGCGGCCGCTGCCGCCGCTGCCGGCCGGCGTCGAGGACCACACCTTCCTCTCCACCCGCGGCGACGCCGCCATCGTCGCCTGGGACATCGAGGGCCAGGTGCGCTACGTGGTGAGCACGCCGGAGGGCTGGAGCGCCCAGCGCTGGATCCAGCTCGACGACAGCATGAGCCGCAGCCAGGCCTACGACGTGCTGGCGGCGCGGGTGCGCAACCGCACCAACTGAGTGGCGAGAGCCAGCGACGCCGGCCCGGCCGGCGCTCCCGAGGCCCCGTGGCTCTCCGCCGCGGGGTCTTCTTCGTTCAGGGGTTCCCAGGGTCGGCCGAGGCTGCCACTTCGACGCGCAGCGGCTCGGCGGTGGGGCGGGCGGCGAGCACCCGCCACCCGGCGGCGCCGAGGCCTTCGACCAGTGCCGCGCGGCGCTCCGGCGGGCAGAGCAGGGCCACCGAGCCACCGCCGCCGGCGCCGCACGCCTTGCCGCCCCACGCTCCCAGCGCCTCGGAGGCCGCGAGCAGCTCGCGGATGGCCGGCGCGTCCACCTCCGCCGCCAGACGGCGCCGCAGCGCCCATTCGCGGCTCATCAGCTCGCCCAGGCGCGGCAGGTCGCCCGCCGGCAGCGCCGCGACCGCCTCCGCCGCCACCTCGGCGATGCCGGTCAGCAGCCGGGTGACCTCCGGGTCGCCGTCGAGGCGACGGCGGACGATCTGCCAGTTGTTGCCGGCCGAGAAGTGGCTGCGCCCGGTGTAGACCACCACCAGGCTGGCGGCCAGCGCCTCGACGTCGACGGCCAGCGGCCACGGCTCGACGCCTCCGGGACGCTGGCGGATGTCCAGGGCGCCCCCGAGAAGCGCCGGGAAGTGGTCCTGGGTGCCGGTGGGCAGGCTCATCAGCCGCGCCTCGAGATCGCGGGCGACGGCGGCGCGCTCGACGGCGCTCGACGGCTCGCGGCCGAGCAGCGCCTCGCCGGCGGCGAGCAGCGCCACCCCCAGGGCCGAGCTGCCACCGAGTCCGCCGCCTACCGGCGAGGCGCTCGCCAGCCGAAGGTCGACCGGCGGCACCTCGAGAGCGGCGAGGAAGGTGGCGGGCAGCGCCGTCTCGCGGCGGCGCGCCAGCTGCGCGAGGTCCGGCGCCTCCACGCTGCTCTCGCCCTGCACCACCCGGTAGCCGGCGGCGCGGGGCGACAGGGTCGCCTCCACCGGCAGGTCGATGGCGACGTTGACGGTCCGGGAATCGCGATGGAGCAGGCCGAGAGGCCAGATGTCGAGGGTGCCGCCGGCGAAGTCCACCCGGCACCAGGCGCGGGCGGTGACCGCCCGGGCCGGGCCGGCGGTCACGGGCTCAGCGACCTGCGGTGACGCTGCCGGAGACCGGATCGAGCTCCGGCGCGCCGCCCGCCGCCACCACGATGCTGTCCAGCGAGCCCACCGGTTCCGGCTTCTGGCGCAGCGGCTGGCCGCGCTCGAGCGCCTCGCGGCAGGTGTCGCGCCAGGCGAGGAACTGGTCGCGCTGGCTGGCCGGGATCGGCTCCGCCGGCACGTTGTCCAGCGTCAGCGGATCGATCCACCGGCCCTGGACCTGCACGCGGTAGTCGAGGTGGGGCGCGGTGGACAGCCCCGTGTTGCCCGAGTAGGCGATCACCTGGCCCTGCTGCACCCGCTGGCCCGGGCGCACGCCGTCGGCGAAGCGCGACAGGTGCAGGTAGGCGGTGAGGTAGCCGTTGGGGTGACGCACCTTGACCACCTTGCCGCCGCCGCGGTCCCAGCCGGTGAAGGTGACGACCCCGCTGGCGGTCACCCGCACCGGGGTCCCGACGGAGGCGCGGTAGTCGACGCCGTAGTGGGGGCGGTAGCGCTTGAGCACCGGGTGAAAGCGGCGCAGGTTGAAGCGCGAGGTGACGTGGGCGAACTGCAGCGGCGAGCGCAGGAACATCTTCTCGAGGGGGCGCCCGTCGCCGTCGTAGTAGCCGCCCTCCTCGCCGAAGCGGTAGGCCTCGATGCGGGCGCCGCGGTTCTCGAACAGCAGCGCCCACAGGGGACCGAGGCCATGGGGACGGCCGTCGAGCTCCACCTGGTCGTAGGCCACCTCGAAGCGGTCGCCGCTGCGCAGGTCGCGGCCGAAGTCGAGGTCCCACTGCAGCACGTCGGCCATGCGGAAGGCCAGTTCGGCGCTGGCCCCGGCGGCGCGCACCGCCGCCACCAGCGAGCCGTGCACCACCCCGCGGGCGGTGCGGCCCACCAGCCGGCGCTCGAACGGCTCCCACTGGCTCGTCCACGACTCGTCGGCGGTGCGCAGCGCCTGGAGCCGCCCCTCGCCCGGCAGCGTGAGCTGCACCGCCTGGATCCGGCCGTCGGCACCGCGCCAGGCGCTGTAGGGGTTGCCGGCGCGGATGCGGCGCACGTCGACGTGCTCGCCGAGCACCGCCGCCACCTGGAAGGCCTCGCCGGCCGGCAAGCCGACGCCGGCCAGGGCGGAGACCAGCGTCTCACCGCGGCGGAAGGTGCCTTCGATGGGCAGCGCCGCCGCGCGGGCCGGGGCCGCCGTCGGCTCCAGCGGAGCGAGACCGGCGGTGATCGAGTTGTACGAGGGTGCGGGGGCGAGCGGGAAGGGCGAGGCGGCGAAGTCGTTGAGTTGGCGACTGGCGAGGGCGAGGACGCAGGCTACGGCCGCCAGCACGACGGGAAGCCCGAACCGGACCGCCCGGATGACCAAGTTCCACCGCCCCCTGCCGTAAAGCCCCATGCGCAGGCCCTTTCCACCGTTGATCGTCGGGTAGTCGCTGCTGCTGCGCGGGGAGCGTATACGGAAAACTGGAGGGATTTCAACCCTTTGGAGGAAGGAAGGGGCTGCGGAGGGCCGGAAGATGCACCCACCGGGCCGCCGCGGGCCGGCCGGGCGGGCCCGGGTACGGCTCAGCGCAGGACTTCGGAGAGGACCGAATCGGGGTCGGCCGGCAGCTTGCCGCGGAAGGCGGTGGCGCCGTCCTTGATGACCAGCAGCCCCGGCAGGTTGGTGACCGCGTTCTTCTTCGAGAACGCACCGTCGGCGTCGAGGAACACCGGCACCCGCATCGGGTTCTCGCGCAGGAAGCCCTCGACCGTGCCGCGGTCCTCCTGGAAGTTGACGGTGATCACCCGCGCGCGGCCGCCCCAGCGGCCGGCCACCTCGTCCACCCGGCCGGCGACGTCGCGCCCGCGCGGCGACCAGGAGGCCCAGACCACGATGATGGTGGTGCCCTGGGCGAGGTCGGCCTCGCGAAGCTGCTCGCCGCGCAAGCCGCGCAGCAGGACGTCCTGGGCCGCCACCGGCAGGGCGCCGGCGACGAGCACCGCGACCAGCGCCAGTGCGGTGAGCAGCTTGCGGGATGGGCGCTCGGTCTTCATCGTCTGGACCTCGTCTCTGGTTGGGGGTGGCGCCGGCCGGGTTCGGATGGGATCGGAATTGGATGGAACCTGGGTTCGGAGGGGACCCGGGTTCAGTGCAGCTCGCTGCCGACGTGCCGCTGCAGGATCACCTGGATGCGCTCGCGCAGCCGCTGCGGCGCCGAGTGCCGGGCGCAGCGCTGGCGGACCACCAGCACGACGCGGCGGGTGAAGACCGCCTTCTGCTTGCAGTGTCCGCAGTCGTCCAGATGGTTCCAGTAGGAACCCGCCAGCTCGTCGTCGCGCAGGGCGCCGTCGTGATGATGGGTCCGTTCATCCACGAAGACGTACATCATCTCGCGGGCCCGCTTGCAGTCCATGTTGGTCTCCCGGCTGCGATCTGCGTGCCGCGGCGCCGCTCGAGGCTCCCCGTGGCCCCGATGGTCGTCGGCCCGCGGCGGACGATTCGTAGGCTGTAACTCGGCGCTCTAGGAGGGATATTCCGTGTCGTCGTCGCCGCCGCCGTCGCCACCGGAATCCGACTTGTCCTGGCGGCTGCGCATCTTCTGCGGTTCCTCGCCCTCGCGGATGTAGCCGTGAGCGCGGGCGTACTTGAGCATCGCCTGCTCCAGCAGCCGACGCCCGCGATAGAGGCGGCTCATCACGGTGCCCACCGGCACCTCCAGGATCTCGGCGATCTCCTTGTAGGAGAACCCTTCGAGGTCGGCCAGCAGCACCACCATGCGGTAGTCCGGCGGCAGCTCGTCGAGCGCCAGCTGCACGTCCTCGTCCAGGACGTCCTCCAGCAGCTCCTCCTCCGGATCCTTGATCTTGCGCTTCTCGCGGTCGCTGACCTGGCTCTCGAAGCTCTCCTCGATGTCGGCGAAGTCGCTCTGCGGGGGGACCTGCTGCTTCTTGCGGTAGTTGTTGATGAACGTGTTCTTCATGATCTTGAAGAGCCACGCCTTGAAGTTGGTCCCCTCCTCGAACTTGTCGTAGTACTTGTACGCCTTCATGTACGTCTCCTGGACGAGATCCTCGGCGTCCTCGGAGTTGCGTGTCATGCGGTAGGCGGTGTTGTACAACGCGTCGACGAACGGCATCGCCGCCGTCTCGAAATTCCAGCCCCGTTCGTGGAGCGAAGCCTGTTTCGTCGCCATTCGAGTTACCCCTTGCAGTATCCGAGACCTCTCCGTCCTTCCCCTGTCTACGCACAAGCGGTGCCAACGGAGGCACCCGGTCTGGGGGTCCCGGGTAGAGGGAATACGGAGCCGGGAGGGCGAGCGTTTGTGTCCCCCGGCCCTGCGGCGGGCGTCCACGCCAGGGGACGCGACCGGAGCGCCCCGCCGGCCGGAAACGGCACCCGCGTGTGCCGCGATGACACCCTGATATCCTCCCCTCCCGCCGGGCCTCCGGAGCCTGCCTGCCGCGACTCCGATCCGCCGGCGACCGAGCCGCCGCATGAGCGCCCCCCCCAACCCACCCCGCCGCGAGCGCCTGCTCGACCTGATCGGCGCCATGGCCGGCCGGCCGGTGGCGATGCTGGTCGACCTGGTAGCGGACCGCTTCGTCACCGGCACCCCGAAGCGCATCAGCCGCGAGGCGCCGGTGATGATCCTCGAGTACGAGGGCGAGCACATCACCCCCGGCGGCGGCGCCAACGCGGTGGCCAACGTGGCGGCCCTCGGCGGCCGGCCGCTGCCGCTGGGCATCGTCGGCGACGACCCCAGCGGCCACGACCTGCTCGCCGCCCTCGCCGAGCGCGGGGTGGACCTGTCCGGCATCCGCACCCGCGCCGGCTACCGCACGCCCACCAAGGTGCGCATCCTGGCCGGCGCCCGCCACGCCATCAAGCAGCAGGTGGTGCGCTACGACGTCGAGGACCGCCTGGTGCTGTCGCCGGAGGACCGCGCCGCCTTCGCCGCCCGGCTCGCCGCCTGGCGTGGCACGTGGGGCGTCCCGGCGGCGGACGGACCGGCCTCCGGTGCGGCCCCGGTGGCGATCCTCTCCGACTACGGCTACGGCACGGTGCCGCCGGACATGGTGCCGGTGCTGCGCGACGCCCTGGGTGCCGGCGCCTGCCTGCTGTGCGACAGCCGCTACCGCCTCTCGGAGATGGACGGCTGCGACGGCGCCACCCCCAACGAGGAGGAGGCCGAGGCGCTGTTCGGCGGCGCCCTCGACTCCCGGGCCGGGGGCCTCGCCGCTGCCGGCGAGACGCTGCGCCGGCGCCTCGCCACCCGCTTCCTGCTGGTCACCCGCGGCAGCCGCGGCATGAGCCTGTTCACCCCCGGCGGCGCCGCCCACCTGCCGGTCCACGGCACCGCCCAGGTGGCCGACGTTACCGGCGCCGGCGATACGGTGATCGGCACCTTCGCCCTGGCGCTCGCCGCCGGCGCCACCCCGCTCGAGGCCACCGCCCTCGCCGACTACGCCGGCGGCGTGGTGGTGACCAAGATGGGCACCGCCACCGTCTCGCCGGAGGAGCTCACCCGGGCCGTCGAAACCGATCCGGCGCCCCTCGAGGAGCTGACCCTCGAGGCCGCCCCCCGGGAGGTGGCATGGGAGTCGTCCTGAGCGCCGACGAACTGGCCGAGCGCCTCGTCGCGCTGCGCGCCGCCGGCCGCCGGGTGGCGCTCGCCAACGGCCACTTCGACCTGCTCCACGTCGGCCACCTGCGCTACCTGCGCGACGCCCGCCGCCAGGCCGACGCGCTGGTGGTGGCCGTCAACGACGACGAGTCGGTGCGGCGGCTCAAGGGCCCCGGACGCCCGGTGGTGCCGGCGGCCGAGCGGGCCGAGCTGCTGGCGGCGCTGGAGCCGGTGGACTTCGTCACCATCTTCGCCGGCGACACGCCGGCCCCCCTGCTCGCCCGGCTGCGCCCCGACGTCCACTGCAAGGGCCCCGACTACGGCCGCCCCGAGCAGGTGCCGGAGTACGAGGTGGTGCGCGCCTACGGCGGCGAGACCCGCCTGGTGGGCGACCCGAAGGACCACGCCACCAGCGACCTGATCACCCGCGTCCGCGCCCTGCCGCAGGCCGGCCGCCCCCGCCCGGAGGAACCTTGAGCCACGCCGCGGCGACCCCCGGTCCGGCCGCCCCTCGGGGCCACCACCGCGGGCGGCTGAGCCACGTCAGCACGCGGGTCGGCTCGCTCGCCGTGGAGGAGATCGGCCAGGGACCGCCGCTGCTGCTGTGGCCGAGCCTGCTGAGCGACCGCCACCTGTGGCGTCACCAGCGCGACGCCCTGGCGCCGCACCACCGCCTGCTGCTGGTCGACCCACCGGGCCACGGCGAGAGCGGGCCGCCCCGCGGCCGCTACCGTCTGGAGGACTGTGCCCGCGCCGGCACCGAGGTGCTCGACGCCTTCGAGGTGTCGTCGGCGGTGTGGGTGGGCCTGTCCTGGGGCGGCATGACCGCCCTCTACGCGGCGCTGCGCCACCCCGAGCGGGTGCGCGCCCTGGCCCTGCTGGATACCTCCGCCGACCGCCTGCGCCTCGGCGAGCGGCTGCGCTTCCGGCTGCTGGCCGCCCTCTTCCGCCGCACCGGGCTCACCCCCTTCCTCGCCCGCCGCGTCGCCGCCGAGTTGCTGGGCGCGACCACGCTGCGCGAACGGCCCGACCTGGCGGCCGAGCTCACCGGCCCGCTCGCCCTGCTCGAGCGCGGCGGCGTGCTGCGCGCGATCGACGCGGTGCTCTTCCGGCGCCGCACCTTCACCGGCGAGCTGGGCGGCGTCGCCGCGCCCGCCCTGGTGGTGGTCGGCGAGGAGGACCGCAGCACGCCGGCGGTGCACGCCGAGCGCATCGCCGCCGCCCTGCCCCGGGCGCGGCTCGAGAGGGTGCCGCGGGCCGGCCATCTCACGGCGCTCGAAGCCCCGGAGGCGGTGAACCGCCTGCTCGCCGGCTTCCTCGCCGAGCTCTGAGCGGCCGGTGAGCGGGCTCGTGGCCGCCGCCACCGCCGACGCCCCGGCGCCGCGCATCCTGCTGGTGCGCACCAGCGCCCTGGGCGACGTGGTGCACTGCCTGCCGGTGCTCACGGCGCTCGCGCGCCACCTGCCGCGGGCCCGCATCGCCTGGGTGGTGGAGCGCGGCATCGCGCCGCTGCTCGCCGGCCACCCGCTGCTCGAGCGGGTGATCCCGGTGGGCCTGCGCCCGTGGCGCCGGGCGCCGCTGGCCGCCGCCACCCGCCGCGAGGTGGCCGCCGCCCGGCGCGAGCTGAAGGCGTTCGCGGCCGACGTGGCGATCGACCTGATGGGCAACCACAAGGGAGCTCTGCTGGCGCGGCTGTCCGGTGCCCGGCGGGTGGTGGGCGCTGCCCGGGAGTGGCGGCGCGAGCCGTCGAGCGCCCTATGGATCGGCGAGCCGGTGCCGGCGCCGCCCGGGGCCGCGGCCCTGCACGCGGTGGACCGCGCCCTCGCCCTCGCCACCGCCGTGGGCGTGCCGGACGGCGCGGCCGCAGCCGGCGCGGGACGGCCGGGAGGTCCGGCGGATTTCGGGGGCGAGCTGCTGCTGCCGTCGGCGCGACCGGCGGCCGGTGCCGAGCCGTACCTGCTGATCCATCCGGGCGCCGGCTGGGGCAACAAGGTGTACCCGCCGGAGCGCTGGGGGGGGGTGGCCCACCGGCTGGCGGGCACCACCGGGCTCCCGGTGCGGGTGCCGGCAGCGCCCGGCGAGGAGGCCCTAGCCACCGCCGTGGCCGCGGCCTCCGGCGGCGCCGCCCGGGTGGTGCCCGGCGGCGACCTGGCCGACCTGGTGCGCGAGCTGCGCGGCGCCCGGCTGGTGCTCGCCGGCGACACTGGACCGCTCCATCTCGCCTGGGCGCTGGGGGTGCCGGTGCTCGCGGTCCACGGTCCCACCGACCCGGCCCTCCACGGCCCCCACGGGGCGCCGGAGCGGGCCGTCTTCGAGCGCTTGCCATGCAGTTTCTGCTATAAGCGGTTCTCAGAGACCAAGGCCTGTCTGCTGGTGGTGACCCCGGACCGGGTCGCCGAGCGGGCGGAGGCGCTGCTGGCGGGCTCTTCCGCCTAGCGCCGCACCGGCGCCGCGCGGGCGTCCCCACGGCCAGCGCCGCCGGCTCGAACGAGCCTCCGGGCGCGGCCGGACCGCGCGCCGGGGCGTGATAGCTTCCCGACGGAGTCAGCACAGATATGGCGCGTCCATCCCCCACG
The DNA here is from genome assembly GCA_036259255.1 of Thermoanaerobaculia bacterium. Taxonomy (GTDB): domain Bacteria; phylum Acidobacteriota; class Thermoanaerobaculia; order Multivoradales; family JBCCEF01; genus DATACC01. The sequence continues at coordinate 24,803 of DATACC010000282.1, read as the reverse complement.
TCCAAGGCCCAGCAGAGCCGCTTCGGAGAGGTCCTCGTCAAGAGCGGCAAGATCGACGAGCAGCAGCTCCGCGAGGCCCTCGCTCTGCAGCAGCGCGAGGGCGGACGGCTCGGCAGCGCCGTGGTGCGCCTCGGTTACATCAGCGAGGACGAGCTGCTCGAGCTGCTGTCGCGCCACTTCGGGGTGCCGTCGGTGGACCTGCGCCAGACGGAGGTCGACCCCGGGGTGCTGAAGATCGTGCCGCCGGACCTGGCGCGCAAGTACACCATCCTGCCGGTGTCGAAGGCCGGCGCCACGGTGACCCTGGCGATGACCGACCCGTCGAACGTCTTCGCCATGGACGACATCAAGTTCATGACCGGCTACCGGGTGGAGCCGGTGGTGGCGCTCGACGCGGATCTCAAGGCGGCCATCGAGGAGCACTACGGCTCGACCCACGCGATCGAGCTCAAGAAGGTGATGGAGGACCTCACCGAGGAGAGCGACGCCGACCTCGAGGTCCTCGACGACGAGGAGGAGCTCGACCTCGCCAGTCTCGAGGAGGAGTCGGAGACCGCGCCGGTCGTCAAGCTGGTCAACATCATCCTGACCGACGCCATCAAGCGCGGCGCCTCCGACATCCACATCGAGCCGTACGAGAAGGACTACCGGGTGCGCTACCGCATCGACGGCCTGCTCTACGAGATGATGCACCCGCCGCTGAAGCTCAAGGAGGCGATCACCAGCCGGGTGAAGATCCTCGCCAAGCTCGACATCGCCGAGAAGCGCCTGCCGCAGGACGGCCGCATCAAGATCAAGACGCGGATCGGCGGGCGCGTCAAGGACCTCGACTTCCGCGTCTCGGTGCTGCCGACGATCTTCGGCGAGAAGATCGTCATGCGGCTGCTCGACAAGGACAAGCTGATGCTCGACATGACGAAGCTCGGCTTCGACGCCGACTCGTTGCGCACCTTCGAGCACGCGATCCTCAAGCCCTACGGCATGGTGCTGGTCACCGGCCCCACCGGCTCGGGCAAGACGAACACGCTGTACTCCGCGCTGCAGCGCATCAACAAGATCGACACCAACATCATGACCGCCGAGGATCCGGTGGAGTTCAACCTGGCGGGCATCAACCAGGTGCAGACCAAGGAGCAGATCGGTCTGAACTTCGCCGCCGCCCTGCGCAGCTTCCTGCGCCAGGACCCGAACGTCATCCTGGTCGGCGAGATTCGCGACTTCGAGACCGCCGAGGTGGCGATCAAGGCCGCCATGACCGGCCACCTGGTGCTTTCGACGCTGCACACCAACGACGCGCCGTCGTCGATCAACCGGCTGATGAACATGGGCATCGAGCCGTTCCTGGTGGCCACCTCGGTGCACCTGATCGTCGCCCAGCGCCTGGTGCGCCGCATCTGCTCGTTCTGCAAGGAGCCGGCGGACGTGCCGCCGGTGGCGCTCGCCGAGCTCGGCTTCGCCGAGCGCGAGATCGGCGGCCTGCAGCTCTTCCGCGGCCGCGGCTGCGACCGCTGCAGCCAGACCGGCTACAAGGGGCGCGTCGGCCTGTACGAGGTGATGCGGGTCAGCGACGAGCTGCGCGAGCTGATCCTCTCCGGCGCCTCCGCCGTGGAGCTGCGCCAGAAGGCCGTCGAGGACGGCATGGTGACGCTGCGCGAGAGCGGCCGCCGCAAGGTGCGCGACGGCGTGACCACGCCCGAAGAGGTGGTCCGCGAGACGGTCGCCTGAGGCCCGGCTCCAGACCACCGCGGTGAAGGATCTCGGGGCCGAGCCGCGAGCTCGCGCCCGGGGCGCCGATGCCGCCTGCGCCGCCCCCTTCCGCGCCGATCCCTCCGCCCCCCGCCCGCGCCGCCGACGATGACCGCCGCCGACCGCCGCTCCCGCCGGCCCGAGCGTCCCCTGTCGCGTACCGCCCGCCTGGTGGTTCCGCTGCTCGGGGTGGTCCTCGGTCTCGCCGCCGCCGAGGTGGTGGTGCGTTGGGCCGGGGTGGCGCCGGAGGTGAGCCCGGTGCGCCGCGGCCGCATCCAGCTCTCCGCCAACCCGCGCCTGGTGTTCGAGCCGGTGCCGGGGATGGTGGTCGCGGAGGAGGCCGGCCTGTGGGACGAGTACCGCGGCACCGCCAACCGGCTCGGCTATCGCGACCGCGACCACGAGACGGCCAAGCCGGCCGCTACCTTCCGCGTGGTGGTTCTCGGCGACTCGATCGCCGCCGGCTGGGGCGTCGAGGACTACGCCGACACCTTTCCGGCCCGCCTCGAGACCGAGCTGGTGCGCCGCGGCGTGCCGGCCGAGGTGCTCAACTTCGGCGTCACCGGCTACAACACCGCCCAGGCGGTGGAGACCCTCGCCGCCCGGGCCCTCGCCTTCGATCCCGACCTGGTGGTGCTCGCCTACTGCCTGAACGACCGCCGGCCGCCGGACCCACGGCTGGTGGCAGCACTGGCCGAGGAGGCGGGCGGGCGCGCGGCGGTGGCCCCCTCGGAGCTGGCCTCGGGCGTGCGCCGCGCGCTGCTGGCGAGCGCGCTCTACCGCCTGGTGCGCTTCGGCCTGCTCGACTCGGGGGCGCTCACCCCGGAGGGCGGCGCACCGGCGGCCGGCGACGCTCCGCCGCCCGGCCCCGACGAGGTGCCGGACCGCTGGATCGAGGGGGAGCCGGTGCAGGGCCCGGCCCAGGTGGCGGCGGCCCTCGAGCGGCTGGCCGGCATCGCGCGGCGCGAGGAGCTGCCGGTGGCGGTGGTCGTCTTCCCCGTGCTGCGCCAGCTCTTCCGCGGCCACCACGCGGAGCACCGCGCCGGGGTGGTGGCGCGCGCCGAGGGCCACGGCTTCGCCGCCCTCGACCTCACCTCCGACCTCCAGGCCTGCGCCGCCGCGGCGGACGGCGAGATCGCCATCGACCGCTACCACCCCACCGCCCTCGGCCACCACTGCGCGGCGGCGGCAACGGCTCGGCTGCTGGTGGCCGAGGGGTTGGTGCCGGATGGGAAGGGATCGCCATGAGCGGGACGGGCTCGCGGGGACCCGGCGAGCGGTCGGGAGAGGGGGCGGGGAGCACACCGTTCCGGGACCGGCCCTCCTCGCCGGGGGGTTCGTCCGAGCAGCGCTCGTCCGGTATCTCGTGGCTCCCGCGGCTCCTGCTCATGATGGTGGGAGCCCTGGCGGCGTTCGCCGTTGCCGAGATCCTGGTGCGCGCCACCGGCACCGCCCCGGAGGTCGGCGTGCTCCAGCGCGGGCGGTTCCGGCTCGCGGAGAACCCGCGACGGGTGTACGAGCCGGTGCCGGGCGTGGTGCACCGGGGCGAGGATCTCGCCTTCTACGACTACCGCGGCGCCGCCAACCGCCTCGGCTACAGGGATCGTGACCACCCGCGGCGAGCGGTCGCCGGCACCTGGAGGATCGCGGTCGTCGGCGACTCGGTGGCCGCCGGCTGGGGCGTGGAGGACACGGCGGACGCCTTTCCGGCGCGCCTCGAGACCGAGCTGCGGGCGCGCGGCGTCGCCGCCGAGGTGCTCAACTTCGCCGTCTCCGGCTACAACACGCGCCAGCAGGTGGAGACGGTGAAGGACGTGGCGCTCGAGTTCGACCCGGACCTGGTGCTGGTGGCCTTCTGCCACAACGACCACCAGCCGCCGGAGCCGCTGATCGTCGAAGGTCTGCGGGCACAGGCGCAGGGGCGGGTGGCGGTGCGTCCCGGCCGCGCCGACCGGCTGCTGCTCGCCAGCGCCCTCTACCGGCTGGTGCGCTTCGGCACGGCACGCGACGGCGGCGCGGACGTCGAGGAGCTCCTGCCGCTGGGAGCAGGGGACCCGACCGGCGGCGAGGTGGCGGCGGCGCTCGGCGAGCTCGCGGAGCTGGCGGCGGAGGAGGGTTTCCGGGTGGCGCTGGCGGTCTTCCCCATCTTCCGCAACCTCGAGCGCCATCCCTTCGGCGGTCGCCAGCGCCGGGTGGTCGCTCTGGGCACCGAGCTCGGCTTCGCCACCGTCGATCTGCTGCCCGTCTTCCAGCGCTGCGCCGCCCAGGCCGACGGCCCGGTGGCCCTCGATCGCTTCCACCCCACCGCTGCCGGCCACCGCTGCGCCGCCGAAGCCCTCGCCGAATCCCTGGCCCCCCTGGCCTCCGAATCGGACGGAGGCCGGCAGCGTGGGAGCGCGCGCGAGACCGCGGGACCGCGCCCTCAGTAGTTCGTGGTGTTGCGCCGGGGCGGTTCGTCCTTCGGGATGGCGGGCGACTGGGTGCGCTTGATCGCGCTGAGAATGCCGATGCCCACCAGCACGATGACGCCGACCACGATCCAGGGGATCGGCACGCCCGCGAGATGGGCACCGTAGGCCAGGCCCACGATGACGATGACGAAGCCGATGAGATAGATGCCGAAGTTGGAGCTCGATTCCATGGTGCAGTCCCTCCGTCGTTCACCGACCGGGAGATTGCAAGCTCCACGCCCACCCTGCCGCGCCTGGTCACTCCTCGTCGAGGCTCATCCCCATGGTGTGGAAGCCGGCGTCGACGTAGACCGTCTCGCCAGTGATGCCGCTGGCTAGCGGCGACAGGAGGTAGAGCCCCAGGTTGCCGACCTCCTCGTGGGTGACGTTGCGGCCCAGCGGCGCCACCGAGCCCACCCGGTTGTACATCTTGAGGAAGCCCGGAATGCTGCGCGCCGCCACCGTGCGCACCGGGCCGGCGGACACCGCGTTCACCCGCACCCCCTTGGGCCCCAGCTCGTAGGCGAGGTAGCGCACGCTCGCCTCGAGTGCGCTCTTGGCCACCCCCATCACGTTGTACTTCGGCACCACCTTCTCGGCCGCGTAGTAGGTCAGCGTCACCAGGCCGCCGCCGTCGGCGAGCAGCGGCTCGGCTTCCCGCGCCACCGCCACCAGCGAGTAGGCGGAGATCTCCAGCGCGGTGAGCCAGTCCTCGCGGGTGGTCTCGATGTAGCGGCCGTCCATCGCCGGACGCGGCGCGAAGGCGATCGAGTGGACCACGTAGTCGAGCCCCCCCCACGCCTCGCCGAGATCCGCGAACAGCGCCCGCAGCTCCTCGGGACGGGTGACGTCGCACGAGTAGAGGCGGCGGTCGGGGATGTCGGCGGTGAGCTTCTCGAGGTCGCGTTGCAGCCGTTCGCCCTGGTAGCCGAAGGCGAGCTCGGCGCCGGCAGCGTGCAACCGCTCGGCGATCGCCCAGCCGAGGCTGCGCGCGTTGGACACGCCGAGCACCAGGGCCCGCTTGCCGGTGAGGTCGATGGGAATCATGGGGGCGATCTTACCGGAGTCGCTCCGCCGCCCCCGTTTCCCCAGCGCGGCGGGCGGATCCGGCGAGCGGCCTCGGCGGCGCCGGCGCGGCGGGGCGGCGCCGCCTCAGCGCGGTGCCGCCCGCTTCACCCGCTCCTGGCGCGCCTTCTCCTCGTAGAACCGGCGCCAGGCGAGGGGCGGCTGATTGGCGTCGGACGGGATGATGGCGAAGACCAGCAGGGTCAGCCCCACCAGGATGTCGTTCTGCGCCCCCGGCGCCGCCGGGTGGGGGAAGGCGAAGTAGCCGTAGGCGGCGACCCAGACGGCGACCGCCAGGATGCCGAGGTGGGCGCGCCGCGCCGGCGTCCAGAACGAGAGCAGGGCGAGGACCACCACCAGCCAGCCGGCGACGAGATCGCTCCCGCTCGGCGGTGCCGGCCAGTGGCCGAAGATCCAGGGGCTGACCACCAGCCACAGGCCGAGCATCACCTCCACGGCGCGGGGCCACACGGCTCAGCGCTCCAGGGCGAGGCGCTCGCCCTCGGGCGTGGCCTGGCCGATGAAGGTCTTCCACAGGATGCGGCGGTCGCCGGTGCGCTTCCACACCCGCCACAGGTAGGTGAGCGACGCCCACACCTCGTCGTAGGCGAAGAAGACCAGGGTGAGGGAGATGCCGGCGGTGACGAGGCACAGGAAGCACCAGTGGCCGATGGAGACGCCCTGGATCACCACCAGCACGGCGCTGACGATCCCCAACGGGATCACGTCGAGGCCGAAGATCAGCACCATCCAGGGGCGGAACTGCCAACGCCGGGTGGAGCCCACCAGGGTGAACACCACCTCCGAGAGGTAGCCCCAGGCCCCGAACACCGCGTCCGGGACGTGCAGGAACGCGTGCATCTTGTGGGACTCCCGCGAGGTGAGGACGGTGCGGGTGCCATCGCCGAACACCGGGTCCCACACCGTGTCCAGCAGGTGCCACTGGAAGAAGCCCATGTAGGTGGAGAGGATCGTGGCGATGCCGGCGAGCACGGCGATGGGCCAACGCTGGCTCCACGCGGAGGGGTTGCGGTCGAACGGCGGCGCGCAGGCCTCCATGTCGACGGCGGTGTCCCACTGCTGAGGCACGCGGTTCCTCCTCTCGGGCGGTGAGTCTCCGGGGCGGCGCTCGGCGCGGAGGCGGTGCAGCCGCCGTGCCAGAATCCGGCGACGCCACCTCGAGACACCGACCGGGAGAAAGCATTCATGGAGCACGTCGAAGCGATCTGGGCCGCCGTTCAGCACCTGGTGGGGGCGGATCTCGCCCCCAAGGACATGACGCTGGGGCAGATCGTGCTGCGCGCCCTGCTGATCTACGTGGCCGGCCTGGTGATCCTGCGTTTCGGCGAGCACCGGTTCCTCGGCAAGCACACGGCCTTCGACATCGTGCTCGGCTTCATCCTGGGCTCGGTGCTGTCGCGTGCCGTCAACGGCTCGGCCCCGCTGCTGGGCACGATGGTGGCCGCCGCCTTGCTGGTGGCGCTCCACTGGCTCTTCGCGCTGGGCGCGTTCCGCTCCCACACCTTCGGCTCGTTGATCAAGGGCAACCCGCACCGCCTGGTGGCCGACGGGCGGGTGGACTGGCCCGCCATGCGCAGCAAGCGCATCAGCCGCCGCGACCTCGAGGAGGCCCTGCGCCTGCGCGCCAACCGCGCCGACCTCGACGACGTCGACGAGGCCTACTTCGAGCGCAGCGGCGACATCAGCTTCGTCCCCCGCAGGAAGGGCGGTGGCGGCGGAGGGGAACCGCGGGTGATCGAGGTGCGGGTGGAGGACGGCGTGCAGACCGTGCGCATCGAGCTCGGATAACGGCTCGGAGGAGCCACGGCCACCGGTGGTGGGGGGGCGTGGAGCACCCCGGGGACCGGGAGAGAGCGCGCGGCGAACCGACGGGGCAACGCCGCTTCGATGCTCGGGGACGCCCTCAAGGCCTCTCTCAGGTGGGCCGCGGCCTCGCGACCGAGGAACGCCCCGGTCCCCTCCACCACCACCCGAGCGCCGCTGCCGACCAAGCGACGATGACAACGTCCGTTGCAGCCGCAGGCGCTACGGCAGGCGGGCCTCGAGATGGGCGAGCAACTGGGAGAAGTCGTCCAGGGCGCGGCCCACGGCTTGGTGCACGATTGTGAGGTCGATCTCCTCGTAGAGGTGGACCAGCACGTTGCGCATGCCAGCCGCTTTCTCCAGCCGGGCCGCGAGATCGGCGGGAAGAATGCCTTCCTGCCCGGCACGGTGAAACGATTCGCGAAGCGTGCCCGCCATCGATCCCTGCTCCTTCAGCAGGTGGAACATCAGATCGCTTCCAGTGGTCGCCAGGAGCTCCAGGATCCGCTCCACCTCGTAGTGGTGCTTCTCCACATCGGCGAGGCTGGCATCGCGGTGGCGCTCGAGATCCACCAGCAGGCGCCGCAACATGCCCAGCTTGCGGGCGAGCACGTCAGGCGCCACGGCGCACCCGCTCGGCGAACTCACGCAACTGCTCGCGCTCGGCCTGCCGGAACTTGAAGCTGTCCACGTAGGCCAGCCACAGGCGAGAGAGCTCGCGATCCCAGGCGCCCGGCTCCCGCTCCCACAGGAGCCGCCCGTTGCGCACGACCTCCATGCCGAGGACCGGCGGCGTCTCGGGGCCGAGAAGCACCAGGTCCACCTCCTCGCCGAGGACGTGGGCCAGCTCCGTCATCCAGGTGAGCTTCTCCAGGGCCGGCCGGCGCGAGGTGGGCCGAACCGCCAGGTCGAGATCGCTGCCGGCGTGGGTGTGACCGGTCGCCCGCGAGCCGAAGACGGCGCACAGCTCCACCGGCCGCTCGCGACACCAGGGGGCGAGGCGGCTCTGGAGCTCGTCGAGAACGGGCAGCGTCGAGGCGTTCACCACGGCCATCATAGCCCTCGTCGTGCCTGGGCATCCTCGGAGGAAGCCTCGGGGAAGACACCCCTCGAAGCCGCCCTGCCGCCCTCCGGAGGCTCGAGCCGCCGTCAGTGCAGCTCGAAGCGCACCGTCACCATCATCCGCGCCGGCACGGCACGGCCGGCGATCGTCGCCGGCTCGTAGCGCCAGCGGCGGACGGTCTGGACGGCGGACTCGGTGAGGCCCATGGCGAGGCTGCGGCGCACCTGGACGTCGGCGACGCGGCCGTCGCGGTCGAGCAGGACCTCGAGCAGGACCACCCCCTGGACCCGCGTGCGGCGCGCCGCCTCCGTGTAGGCCGGGGGCGGGGCGTGGAGCGCGCGGGGGCGGGCGACGTCGCCGCCGATCCAGATCGGCTCCTCGACGGCCGGCAGCGGCGCGGGCTCCGCCACCGCCACCGCCGGCGGCGCCGGCACCTCGACGGCCAGGGTGGCGAGATCGGGCAGCGGCAGGGGCGGCAGCTCGTAGACCGGCTCCGGCAGATCGGGGGTCGGGTCCGGCATCGGGATCTGCACCGCCCGCTCGGCCCGGGGCGGCCGCGGCTCGGGGGGTACCGGCGGCGGCTGGAAACGCACCGTGCGCACCACGAAGGGCTCCGGCGGCGGCTCGTCGCGAGCAGGCACCGCATCGGCCAGCGGCAGCGGGAGCAACAGGATCGCCAGGTGGAGCGCCGCCGCCGCCGCGAAGGCCCGCGGCAGCCAGCTCGAATCGGAATCCTCCAGGTACGGCAGGACGGCGGTGGGGGCGACGACGGCGGCGGCCGGACGAACCTCGCGTGCGGACACGGTGTGCCTCCTCTCGGAGAGGGCCCTCGCCCGGCTGCCGCCGGACCCGGGCCGTCGGGAACGTCGAGCGCGGCCGCGCGCTGGTCGATGGATCAGACCCGGCGGCGGCCGGTTCGGTTCCCGCGCGACAGGGGGAGCGGCTACGGCAGCAGCTCGGCGCGGCGCCAGCGGCGCACCGACGAGACGAGCCACACCTCGTCGGCATGCTCGACGTCGGCCCGGCGCAGCACCCGCTCGCGCACCTCGCCGCGGCGCAGCAGCTCGGCGCGGAAGACGCCGGGCAGCAGGCCGCTGGCGAGCGGCGGAGTGACCAGCTCGCCGTCGAGCCGCACCACGAGGTTGGCGACCGTCGACTCCGTCACCTCGCCCCGGCCGTTGACCAGCAGCACGTCGTGCCGGTCCGGCCGCGCGGCGGCGCGGCGCTCGTACCCCTCGCGCCGGGTGGTCTTGTGGAAGAGCAGCGGGTCGGCCGCGTCGACCGCGGCGGTGGCGAAGGAAACCCGCACCGGCTCCGGCAGCGGCGCGAGAGGCCGCGACTCGGCCTCGAGGTCGCCGCCGCGGCCCAGGGTGAGACGCACCCGCAGCGGACCGCCGGCGGCGCGGTTTCCGGTCGCCGGCGTCGCCGGGCTCAGGGCCGAGGCGAGCTCGGCCACGGAGACCGGCGCCCCGTCCGGGCAGCCTCCGGCCTGCTTCGCCGCCGCCTGACTGCCGGCCGCCCCATGGCGGACCGCCGCCCCACCCGCCGTGGCGCCGCTCGCCACGGCCCGATCCAGGCAGGACCGCGCCGCGTCGAGGTCGAAGGCGAAGCCGAAGCGCCGGGCCGAGGCGGCGAGGCGGGCGAGGTGGCCCTCGCGCAGGAAGAAGCCGCCGGCGGGCTCCCACAACAGGGTCTCCAGCAACCGGAAGGCTTGCGGATCGCGACGCACGAACCGCGCCTTGGCGAGGCACTCGGCGTACTCCGCGGCCGGCTCCGAGTCCCAGGTGACGCCGCTGCCCACTCCCAGCTCGACGCTCCCGGCCTGGCGATCGAGCAGCAGCGTGCGGATCGGCACGTTGAACGTCGCCCCGTCCGGCGACACGTGGCCGAGCGCGCCGCAGTAGACGCCGCGGGCGGCGGGCTCCAGGCCGGCGATCAGCTCCATGGTGCGGATCTTCGGGGCGCCGGTCACCGAGCCGCAGGGGAACAGGGCGCGGAAGAGGTCCACCAGCGTGGTGCCGGGGCGGGTGCGCGCCTCCACCGTGGAGGTGAGCTGGTGCACCGTCTCGTAGCGCTCCACCTCGAACAGGCGCTCCACCCGCACGCTCCCCGGCACCGCCACGCGGCCGGCGTCGTTGCGCAGCAGGTCGACGATCATCAGGTTCTCGGCTCGCTCCTTGGCCGACGCCAGCAGCTCCGCGGCCAGCCCTTCGTCTTCTTCGCTCCAGCGGCCGCGGGGGCGAGTGCCCTTCATCGGCCGCAGCGTCAGGCCGTCGCCGCGCCAGCGGAAGAACAGCTCCGGCGAGGCGGAAACGAGGGTGAACCGCTCGTCGAGCTCGAACAGCGCGCAATGGGCCGAGCGCTGGGCGCGGCACAACCGGCCGTAGAGGGTCGCCGGGTCGCCGCGGAAGGCGGCGCGCAGGGGGAAGGTGAGGTTCACCTGGTAGGTGTCGCCGGCGGCGATGTGCTCGCGCACCGCCACCACCGCCTCGCGATGGCCGGCCTCCGACAACGCCGGCTCCCAGGGCCCCAGCGCCGCTACCTCCCCGGCACCGCCGTCCCCTCCTCCGCTCCTCGCCCGATCACCGGCCGCGCCGCCGCTCCCCCTGCCGACGCCGAGCTCCGGCAACCCCGCCAGCGGTGCCACGTCCTCGCGGTGGCGCCACACGGCGAACCAGGCGAGGGGTAGACCCGGGCGTGGCGGGCGCGCGACGAGCGCCGGATCGAAGGCGGGCGCCGCCTCGTAGGCGACGAAGCCGGTGGCGTGGAGGCCGGCGCCGGCCGCCCGCTCCGCCGCCGCGATCACCGGCACCACCTCCTCGACGCGGTCGGCTCGCAGCACCTCCACCAGGCGGGAGAACCGGAAGGAGCGGGCGCCCCGCCCCGGATCGAGCGAGTCGAGCCGCACCGCGGGCGTTGCCGCGGAAACGTCCCGCCCCCGCGCCTGGTTCACGGGAGCCTCCTCCTCGCGGAGCCGGTCACCACCGCCCCTCAACCGCTGGCCGCGAGCTTGCGGGCCTCCGCCTGGACCTTGCAGATCATGCCGATCAACCCCATGGACTTGCCCATCGACAGCTCGTTGCCGAAGACGCGGTAGACGACGTCGTTCGACAACCGCAACGCCTCCTCCGGGCGGGTGCCGGAGAGAGTCTCTCCCAGGATCACGGCCAGCGACTTGGCCGAGACCCCCTGAGGGTTCTCCACCGCGAAGTGGTAGTCGAGGGTGCCGTCGTCGCGCCGCTCGGCCCAGACGAAGGCCTCCGACTCGCAACCCTGCACGCGGTGCTCCTCGGGGAACGGACGACGGGCCAGGCGCTCCGGCACCTCGCGGAAGCGGTCGGCGACGTCGATCAGGTACTGGATGCGGTCGGTGCGGTCCTCGAGCAGGTCGAGGGTGGCGAGCAGATCGTCGAGCTTGGGCGGGAGTTCGGGCATCGGGGGCGGCTCCGGGTCGGTCGGCACGGGAATCGACACAGGGCGGCGCGGCGGGCGGCGCCCGGGCGATTGTCTCATCCCGGACGCCGGCCGTGGGCCGCCCGCCCGGCCCGCGCGCCACCGCCGCCCGCCGCCGTCAGGTCGTCGCGGGATCCGGACCCTTCTCGATCGGCACCCCCACCAGGTTGCCCCACTCGGTCCAGCTCCCGTCGTAGTTGCGGACCTTGTCGAAACCGAGCAGGTAGCGCAGCACGAACCAGGTGTGGCTGGAGCGCTCGCCGATGCGGCAGTAGACCACCACGTCGTCGTCGTCCTTGAGACCGCACTCGCCGCGGTAGATGCCCGCCAGGTCCTCGGCCGGCTTGAAGGTACCGTCCTCCGCAACGGCGCGGGCCCAGGGGACGTTCCGCGCCCCGGGGATGTGGCCGCCGCGCAGGGCGCCCTCGTTCGGGTAGTCCTCCATGTGCAGGCGCTCGCCGGTGTACTCCGGGTTGCTGCGCACGTCGATCAGCGGCCGGCGCCCCTCGACGTGCTCGAGCACGCGGTCGCGGAAGGCACGCAGCTCGGAGTCGTCGCGCTCCGGCGCCGAGTAGTCGGACTCCGGGTAGCGCGGCACCTCCCGCACCAGCGGCCGGCCCTCGTTCTTCCACTTCAGGCGACCGCCGTCCATCACCCGGGCTCGGCGGTGGCCGTAGAGCTGGAACACCCAGAAGGCGTAGGTCGCCCACCAGTTGTTCTTGTCGCCGTAGAAGACGATGGTGGTCTCGTCGCTGGCGCCGATGCGGCGCATCAGCTTCTCGAAGCCCTCCCGGTCCAGGTAGTCGCGCCGCACCGGATCGTTCAGGTCCCGCGTCCAATCCACCTCGACGGCGCCGGGGATGTGGCCGGAGGCGTAGAGCAGCGGGTCCTCGTTCGATTCCACGATGCGCACGTCCGGCGCCTCCAGGTGCTCCGCCACCCAGTCGGTCGACACCAGCACCTCCGGATGGGCATAACCCCGCTCTGCGATCTCGGTCATCCTCTGCCTCCTGTGGTCGGTCCAGCAATGCTCTCCAGCGTTCGTGGAGGAATTGTTAGTGAAGCACTCTCCTTTTTCAAGTCCGCCCCGCCGTGGATCTGGAGGCGCCGCGGCGCGGTATAACATCGCTCCATGACCTACCAGCACATCCGGCTCCCGGAAGGGGGCGAGAAGATCCGCGTCGAGAACGGGCGCCTGCGGGTGCCGGACCAGCCGATCGTCGGCTACATCGAGGGCGACGGCATCGGCGGCGACATCATGCGCGCCTCGCTGCGCATCTGGGACGCCGCGGTGGAGCGCGCCTACGGCGGCCGCCGCAAGATCCACTGGGCCGAGCTGTTCATGGGCGAGAAGGCCACGCCGCTCTACGGCGGCGACGTCTACCCGGAGGAGACCCGCGAGGCGCTCCGCGACCTGGTGGTCTCCATCAAGGGACCGCTGACCACCCCCGTGGGCGGCGGCTTCCGATCGCTCAACGTGTCGCTGCGCCAGGACCTCGACCTCTACGCCTGCATCCGGCCGGTGCGCTGGTTCGCCGGCGTGCCGTCGCCGGTCAAGCACCCCGAGAAGGTGGACATCGTCCTCTTCCGCGAGAATACGGAGGACGTCTACGCCGGCATCGAGTACGCCGCCGGCTCGGAGGCCAACCAGCGCCTCGCCCGCTTCCTGCGCGAGGAGATGGGTGCCGAGTTCTTCGAAGGCGCCGGCCTCGGCGTCAAGCCGATCAGCGAGTTCGGCACCAAGCGGCTGGTGCGCATGGCGATCCGCTACGCCATCGAGCGCGGCCGCGAGAGCGTCACCCTGGTGCACAAGGGCAACATCATGAAGTTCACCGAGGGCGCCTTCCGCAACTGGGGCTACGAGGTGGCGCGGGACGAGTTCGGCGACCGGACGATCACCGAGGACGCGGTGTGGAGCGACCACGACGGCAAGGTTCCGGATGGCAAGATCCTGATCAAGGACCGCATCGCCGACATCATGTTCCAGCACATGCTGCTGCGGCCCGACGAATTCGACGTGGTGGCGACCTCGAACCTGAACGGCGACTACCTCTCCGACGCGGTGGCGGCGGAGGTGGGCGGCGTCGGCATCGCCCCCGGCGGCAACGTGGGCGACGACGTGGCGCTGTTCGAGGCGACCCACGGCTCGGCCCCGAAGTACGCCGGCCAGGACGTCGCCAACCCCGGGTCGCTGCTGTTCTCCGGCGTGCTGATGCTGGAGCACATGGAGTGGCACGAGGCGGCCGAGGCGATCAAGACGGCCTATCCCGAGGTGGTGCAGAGGAAGATCGTGACCTACGACTTCGCCCGCCAGATGGAGGGCGCCACCAAGGTCTCCACCTCCGGCTTCGCCGACGCGCTGATCGAGCAGATCGGCAGGTAGACCCACCAGGCCACGGCGGTGCGCGGGCCGGCACCGGTGCTCCCCCGGGGCACCCACCGGCCTGCTATCCTGCCGCGAGCGACAGGGGTGCTGGGGAGCGCGCGCTCTCCGGCTGAGATCACACCCTCACCACCTGAACCGGGTAATGCCGGCGCAGGGAGTCGGCCTCGCCTCCTCCCGATCCGCCGCGCCTCCCCACTCTCGCGAGAGGAGACGTGCCCCGATGGGTTTCTGCGACGAGCAGCTCCGCCGCATCCGTCCGCTGTGGGACCGGATGCTCGACCATCCGTTCCTGACCGAGACCCGCGACGGCCGCATCGAACGCGACGTGTTCGCCCGCTGGATGCGCCAGGACTACCTGTTCGTCGAGGCGGCCATCCCCTTCGTCTCCGCCCTGCTGGCCCGGGCACCGCGGGAGCACTGGGAGCCGCTGGCCCGGGTGGTCACCGCGCTGATGAAGGAGCTGGCGCTGTTCGAGGAGCGGGCGGGCGCGGTGGGTATCGAGATCGCCGGCACCCGGCCGGCCTTCGTCACCCACGCCTACGTCCAGTTCCTGATGGCGACCGCCCACGGCGCCAGCTTCGCCGAGGGCTACGCGGTGCTCTACGCCGCCGAGAAGGCCTACTTCGACTCCTGGCGGGTGGTGCAGGCCGGCCTGCCGGCGGACTCCCCCTGGGCGCCGTTCGTCGCCAACTGGGCCGGCCCCGCCTTCGCCGAGTACGTCGCCTACCTCGAGGCGCAGCTCGACCTCCTGGCGGCCGACGCCGGAGCGGCCGAGCGCGGGCGGATGGCGGAGCTGTTCGAGCTCACCGCCCGCTACGAGCTGGCCTTCTGGGACATGGCCCACGGCGGCACCGGCTGGCCGGGCCTGCCGGAGTGGAGCGACCGCGAAGGCAGCGGTGGCGGAAGCGGCGGCACGGGCAGCGAGGAGGACGGACGGTGAGCGGGCACGAGGCGACGGGCGTATCGCCAGCGTCCGACGGTGCCACGGAAATGCCGGGGCGCGCCGCGCGGGAGGATGGCGCCGAAACGGCCGGCGGCGGACGAGCGAGCGAGCCGCCGAACGAAACGCCCAGTGCACGCCTGCATCGCGCGGCGCTGCCGCTGTGGCACGCCCAGCTCGAGCACCCGTTCGTCCGCGGCCTCGCCGACGGCACCCTGCCGCCGGAGATCTTCGCCAACTGGGTGCGGCAGGATTACCTGTACCTGAAGGACTTCGCCCGCGTCTTCGCGTGGGCCGTGGCGAAAGCCGATCGGCTGGAGTCGATGGGCTGGTACGCCGGGGTGCTGCACCTGACGCTCAACACCGAGATGGCGCTCCACCGCGAGTACGCGGGGCGCTTCGGCATCACGCCGGAGGCGCTCGAGGCCGAGCCGCTGTGGCCCACCACCCGCGCCTACACCGACTTCCTGGTGCGCACGGCCGCCGACGGCGACATGGCGGACCTGCTGGCGGCGCTCCTCCCCTGTGCCTGGGGGTACGTCTACGTGGCCCGCGAGCTGGCCCGGGCCGAGCCGCCGGAGGATCCCCGCTACGCCGAGTGGATCGCTCAGTACGCGAGTGACGACTTCGCCGCCGCCGCCGACTGGCTGCGCGCGGAGCTCGACCGGGTGGCGGCGGGGGCGAGTGAAGCGAAGCTTCGCCGCCTGGAGGAGATCTTCGTCGTCTCCAGCCGCTACGAGCTGGCCTTCTGGGAGATGTGCTGGAGCGGGGCGAGCTCCGGCCCTGCCGGCTGAGGAGCCGGTTGGAGGCGGAGGGGGAGGACCATCCTGGGCGCCAGGAGCTCGGCGCCCGCTCCCGAGCTCCGCCTCGCGAGGATCAGGTCACGGAATCGGCCCGGTCCAGCAATCGCATCGTAGTTGGGAGTCGCTGCACTGCTCGTAGATGATGGACTCACAAGTGTAGGTCCTGCCGCCCCTGAAGCCGCAAAAATCCTTCAAATTCCTGTTCTGGCAGGCAGAGTCGCTACAGTTTCCACAGCTGATGGCCGCCCGCTCGGAGGGAGCGGGAGCGAAAATCGGGAGCTCCGTGGTCGAGCAATCCGGCGACGCCTCGACCGGCGTCATGATCGCCACTTCGCCCTCGGTGGTGACGTCGGGCGTGTCGGCCGCGCCGGTCGAGGAGGCACTCGCGAGCGTCACCGGCAGCAGCAAGGCGAGAGCGAGCAGGGAAGATCTGAGCTTCATTCCAGACTCCTTTCCGATCGGTTCAAAGTCACGACAACCAGAGACAACTCATACACTAATGTGCCGCGAGACGCTGCGGGCGTGACACCCAGCCGAGACGGGTTTTCCGTCGACCCGCCTCGTCCGATTGACTTCCCCCCACCTCCCGCGCCAAGCTGAAGCCCTCACTTCCGAGGAGAACCCCGAGATGTCCTCTCTGCGTGGCAGGTCGTCGTGGCAGTGGATCGTGGTGGTGGCGCTGGTCGCCGGGCTGGCCGTGCCGCGGCCGGTGCGGGCGGCGGTGGAGACCGGGGCCGACTCGCCCCAGGCGCTGGTCGCCCGGCTGCAGAAGGCGGCCGAGGCCGAAGACTTCTCCGAGATCGCCGCCTGCATGGCGCCGGAAGACCGGGCGATGATGAGCATGATGCTGATGATGGCCAGCGGCATGATGGTGGCCTTCGCCGGCATGGGCGGCGAGATGGCCGGCGGCATGGCCGAGGCCTTCGCCGACGAGGCGTCCGCCGAGGACAAAGCCGCCCTGGAGGCCCAGAAGGCCGCCGCCGCCGCCGAGGTCGCCGCCCTGCAGGCGAAGTACGAGGCGATCCTCACCCGGTACGGCGTCGACGAGCTGATGGAGGAGGACTCCGAGCCGCCCGCCGAGCCCGGCCCGGCCGCCGCCGCCAAGCTGCTGGCCGGTGTCGACCAGGTGGGCCTGATCGCCGAGCTCATGAAGTTCATGCGCGAGGCGTTCCCCGAGGAGGCGGGCGAGGAGGAGCCGATGGACGTGCCGATGGGCGAGCTCGCCGACCTCCGGATCGACGGGGACCATGCCTCCGCCACCATCGGCGGCGAGCCGGCCCACTTCGTGCGCATCGATGGCCGCTGGTACGCGGCCATCGAGCCGCCCGGCGGCGGGGCGGACCCGGACGAGGAGGCGCCCGCTCCGTAGCGCCGCCGCGATTCTCCAGCGTACGGTGGCCGGCGGCCGCGGTCCGGGCCGCCGGAGGCACGAGTCTGGCATGCCCCCGGGCGATAGCGTCCACCCACGCCGGAGCCCCGTTGCGCGACCGCCGAACGCGAAGAACCGATCGCCCTGCCGGAATGCCGCCCGCGCCCTCGCGGCTCCGGTGCGCCTGCGGTGAACCGCCGGCGGTGCCGCGCCGGCGGCTTCGCGACGTTGCGCCGCGGCCCGCTTCGAGAGTCCTGTGGGCGGCCGCGCTCCTCGGCGCCGCCGCGCTGGCCGGCTGCGGCGGCATCCAGTCGGCCCTCGACCCCGCCGGGCCCGACGCCCAGCGGATCGCCGAGCTCACCGCCTGGATGAGCGGCGGCGCCGCCGTGGTGTGGCTGCTCGTCGTCGGCCTCGCCGTCTACGTGTTGCGCGTCGCCCCGGGCGAGCACCCGCGCCGCACCGCGCTGCTGATCATCGGCGGCGGGGCGGTGTTCCCCACCGTCGTCCTCGCCGGCCTGCTCGCCTACGGGCTGGCGATGATCCCGCCGCTGCTCGCGCCGGCGCCCCCGGGTGGACCGACGATCACCGTCTCCGGCGAGCAGTGGTGGTGGCGCGTGCATTACCAACCGGCCGGCGGCGGCGCGCCGGTGGAGCTCGCCAACGAGCTGCGCCTGCCGGTGGGCCGCCGCGTCGACGTCTTCCTCGAAAGCCCGGACGTGATCCACGCCTTCTGGGTGCCCTCCATCACCGGCAAGATCGACATGGTGCCCGGGCGCCGCAACCGCATCGCGCTGGAGCCCTCGCGCACCGGGCTCTTCCGCGGCGCCTGCGCCGAGTACTGCGGCGCCTCCCATGCGCTGATGAACTTCTACGTGGTGGTCGAGGAGGAGGAGGACTTCGAGCGCTGGCTTGCCCACCAGGCGCGGCCCGCGGCGCCGCCCCAGGGGGCGCTGGCCGCGCGCGGCGCCCGGCTGTTCCTCGCCCACGGCTGCGGCGCCTGTCACACGGTGCGCGGCACGCCGGCCGACGGAGGGGTAGGACCGGACCTCACCCATGTCGGCAGCCGGGTGTCGCTCGCCGCCGGCGTGCTGCCCAACGAGCGCGCCGACCTTCTCCGCTGGATCGAGCGCACCGGGGACATCAAGCCGGAGGTCCACATGCCCACCTTCTCCATGCTGCCGCGCCAGGACCTGCAGGCCCTCGCCGCCTACCTGGAGGGACTGCGATGAGCCCGGAGCGGCCGCCGGAGGGGCCGGGCCGCCGCCCCGGGGAGCCCGACGCCGAGGATCGGGCCCTGCGGGAGCGCCCTCCCGAGGAGCGCGAGGAGCCGGGAGGACGGGACCCGAGGCCGCTGCCCCAGGCGCCGCCGCCGGAGCTGCGCACCGCCCAGGAGCACCGGCTGATCCAGGCGTGGAAAGCACCGAAGGGCTGGCGTTACTGGTCCGCCGTCAACAACACCGAGGTGGGCCTGTGGTACACCTGCGCCGCCTTCCTCTTCTTCCTGTTCGGCGGCGTGCTGGCGTTGCTGATGCGGGTCCAGCTCGCGGTGCCGAACAACGATTTTCTGTCTGCCGACCTGTACAACCAGATCTTCACCCTGCACGGCTCGGTGATGATGTTCCTCTTCGCCGTGCCCGTGTTCGAGGCGTTCTCGATCTACGTGATGCCCCAGATGCTCGGCGCCCGCGACCTGCCGTTCCCGCGGCTGTCGGCCTACGGCTTCTGGGCCTTCGTGCTCGGCGGCACCTTCGTGTGCGGCTCGATCTTCTTCGGCGCGGCGCCGAAGGGCGGCTGGTTCATGTATCCGCCGCTGACCACCGCCTACCAGCCCGGCATCGGCGCCGACATCTGGCTGCTCGGCCTGTCGTTCATCGAGGTGGCCGCCATCGCCGCCGCCGTGGAGCTGATCGTCGGCGTGCTCAAGTGCCGGCCGCCGGGGATGCGCATCAACCTGATCCCGCTCTACACCTGGTACATCCTGGTGGTGGCGGTGATGATCCTGTTCGCCTTCCCGCCGCTGATCGCCGGCGACATCCTGCTCGAGCTCGAGCGCATGCTCCACTGGCCGTTCTTCGACCCCGCCAAGGGTGGCGATCCGATGCTCTGGCAGCACCTGTTCTGGATCTTCGGCCACCCGGAGGTCTACATCGTCTTCCTGCCGTCGATCGCGCTGGTGGCGATGATCGTGCCGACCTTCGCGCAGCGGCCCATCGTCGGCTACGGCTGGGTGGTGCTGGCGGCGGTGGGCACCGGGTTCATCTCCTTCGGCCTGTGGGTGCACCATATGTACACCACCGGGCTGCCGGGCATCTCCCTGGGGCTGTTCTCCGCCGCCTCGGAGGCGGTGGCGATCCCCACCGGCGTGCAGATCTTCTGCTTCCTGGCGACGCTGCTGGCCGGGCGCGTGGTGCGCTCGGTGCCGATGCTGTTCGTCTTCGGCGGCATCGCCACCTTCGTGATCGGCGGCCTCACCGGGGTGATGGTGGCGCTGGTGCCCTTCGACTTCCAGGCCCACGACACCTACTTCGTGGTCAGCCACCTGCACTACGTGCTGATCGGCGGCGCCCTGTTCCCCATCGTCGCCGGCGTCTACTACTTCTTCCCCCTCGTCTCCGGCAAGCGGCTCTCCGACCGGCTCGGCCGCATCGCCTTCTGGGTGATGCTGGTGGGCTTCAACGTCACCTTCTTCCCGATGCACCTCACCGGCCTGCGCGGCCTGCCGCGGCGGGTGTTCACCTACCCGGAGGGGCTCGGCTTCGACGCCCTCAACCTCGTCTCCTCCGTCGGTGCCTTCGTGCTCGCCGGCGGCATCGCGGTGTTCGCCTGGGACGTGCTGCGCCCCAAGGGCAGGCAGCCGTATGCGCCGCGCAACCCGTGGAACGCCGGCACGCTGGAGTGGCTCGCCGAGGTGCGAGGCAAGCCCTGGGGGGTGCGCTCGATCCCGGAGATCGACAGCCGCTATCCGCTCTGGGAGCAGGAGAACTTCGTGCGCGACGTCGACCAGGGGCGCTTCTACCTGCCCGACGCCGCGGAGGGCCGCCGCGAGACGCTGGTGACCTCGATCATCGACGCCAAGCCGGAGCAGTGCCTGCGCGTGCCGGGGCCGTCCTTCCTCCCGTTCGCGGCGGCCCTGTTCACCGGCGGCGTCTTCATCTTCAGCACCTACCACTGGTGGTGGCTGGCGGTGGCGAGCGGCGTGCTGGCTCTCGCCACCATCCTGGTGTGGCTGTGGACCGGCACCGCGGTGATCCCGGAGAAGAGCGCCAAGGACGTCGGGCTGGGGGTGACGCTGCCGATCTACCGGTCGGGCCCGGCGTCGGTCGGCTGGTGGGCGATGTTCATCACCATGCTGGGCGACCTGACGGCGTTCGCCGGCCTGGTGTTCGGCTACTTCTTCTATTGGACGGTGCACGAGGACTTCCCGCCGGAGGGCGCCACCGGCCCCGGCGTGCTGTGGCCGTGCCTCGGCGGCGGCGCCCTGCTCGCCGCCTGGCTGCTGACGGTGCTCGCCCGGAGCGCCAACCGCTCCGGGCGGCGCGGGCTCTTCTACACCGGTGTGCTCGGTGGCGCGGCGCTGGCGGCGGCGGGCGGCGTGGCCCTGGTCGTCGGGCTCCGGATCACCGGCATGGACCCGGCGAGCCACGTCTACCCGGCCATCGTCTGGGTGCTGGTGCTGTGGACGGTGATCCACGCCGGCGCCGGGATCGTGATGCACCTCTACGCCGCGGCCCGGGCCGTGGCGCGGCGGCTCACCCCGGAGCACGACACCGACATCGCCAACGTCACCCTGTACTGGCACTTCGTGGCGCTGACCGTCGTGGTGACGGTGGCGGTGATCGCCGGCTTCCCGCTGGTGTCGTGAGGCGCACGGACGTGGCGAGCCAGGACAGGACCGAACGCCCGCGGGCCGAGCACCAGGAGAGCCTATGGGTGCTCGCCATCTCGCCGCTCGTCTGGGCGGCCCACTTCATGGCCTGCTACCTGACGGCGGCGATCTGGTGCGCCAAGCAGGGGCGCGGCGCCGAGCTCGGCAGCGTGCGGCTGACGATCGCGGCCTACACGGCGGTGGCGATGGTCGCCATCGCCGCCACCGCCTGGATGGGCTGGCGGCGTCACCGTTTCGGCAGCGCCGCCACGCCCCACGACCTCGACACCCCGGCCGACCGCCAGCGCTTCCTCGGCTTCGCCACCCTGCTGCTCTCCGCGCTGAGCGGGGTCGCCACCCTGTACGTCGCCCTCACCGCCGTCTTCTTCGAGACCTGCCGGTGAACGGGGCCGTCGACAGCCGTCCGGCGCGCCGCGTCCCGCTGGTCCTCGGCCTGCTGGTGCTCGCCGCCTGCTGGCTGGGGCCGCTGCCGGCGCTGGCGAAGGGCTCCTTCGCCGCCCACATGACGATGCACATGGGGGTGGTGGCGCTGGGCACGGGGTTGGTGGCGCTGGGGCTCGCCGGCAGCCGCCTCGACCCGGCGCGGCACTGGCCACGGTGGTTCGCGCCGATCCCGGCCTCGGGCGTCGAGGCGGTGGTGGTGTGGGCGTGGCACGCACCGGTCCTCCACCACGCCGCCCGCCACCGTCCGGAGGCGCTGCTGGCCGAGCAGGGGAGCTTCCTCGCGGCCGGCCTGTTCCTGTGGCTGAGCGCCTTCGGTGGCGAGCCGGACCGCGGCGGCACGACCACCGCCGCGACCACCGGACGGGCCGCCGCCGGCGTCCTCGGCCTGCTATTGACCTCGATGCACATGACCCTGCTGGGCGCATTGCTGGCGCTGACCCCGCGGCCGCTCTATGCCCACGGCGGCGCCGGCGGAGCCCTCGGCCTCGCCGCGCTGACCGATCAGCACCTGGGCGGCGCCATCATGCTGCTGGTGGGCGGCGTCTCCTACCTCGCCGGCGGTCTGTGGCTCACGGCGGGGGTGCTGCGCGGCGGCGGCTGGCGCGGGGCCAGGGGGAGCGCGAACCCGGGGGGGCGCCGGGCCGACGCGGTGGCCTCGCGGATCGCGGCCGGATCGGAGGAGCACCCGTGAAGCGGCCGAAGCTCGGCGGACGGCGGCTGGTGAAGGCCGGCGCGGCGCTGACCGGTCTCGGCCTGCTCGCCTTCCTGGGGGTGACCTCCGGCGTCGTCTCGGTGCGGGCGCGGCCGGGGCACTGGCCGGTCACCGAGGCATTCCTGCAGTACGCGAAGACGCGCTCGGTGGCGACCCACTCGCTGGCGGTGCCGCCACCGCCGGACCTCACCGACCCGGCGCTGGTGCTGCGGGGCGCCGGGCACTTCGTCACCGGCTGCCAGCCGTGCCACGGCGGGCCGGGCCTGCACCATCCGCCGATCGCGCGGGCGATGACGCCGCACCCGCCGTACCTGCCGGAGGAGGTCCCGGACTGGAAGCCGCGGGAGCTGTTCTACATGGTCAAGCACGGCCTGAAGCTGACCGGCATGCCGGCCTGGCCGAGCGAAAAGCGGGACGACGAGGTGTGGGCGATGGTGGCCTTCCTGCTCACCCTGCCGGGCCTCGACAGCGACGCCTACCGCGCCCTGGCCTACGGGGAGACGCTGGAGGTGCCCCGGGGCACGGTCCCGGAGAGGGTCCTGGAGAGCTGCGCCCGCTGCCACGGCTTGGACGGCAACGGCCGCGGCACCGGCGCCTTCCCGAAGCTCGCCGGCCAGCGCCCGGCCTACCTGGCGGCGGCGCTGGAGGCCTACGCCGAGGGCGAGCGCCACAGCGGCATCATGGGACCGGTCGCGGCGGGGCTCGGCGCCGGGGAGATCCGGGCCCTGGCGCGCTACTACGCCGAACGGCCGGGGGCTTCGTCCGCCGCTCCGGCCGACACCGCCCCGCCCGCCGCCGGCGCGTCTCTGGCCGCCTCGCGACCCGTCGCCGCGCCGGCTCTCGGGGTGGCGGAGGCCATCGCCCGCGGCGAGCGCATCGCCGCCGCGGGCATCCCGGCCGAGAAGATCCCGGCCTGCTCCCACTGCCACGGCCCGACGGAGACACCGCGCAATCCCCACTACCCCGACCTCGCCGGCCAGTATCCGGGCTATCTCGTGCTGCAGCTCGAGCTGTTCCAGCAGGACCTGCGCGGCGGCTCGCCCTACGCCCGCCTCATGCGCCCCATCGCCGACAAGCTCGACCCGGAGCAGATGCGCGACGTGGCGCTCTACTACGGGTCGCTGGGGGATCGCCGCGCCGCGGAATCCATCAGCCAGTCGTGGCGCACACCACCGCGCAGGTAGAGATCCGCTGGGCTGCCGCCGTGGACGGGGCGGTCAGGGGTGTTCAGAAGAACTTTGCCGCCATGCGGGCGATCGTGCGGTGGGTGCGGATGGTGGCGGCCCCGAGGAGGCGGTCGAGGGCCTTCCAGTCGAGGTCCGAGCCGGAGACGCCGGTGCGGGGGAGCCAGTAGAGCTCGCGGCCGGCGAAGGCGAGGCGATCGTCCGCCGGGGCGAGGGCGAGGGCGGATTCGCGCGCCGCGGCGCCGGGCGCGGCGGTCAGCAGCGCCACCTGGAGCTTGCCCGCCGTCTGCGCCAACTCCCCCGCCGCGAACGGCCGGTGCCCGGCGATGGCGTGGATCTCGTCTCCCGTGCGCAGGAACACCGGCACCGGGTAGCCGAGGGCGGCGCCCAGTCCGGCCTCGAGGCGGCGGGACAGCTCGTCCGGCGCTTCGCCGGCGGGCGCCTCGAAGACCACGTTGCCGCTCGCCAGGAAGGCGGCGGGATGGTCCAGGCCCAGCGCCGCGAAGCGCTCGCACAGTTCCTCGTTGGTGAGGCGGCGATTGCCGAGGTTCATGCCGCGCAGGAAGGCGGCGTAGCGCTGGCTCGTCATGCCGCGACCCTACACCGAAGCCGCTCGCTCGCCGACGGCCCTCAATCGCCGGCCACGAAGTACTGCCAGGTGCCGTCGTCGGCGATGCCGAGACGGTAGCCGAGGTAGGCCTCCATCCCCAGCACCTGGCGCAGCTCCTCGCGCCCCAGCAGGCGCTCCGCCTCGCGCCGGTCGGCGGTGCTCCACTCGGCCACCGTGCGGGTGAAGAACGCCGGCCACGTCCACAGGCGGTGCTCGTGGGCGGGCGTGAGCTGCAGCACCTCGGCCATGGGGCGCAGCACCGGCTCGCCGCGGTCCTCGTCCCGGCGCCAGGCCGCCAGCGCGTCGACGTTCTCCCCGAAGGTGTAGCGCAGCTCGGGAGGCGCGAGACCATCGAGGGCCGCGTAGTCGCAGGTGACCGCCGCCTCGAAGATCGCCGCTCGGGTGGCGGCGACCGCCGCCGGCAGCTCGTCCTGCTCGGGAAGCTCCCCTGCCACGGAGACGCCGGAGCAGGCGTCGGCGTACTCGGCGATGCGCCAGGCGCCGTCCTCCGACCGCACCACCTCGAGCTGGACCGGCTGCCGGTGCGCTGCTCGGTCCCCCTCGCCGGCCGTCTCCGCCGCCACCTCGCTGCTCGATACGGAGACCACCTCGCCGCCGACCCGGAACCGCCGCGGCCCCAGCCGGCGGACCCGGCGCACCGCGATGCGGTCCGGCCACGGGCTGGACACGGCACGACCCGGGGCCTGCGCCGGCTCGGCCTGCCAGCGCGCCAGCAGCTCCGGCGCGACGAGAGGGCCGTACTGCGCCCGCATCGCCTCCCGCGCCGCCGCCGCCGGCCCGGTGGTCGAGACGGCCGCCAGCCGCTCGCCGAAGGCCACCACCACCCCGGCGGCGGCGGCCGGCAGCT
>DATACC010000281.1:0-2608 GCA_036259255.1 Thermoanaerobaculia bacterium | reverse complement strand
CGCCCCGCCCGCGGACGGCCGGGCCGAACCGGCAGCGGCTCGCGCGCCGCGGCGGCGGCTCATGCCGGCCGGTCGCGGCGCACGGCCAGGCGCCAGAAGTAGAGGATCAGCGCCGCGAACAGCGCCGCCGCCACCCACTCCGCCGCCTCACCGGCCCAGTCCATGCCCAGGGTCCAACGCTCGGCTCCACTGCGGGCGGCGAGGCCGGCCAGGCCGGCGATGGCGACCCCCATCAGGCCCTCTCCGCCGACCAGCCCGGAGCCGAAGAGCACGCCGCGGTCGCGCCGCGCCACGCCCTCCTCCTCGTTGGGAGCGCGCCGCACCAGCACGCCGCGCAGCAGCCCGCCGAGGAACACCGGCACCATGGTGGAGACCGGCAGGTAGACGCCGACCGCGAACGGCAGACTGGGGATGCGCAGCAGCTCGGCACCGATGGCGAGGAGCGCCCCGATCCCTACCAGCACCCAAGGCAACGACTGCTGCAGCACGCCGTCGATCACCAGCTTCATCAGCGTCGCCTGGGGCGCCGGCAGCTCCTCGCTGCCGAAGCCGTAGGCGTCGGCGAGCACCAGCACGGTGACGCAGACGAAGAACGCCGAGGTGAGCACACCCACCAGCTCGCCGGCCTGCTGGCGCGCCGGCGTGGCGCCGAGCAGGAAACCGGTCTTCAGGTCCTGGGAGGTGTCGCCGGCGATCGAGGCGGCGATCGCCACCACCGCGCCGACGGTGAGCGCCGCCATCTTGCCGAGGTCGTCGGTCCAGCCGAGGGCGAGGAAGATCGAGGAGGTGGCGAGCAGGGTGGCGATGGTCATGCCGCTGGTCGGGTTCGAGGTGACGCCGACGAGACCGACGATGCGCGACGACACCGTGACGAAGAAGAAGGCGAACACCGCCACCAGCACCGCCGCCACCGCGCGGTGGGCGAGAGCGTCCATGGAGCCGAAGATCTGCGGCACGAACGCGAGCAGCAGGACGATCGTGACGACGCCCACCCCGACCACCGCCAGCGACAGGTCGCGCTCGGTGCGCGCCTCCGGGGCGGCGCCTTCGCCGAGCCGCTCGCGGAGCTGCTGGGCGCCGACGCGGAAGCTCTCGATCATCGTCGGCACCGAGCGGATCAGCGTGATCAGGCCCCCGGTGGCCACCGCGCCGGCGCCGATGTAGCGCACGTAGCGGCTCCAGATCTGGCTCGGCTCCATGTCGGCGATCAGCAGGGCCGTCTCCGGGTAGAGCGGCACCAGGCGCCCGGCGCCCCACCAGTCGATCAGCGGGATGATCACCAGCGAGGAGAGCAGGCCACCGCTCACCATCACGGCCGCGATGCGGGGCCCCAAGATGTAGCCGACGCCGAACAACGCCCCCGACACGTCGCAGCCGAGCTGACCCTTGCGCAGGAAGGGGATGCGCATCTCGAGCTCCCCCGGGACCGCCGCCAGCAGACCGGTGATGCCCTTGAGCAGGGCGCCGGCGCCGAGGCCGAGGAAGACGTTCTTCGCCCGGCTGCCGCCGATCTCGCTGGCCATCAGCACCTCGGCGCAGGCGGTGCCCTCCGGGTACGGCAGGGTGCCGTGCTCGCGCACGATCAGGTAACGGCGCAGCGGGATCATGAACAGCACCCCGAGCAGGCCGCCGCACATCGCCAGCAGCGTCATCTGCACCACCGACGGCTCGAAGCCCCACAGAAACAGCGCCGGGATGGTGAAGATGACCCCGCTCGCCACCGAGCTCGAGGCCGAGCCGACGGTCTGCGACAGGTTGGCCTCGAGGATCGACGTGTGGATGCGGGCGGCCCGCAGGGCGCGGAAGGCGGCCACCGTCATCACCGCCACCGGGATGGAGGTGGAGATGGTCAGGCCGGCGCGCAGCCCGAGGTAGGCGTTGGCGGCACCGAACAGGATGCCGAAGATGATGCCGGCGAGGATCGCCTTGAACGTCGCCTCGGCCGGGCTCTGCGTGGCCGGCACGTACGGCTGCATGGCGGGCGCCTCCTCGGCGGCGGCCCGTGCCTCGCGCCGGCTGACTCCCTCTCCGAGCCCTTCCTCTGGTTTCATGGCTCCTCCGCTGGTCGGTTCTCGTGGCCGCGGAAGTGTAGCAGCGGCCGGCGGATCGCCGCGGTGGGTCCCGGCGCGGCCCCGCGAGCCCGGGCGTCCCGCCGCGGCGGGGTCGCCGCACTTCGAAGAGAGAGCAGTCCATCAACCAAGGAGAAGCCGATGCGCCATGCAGCCGCCCTCGTCCTCTGCCTCGCCGCCGCCCTCACCGTCGGCGCCGAGACCCTCCCTCCCCTTGCGCCGGCGCCGGCTCCCGACGCCTCGCCCGCCGCGGCCACCCCCGCGGAGACCGTGCAGCCGGCGGAGACCGTGCAGCCGACGGAGACCACGGCGGCGCTACCGGGCGACGGGGCCGAGCCGCTGTTCGCCAGCGCCGGCGTGCCGCAATGGTGCGTCGAGCAGTGCGTCGGCGGCTGGGCGTACTACTTCTGCACTACGGAGCCCAAGCAGTGCACCTGCTTCTGCCGCTACCCGGTGTAGCCATCCGGTGTAGCGAATCCGCGGGATGAACCGCCGCCGGCGGCCCGGGGCGGGACCGGCCGGACGCACGACGGGGCGCG
>DATACC010000280.1:0-15965 GCA_036259255.1 Thermoanaerobaculia bacterium | reverse complement strand
CGGCGGCCGCTGCTCGACGCCGCCTCGGTGGACGGCCTGCTCGCCCGCTGCGCCGAGCTGTGGCCCGCGGAGCTGGAGGCCCTGGAGCGCCGTGCCGAGGCCCTCGCGGCGGGCGAGACCCCGGTGCTCCACCACGTCCTGCGCGGCCGCCCCACGGGCGAGGACTGGCACCGCGACTTCGTCTCCCGGTGCGCCTGGCCGGTGAAGTTCCACGGCCGCTACGCCTATGCCGAGCTGCTCGACGCCGGCCGCCCCTCCGACGTCAAGGTGCCCTGGGAGCTGAGCCGGCTGCAGGGCCTGCCCGCGCTGGCGCTGGCCCACCGCCTCCGGGCTCTCCACCACCCGGGCGCCGGGCAGCACCGCGACGCCGTGCTCGCCGACCTCGCCTCCTGGCGCGCCGCCAACCCCCCGGGATACGGCGTCAACTGGACGGTCGGCATGGAGGTGGCGCTGCGGGCCGTGAGCCTGGTCTTCACGGCCGACCTGCTGGGGCTCGACGAGCCGGATATCGCCGTCCTGCTGGCGCAGCACGGCCGCTTCCTGGCGCGCAACCTCGAGTACAGCGACATCAACGGCAACCACTACACGGCCTGCCTGCTGGGCCTCCTGGTGCTCGGCATGGCCCTGCCGGGGGAGCGCGAGGCCGACCGTTGGCTGGAGACGGCGGGGGCCGAGCTCGGCCGCGAGATCCTGGCCCAGACCCATCCCGACGGCGTCTGTCACGAGGGCTCGATTCCCTACCACCGGCTGGTCCTCGAGCTGTTCCTGGTGGCGGCGCTGGTGGCCCGGCGCGGCGGCGTGGACCTCGGTGCGTACTACCACCAGCGGCTCGGCCGGATGCTGGAGGTCACCGCCGCCTATCCGCGCCCCGACCACCTGGCGCCGGTGTGGGGTGACGACGACGACGGCCGGGTGCTGCGCCTCACCGGGCGGCCGGTGCACGACCATCGCGGCCTGCTGGCGGCCGGCGGAGCGCTGCTCGGGCGCGGCGACCTGGTGCGCGCCGCCGGGCCGGACGGAGTTTCCCTCGATGCGTTGTTGCCGGGCGGCGGCGAGCTGGCCGCTGCCGTGGGGGAGCTGCTGGCGGGCGGAGCGCCGGAGCCGCAGGAGGCTGGAGCCGGGCGCGGCAGCGCCGCCTTCCCCCACGGCGGCTTCTACGTCCTGCGCCGGGACGGCGACTACTGCTTCGTCGACTGCGGCGACGTCGGGCTGCGGGGCCGCGGTGGCCATGGCCACAACGACGCCCTGAGCTGCGAGGTGGCGCTGGCCGGCGTGCCGGTGCTCACCGACACCGGCTGCGCGTCCTACACCCGGTCCCGGGACGGCCGCGTGCACACGCTGAGCGCCCTCTCCCACAACGTGCCGGTCGTCGCCGGCCGCGAGCCGGCGCCGCTGTCGTTCGACCGCTTTCCCCACGCCACCGCCTGCCCGGTGGAGCTCGTCGCCTGGGACCCGGGGGGCGGTGTCTTCTCCGGCCGCCACCTGGGCTATGCCCGGCAAGGCGTGGCCGGGGCGGTGGAGCGGCGCATCGAGCTGGCCGGGCCCGGGGTGCTCGCCATCGCCGACCGCATCGACGCGCCCGCGCTCGACGAAGGGCCGCCGGATCGGGCCGTGGAGGTGGCTTGGCACTTCCAGCTCGCCGAGGCGTGGCAGCCGGCCGGCGAGGGCGAGGGGTGGTTGCAGTGGCGCGACGGCGACGGTCGCCTGCTCCGGCTCGACCACCGGCTCCGTCCCGGGGGCCCCGGCGTCCGGGTCGAGCAGCTCACGGTGCCGCGGTTCCCCGGCTACGGCCTGGCCCGCGAACGCTGGCGCCTGGTGCTGACGGTGCGGGAGGCGCTACCGGTCGAGGGCCGCTTCCGCTGGTCGCTGCAGTGAGGCCGCCGCGCGGGCTCAGAAGCTCTCGCTGAACGGGTGCACAACCACCTGCCGGCGCTCCTCGAGCGCCTGGCGGGTGGCGAGGAAGAGCTGGCCGGTCTCCCAGACGTAGGATACCGGATCGCCGGCCACCGCCGCCGCGCCGCGGGGGCGCACCATCTCGTAGCTGGCGCGGATGCGCTCCTGGTGGCCGTGGTCGCGGAACAGCGACCGGTGCACCGTCTTCGCGGCCTGCACCTCCACCTGCAGGCGGCGGAAGTCGTCGAGCGCCAGCAGCACGTCGCCCTTGTGGGCGGCGAACCTCTCGCGCACCCCCTCGAAGGTGTGGCCCTTGGCGGAGAAGGTGATCGCCGCGATGGTGCCGTCGCCGAACAGGTAGTTGACGGCGATGTCGCAGTCGGAGCGCTCGGCGCGGGTGGGGTGGACGGTGATCGGGAAGCGCCCCTCCGGCGGCACCAGCCGGTACACGAAGTCGGTCCAGTGGCAGAGGTTGCCCAGCACCCGGCCGCCTTCCCGCTCGTGGAAGTACCAGTGGTCGGGGTCGATGGCGTGGCCGGCGACGAACCAGTTGAGCATCGCGGCGCCGCTCTGGCTCGCCAGCCGCTCCTGGATCAGGCGGCCCAACCGGCTGCCGGGGCGGTTGAAGCCGAGCCCCACGGGGCGCCCGGTCTCGATCATCGCCCCGCACAGCTCGCGCAGCTGGCCCTCGTCGACGCAGTGGGGCTTCTCCACGTGCACCGCCTTGCCGGCCCGCAGGGCGGCCACCGCGTAGGGGGCGTGGGAGGCGTGGTTCGAGGCGACGTAGACGAGGTCGATCTCGGGATCGGAGATCAGCCGCTCGGCGTCGTCGGTGTAGTAGCGCAGGCGGTAGTCGCGGTAGAGGGCGGCGGCGTGGGCGAGGTCGACGTCCATGGCGCCGCGCAGCACGTCGCCGTAGTTGCGGCGCAGGTAGTAGGCGATGTTGCCGTAGGCGAAGTTGCCGCAGCCGAGGATGCCGACGTGGCCGCCGGCGGGTGGCGAGGCGGGCATCTCCGGCAGGTCGGCGGCCTTCCGGTGCAGGCGCATCTGGCTCTTGACCTTGATCCAGGTGCGGTGCGGGCCGTACAAGCCGGTGTAGCGCAGCACCTTGCGCAGCTTGTAGCCGAGGGGATGGCGGGTGTAGTCCATGGCACTCAGCGCGGGGTTGCCGCGGCCTCCTCGAGGACGCCGGCGAGCTCGGCAGCGAGCTGGCGGCGGTCGTAGCGGCGGCGCACGTCGGCCCGCGCGTCGTGGCGTGAATCCTTGCTGCCGCGGCGGTGGAAGAGCGCTCCGAGGGCCTCGGCGATCGCCTCCAGCTCGGCCTGGCGCAGCACCCGGCCGCCGGTGGCGCGGACGATCTCGGCGGCGTCGCCCTCC
The DNA here is from genome assembly GCA_036259255.1 of Thermoanaerobaculia bacterium. GTDB lineage: Bacteria > Acidobacteriota > Thermoanaerobaculia > Multivoradales > JBCCEF01 > DATACC01. Next base: position 12,695 of record DATACC010000280.1, on the reverse strand, counting down.
GGCCCCACCATCAGGATCGGCGGCCCGGCCCCCAGGTACTCGAACAGCTTGCCGGGGATGGTGATCAGGTCGCGCGCCGGATCGAGATCCTTGATCAGCAGCAGCAGGGCCGAAGCCCCCTTGAGGTGGGCGGCGGCCCGGTGGTGGGGCACGTAGCCGAGCACCCGCGCCGCCAGGCGCGGCCAGGCGGCGAGCTCGTCGAGGATTTCCGGATCGCAGCGCCCGATCACTTCGAGCTCGGCGCGGTCGGCGAAGGCGGCGTCGCCCTCGGCGGCCCGGCTCCAGGCGGCGCAGACCGCCCGCAGCGCCGGCCGGTGGTGGGCATAGAGGGACCCCACGTAGGAGAGCACGAAGCGCTCGCCGTGGGACACCGGCTCGGCGGCGGCGAAGGCGGCGGCGTCGTAGCCGTTGGTGATCACCCGGATCTTGTCCTCCGGCAGGTCCGGATAGGCGCCGCGCAGCCCGCGGCGCATCTCCTCGGAGATCACCACCAGGCGAGCGGCGTGGCGCAGCACGGCCGCCTCGAGCCGGGAGTTGATCCGGGCGTGGAGGCGGGTCGGAGGGGGCAGGTACGGGTCCCGTGTCCACGGGTCCCGCAGGTCCACCACCAGCGGCAGGCCGCAGCGCCGGCTGACGCGGTACCCGATGACGGCGGAGGAGTAGGCGGGCACCGTGGCGTAGATCACGCGCACCGGGTGGCGCCGGATCTGGCGCAGGGCGGCGGGCACCGCGAAGGGGGCCCACAGCATGCGGTCGTCGGGCACCAGCAGCCAGCGGCGCAGCGCGCGACCCAGCTCGCGGAGGCGCCGGCCGACGGTGCCGCCGCCGTCGCGGGCGGAGCCGGGGACCTCCGCCGGCGCGGCATCCGCACGGGGGGCCGCGGCGGCGGAGCTGGCCCTGGCGGTACCGGCGGCACCACGGCGGGGCCACAGCCGGCCCGCGAGCCACAGCAGGCGGCGCAGCTCGAAGGATTCGGTGCGCACCACGCGGACCTCCGGCGGCAGCTCGTCGAGCAGGGTCGGGTCCTTGGCCGGGAAGGCCACCTCCCGCACCGTCAACACGCGGGGCCGCCAGCCGTGCTCCGACAGGTACTTGGCGAAGTAGAGGGAGCGCTGCACCCCCGCGCCGCCCACCGGAGGGAAGTCGTTGGCGATCATCAGCACCTCGCCGCGAGAGGCCTGGCGAGGAGCGTTCGCGGGAGCGCTCACGGCAGCATCGAGCGGCGCCACAGGGCGAAGTTGAACACGATCCAGAGCTGGAAGGCCTGGTTGATCGTCGACAGCGGTCCGTCGAGACGGCGCTCCAGCTCGGCGAGATCGAAGAAGGCGCCGAGCTCGTGGCGGTCGTCGGCCAGGATCTGGCGCATCTCGCGGCCGAGACCGGTGCGGAACCACTGCTGGATCGGAGCGGTGAAGCCGCGCTTCGGACGGTAGACGCGGTCGCGGGCGACCGAGCGCGACGCGAGCCGCTTGAGCGGCTCCTTGAGGATCCCGTCGCGGAGCTTGTAGGCGTCCGGCACCGACAGGGCGAAATCGACCAGGTCGCGGTCGAGGAACGGCACCCGCGCCTCGACGGAGGTGGCCATGGTCATCTTGTCGATGCGCATCAGCAGCAGCTCGGGCAGACGCTGCTGGAGCTCGATGAAGATCATCCGCTGCAGCAGGGACCCCTCGGGGCAGGCCTGCTCGAACCGTCGGTGCAGCGGCGCCACCAGATCGAAGGAGTCGAGGGCGCGGTGGGCGCGGCGGAACTCCGGGGACAGGACGCCGCGCTTCTCGTTCTCGTAGAAGCCCACCGCCGACGACAGGAAGAGCTCCTGGCCGCGGGACCGACGCAGCAGCACGTCCGCCATCTTGCGGCGCAACGGGTGGCGCGAGTGGCGCAGCATCTCGAAGCCGGCGCGGCCGGCGAAGCGCGGCAGGCGGGACAACGGCATCCAGAAGCGTCGGTGGCGCTCGATCCAGCGGCGATAGTCGTCGTAGCCGCAGAACAGCTCGTCGGCGCCCTCGCCGGCCTGCAGCACGATGGTGCCGGTCTCCCGCGCCAACCGGGCTACGAAGTAGAGCGGCACCGACGCCGGGTCGGACAGCGGCTCGTCGTGGTGGCGGGCCATCTCGAGCGACACGCCCAGCAGGTCGTCCTCGGTGATGTGCACCTCGTGGTGCTCGGTGCCGAGGTGCGCGGCCTGCTGCCGAGCCCAGTCGCTCTCGTCCTGGTAGCCGCCGTCGCCAGCCATGCCCACCGTGTAGGTGCGCACCCGGTCCGGTGCCACGATCTCGCCGAAGGCCGCCGCGTTGAGGGTCGAGTCGACACCGCCGGAGAACAGCACCCCCACCGGAACGTCGCTCATCAGACGCTTGGCCACCGAGCGGCGGAACAGCTCCTCGAGCTGGTCGTCGAGGTCCGCCGGGCCCACCGCCACGCGGCCGGGCAGCGGCTCCCAGTAGAGGTGGCGCTGCACCCGCGGTGCGGCGCCGGCCAGGTCCAGCGTCAGCATGCCGGCGGCCGGCAGCTTGTCGGCGCCGCGAAACAGGGTACGGGGGGGCGGCACCATCAGGAACGTCAGGTAGTGGTAGAGCGACTCGGGGTCGAGCTCCGGGCCCAGCAGCCCGCTCCGGAACAGGGCCTTGAGCTCCGAGGCGAAGGCGAAGCCGCCCGGCAGGTGCACGTAGTAGAGGGGCTTGACGCCCATCCGGTCGCGGGCCAGCAGGAGGTGCTGGCGCGGCTCGTCCCACAGGCCGAAGGCGAAGTCGCCGTCGAGCCGCTCCACCATCGCATCGCCGCACTCGCGGTAGAGGTGGAGCAGGACCTCCGTGTCGCAGTGGCTGCGGAAGCGGTATCCCTTCCCCTCGAGCCAGTCACGCAGCGCCGGGAAGTTGTAGATCTCGCCGTTGAAGACGACGCGCACCTGCCCCTCGGCATCGGCCATCGGCTGGTGCCCGGCCGGCGACAGGTCGACGATCGACAACCGGCGATGCGACAGGCCCACCCGCCCCGCGGCGTCGATCCACAGCCCCTGGTCGTCGGGACCGCGGTGCTCCTGCACCGCGGCCATGGCCGCGAGGGCGTCCGGAGCCACTCGGGCGTCGTGGTCCAGCAGCAGGATTCCGGCGATACCGCACATCGTCGTTTCTCGAGTCGAGCGGCGCAGCAGGGGGGCCGCAGGAGCGCAGGTGGCGTGGCACTGGCGAATACGGCGAGTGACCGTATCACGGCACCGGCAGAGCTCCGCCCGCGCTCCGTCACCCGGTCCTGGACTCCCTGTCCTATACTGGAACTGCCTCGCCCGCCGGGTTCCCCGATGTCGCCGCTCCCAGCCGAAAAACCCAATTTCTTCCTCCTCGGGGCCCCGAAGTGCGGCACCACGGCCCTCGCCCAGTACCTGTCCGAGCACCCGGCGGTGCTGTTCTCGGAGCCGAAGGAGCCGAAGTACTTCAACACCGACTTCTCCCCGATCCACCGTCGTTGCCTGACGCCGGAGGAGTACGCGCGGTGCTTCGACCCCGCCTTGCTCGAGCGCTGCCCGGCGGTGGGGGAGGGCACGGTGTGGTACCTCTACTCGCAGGTGGCAGTGGCCAACATCCTGGCCGCCCATCCGCAGGCCCGCTTCCTGGTGATGGTACGCAATCCCCTGGAGCTGGCGCCGTCGCTCCACTCCCAACTCCTGTGGGGCGGCGAGGAGGACGAGCCGGACTTCGCGCGCGCCTGGGCCCTGCAGGACGAGCGGCGCCGGGGCCGGTCGGTCCCCGCCACCTGCCCCGACCCCCAGGCCCTGCTCTACGGCGAGGTGGCCCGGCTGGGCGAGCAGCTCCAACGGCTGTACCGGCAGGTTCCGCGGGAGCGCGTGTTCGTGGGGATGTTCGACGACCTGCGGCGGGAACCGGAGCGGCTGCACGCCGACGTCTTGCGGTTCCTGGACCTGCCGCACCAGGAGCTGAGCGACTACCGGGTGGTCAACGCCAACCGGCAGCTGCGCCGGCCGCGGCTGGCGCGGATGCTCTATCGGGGGCGCCAGGCCAAGCTCCTCCTCGGAATCCGCCGCTCGCTGGGGGTGTGGGAGCGGCTCTCGCCGCTGCTCTCGCGGCGGGCGCCGCGTCCGCCCCTCGCGCCGGCGGTGGTCGACTCGATGCGGCAACACTTCGCCGACGACGTGGCTTTGTTGGGCGAGCTCGTGGGCCGCGACCTCGGCCCCTGGCTGGCGCAGCCTCCGGGCGCCGCCGCCAGCCCGCCCTGAGGCCGGGTCAGAGGCCGAAGGCCGTGGGCCGCAGGCCGAGGCGTCGGCGCACCAGCACCACCAGGGCCACCGTCCACGCGACGTTGGCGAGGCCGGTGCCGAGGGCCGCTCCGACGAGGCCGAGAGGGGGGATCAGCAGCGCGTTGAGGACGAGGTTGAGCAGCCCGGCCCAGGCGGTGATCCAGGCCGCCGTGCGTTCGTTGCCCGTCATGCTGAGCAGGAAACCCACCGAGCCGGCACCGGCCCCGATGACGTGCGAGACCACCAGTACGACGAGCGGCGCGTAGCCGGCGGCGAACTCCGGCCCGTAGAGGCGCAGGACGAAGGGCCCGAGGACGAGGAGCCCGGCACCGAGCAGCAGCGAGAAGGCGAAGGCGCTGCGGGTGCCGAGCGTGACCACCCGCTGGAGCTCGGCGTCCTGCCGGCGCACCCGCAGCTCCGCGAACAGCGGCGCGGCGATCATGTTGACCGCCGACAGGCCGAAGGTGATGAGGATGGCGATCTGGGCCGGTGCGGCGTAGATCCCCGCCTGCGCGGTGCCGAGCAGGGCGCCCACCAGCACGATGTCCACCCGGTTCATGCTCATGCGGATCGCCGTCAGGGCGAGCAGCGGCAGGCTGGTGGCGAGCCACCGGCGCACCGGGGGCGGCGGGTCGCCGGTCTCGGGCGCCGGGCGGTTGCGCCGCGCCGCCGCGAGCAGGGAGACGAAGAGGAGGGCCGAGAGCACGCCGTCGGCCAGCGTCACCACGGCCGCCGACAACGCTCCGGCGAACAGCCTGGCCAGCAGCCACGCCACGCCGGCCAGCAGCAGTGGCCGCAGCAGCCACTGGGGCAGCACCGAGAGCACCACCCGCTTCAGGCCCCGCAGCACGCCGGAGACCAGCAGCAGCAGGGACAGCGCGGGCAGCAGCAGGGCGGCGGCGTGGAAGGTGGCGGCGAGCGATGGCGACAGGCGCTCGCCGAGGGCGGCGACGGTCGCCACCATCGCCAGCGAGAGGGCCACCGAAGCACCGCCGACCAGCACCAGCGAGCGGGTCAGAAAGGCGTGGAGCAGGCGCGAGTCGCCCTGGGTGGAGTACTCGGCGACGAAGCGCAGGGCCGCGGTGTCCAGACCGAGGGTCGCGGTAAGGGCGAGCAGGCCCACCCAGGCGGTGACGTACATGTAGTCGCCGAACTGCTGCACGCCGAGCAGCCGGACCAGGTAGACCTGCAGCAGCAGGGTCGCTGCCGTCCCCGTCACGCGCACGGCCAAGGCGGCGACGCTGCCGGTGGCGAGGGTGAACCGCTCCGCGGAGCCGAACCGCGCGCGCAGCGATTCGATCAGCACACGCAGGGCTTCCCGACCTTGGCAGCCGCGGACGCCGCATGTACCATCAACGTTCTTCGGGGCTTCGCTCGGGGGGGCATCGGCGGTGGCGGGCTCGAGGGGAGCTGCGGCGTGCGCACCGGTCGGTGTCGCATCGGTTCGGATCGGGAGGTTATCTCAGCGTGCAGCAGATCGTACAGGACCGTGGCAAGGGCCGGCTGCGCCTCGCCGACGTGCCGGACCCGGTGGCGACGCCGGGGCAGGTGGTGATCGCCAATCTCGCCTCGGTGATCTCCGCCGGGACCGAGAAGATGGCGCGGGACCTGGCCCGCAAGTCGCTGCTGGAGAAGGCCAGGCAGCGGCCCGACCAGGTGCGCCGCGTGCTCGAGAAGCTGGCCCAGGAGGGGCTGGCGGCGACGGTCCAGCAGGTGCGGGGCAAGCTCTCCGAGCCGATGCCGCTGGGCTACAGCTCGGCGGGCGTGGCGCTGGCTTGTGGCGAGGGGGTGCAGGGCATTCGCCCGGGCGACCGGGTGGCGAGCAACGGTGCCCACGCCGAGCTGGTCAGCGTGCCGCGCAACCTGTGCGCCGTGGTGCCGGAGGGGGTGGGCGACGAGCAGGCCGCCTTCGCGGTGCTCGGCGCCATCGCGCTGCAGGGCGTGCGGCTGGCCGGCACCGGCCTGGGAGACACCGCCTTCGTCGTCGGTCTCGGCCTGGTGGGGCAGCTCGCGGTGGCGTTGCTGCGCGCCGCCGGCTGCCGGGTGATCGGCACCGACCTCGACGCCGCACGGTGCGAGCTCGCCCGGCGCATGGGCGCCGAGGTCGCCCGCCCCGCCCTGGGCGGTGCCGAAGTCGCGGAGCTGACCGGCGGCCTCGGCGCGGACGCCGTGCTGGTGGCCGCCGCCACCACCTCCGACGGACCCATCGCGCTGGCCGGGGACGCGGTGCGCAAGAAGGGGCGGGTGGTCGTGCTCGGCGCCGTGGGCATGCAGGTCCCACGCACCCCCTACTACCTCAAGGAGGCCGAGCTGGTGGTCTCCTGCTCCTACGGCCCGGGGCGCTACGACCCGGCCTACGAGGAGCGCGGGCGCGACTACCCGGCGGCCTACGTGCGTTGGACCGAGCAGCGCAACCTGCAGGCGGTGCTCGAGCTGATGGCCGCCGGCCGGCTCGACGTCGAGCCGCTGGTGAGCCACCGCTTCGACCTCGCCGAGGCGGAGCAGGCCTACGAGCTGATCGACCGTGGCGACGAGCCGTTCCTGGGCGTGGTGCTGCGCTATCCGGGCGTGGAGGCACGGCGGCCGTCGCGGGCCATTGCCCCCGCGGCGGTGGCTCCCGCCGACGGGCGCGTGGGCGTCGCCCTCGTCGGCACCGGCGGCTTCGCCCGGGCCGTCCTGCTGCCGGCCATCGCCGCGGCCGGCGACGTGCTGCGGCCCGAGGTGCTGTGCTCGGCCCGGGGGCTCTCCGCCGCCGACGCCGCGGAGCGCTCCGGCTTCCCGGCAGCGGTCAGCGACGAGGAGGAGGTCTACGCCAACCCCCGCGTGCAGGCCGTGTTCATCGCCACCCGGCACGACCTCCACGCCGCCCAGGTGGAGCGGGCGCTGGCGGCGGGCAAGCACGTGTTCGTGGAGAAGCCGCTGGCCCTCGACGTCGAGGGGATCGCGCGGGTCGAGCAGGCGCTCGAGGCGGCGTCCGCGGCGGGCCCGGGCGGCGGGCGCCCGCTGCTGATGGTCGGCTTCAACCGCCGCTTCTCGCCGGCCGCCGAGGAGGTGCGGCGCTTCTTCGCCGGCGTCTCGGCGCCGCGCACGGTGAGCTTCCGCTTCAACGCCGGTGCCCTGGAACCGGAGCACTGGGCACAGGATCCGGAGGTCGGCGGCGGGCGCATCGTCGGCGAGGCGTGCCACGCCATCGATCTCGTCACCTACCTGGTCGGCTCCCCGCCGGTGCGGGTGTTCGCGGAGTCGATCGGCGGCCCGGCCGCGCCGGCGATCACCGACGACCAGTGCTTCATCACGCTGCGCCATGCCGACGGGTCCGTCTCCAGCATCGGCTATCTGGCGGGTGGCGACCGCGCCTTCCCGAAGGAGCGGGTGGAGGTCTTCGGCGGCGGCCGGGTGGCGGTGATCGACGACTTCCGCGAGGTGGTCACCGTCGCCGGAGGGCGGACCCGGCGCCAGCGCAGCCTGCAGCAGGACAAGGGGCACCGCGGCGAGGTGGAGCGCTTCGCCCGCGCGGTGGCGGCGGGCGGGCCCGAACCGATTCCGTGGCCCGAGTTGCGGGCGGTCTCCCTCGCGGCGGTGCTGGCGGTGCGCAGCCTGCGCGAGGGCATGCCGGTGACCGTTCCCTCCCAGTGAACCCGGCCCGCACCCTCCGCACCCTGGCGCCGCTGCGCTGGAGCCAGCCGCTCTGGCGCCTGCGCTACGCCGGGGAGCGGTGGGCCAACCGACGGCGGGGAACGGCGCCCCGGCGCTGGGAGTGGCCGGGCGAGGGGGCGCCGCCGCTGCGCCCCGGGTTCCCGGAGCTGCCGCCGGCGGAGGCGCCCGGCCCCGGCGGCGAGCGCCTGGTGGAGCTGCTGGAGCGCGGCGTCTTCGAGCACCTGGAGGAGGCCGCCGAGGTGGGCCGGGAGCGGCCCGACTGGCGGCTGGGAGACCGTGCCGCCGACCGGCTGTGGACCATCACCCTCCACTACCACGGCTGGGCGTGGGGACTGGCGCGGCAGGCGGCCGCCGGCGGCGCGGCCGGGGAGCGGGCGGCGGTGCTCTTCCGCCACTACGTCGGGGATTGGATCCGCCGCGCCTCGCTGGAGCGTCCCGGCTCGGCGGCCCTCGCCTGGAACGCCTATGCCACCGCCACCCGCATCGGCTGGTGGGTCCGTGCCTACCACCTCGCCGGCGGCGCCCTGTTCGCCGCAGCGCCGCGCTGCGAGGAGCGCTTCCTGCGCAGCTTGTGGCAGCAGGCCTCCTGGCTCGCCGCCCACCTCGAGTGGGACTTGCGGGCCAATCACCTGATGCGGGACCTGGCCGGACTGGCCGTCGCCGGCCGCTTTTTCGCCGGCCCGGTGGCCGACCGCTGGCTGGCCCGGGCCTCGCGGCTGGCCCTCGCCCAGGCGGCGGAGCAGATCCTGCCGGACGGCGGACACTTCGAGCGCAGCCCCAAGTACCACCTGGACGTGATGGAGGACCTGCTCACCGTCGCCCGCGCCACCGGCGAGGAAGCGGTCGCGGCGCGGCTTGCCGGGTGCTGGGCGGCGGCGGCCGAGGCGCTCGCCTGGATGCGCCATCCCGACGGCGACCTGGCCCAGCTCAACGACGGCAGCCGCCTGGGACGGGAAGTGGTGGAGGCGGCGCTCGTCGCCGGCCACCTGGTGGGGCGCCCGGTCGACCCCGGGCCTCGCCGCGGCGGCCGCCACCTCGCCGATACCGGTCTGGTGGTGTGGCACGGGGAGCCGTGGAGCGTGCTGTTCGACGTCGGCGAAACCGGTCCGGCGGTCCAGCCGGGCCACGCCCATGCCGACACCCTCACCCTGGAGTGCTCGCTGCGGGGCGCGCGGCTGGTGGTGGATCCCGGGAGCTTCGGCTACGACGCCGGGCCGCGCCGCGACTACGACCGCAGCACCGCCGCCCACTCCACGGTGGCCATCGACGACGCCGACTCCAGCGAGGTGTGGCACGTCTTCCGGCTCGGCCGCCGTGCCAGGCCGCGGGAGGTGACGGTGGAGCTGCGCGACGACGGCCTCACGGCGTCGGCCAGCCACGACGGCTACCGGCACCTGCCGGGACGGCCGCGGCACCGCCGGCGCCTCGAGGTGTCCGAGGGCGGCTCCTTGCGGCTCGCCGACCGGCTGGAGGGGGGCGGCCACCACCGCGCCGAGGGAGGGCTGCTGATCGAGCCCGGCTGGGCGGTCGAGCCGCAGGAGGACGGCTGGCTCCTGCGCCGCGATGCCCTGCGCGTGCGCGTCCGCGCCGCCTGCTCCGGCGGTGGCTCCTTCGAGCGCTGGACCGGCACCCGGCCGCAGCATCCCGTCTACGGCGTCGAGCGCCCGGCGCCCTGGCTCGGCTGGCGCTGGTCCGGCGAGCCGCCCTGCGAGGTGGCCACCGAGCTGGTGGAGGCCTGATGCGGATCGCCTTCGTCTCCCAGTACTTCCCCCCCGAAATGGGGGCGCCTTCGGCGCGGGTGCACGAGCTGGCGCGGGAGTGGGTGCGGCTGGGGGAGGAGGTCACCGTGCTCACCGCCTTCCCCCACCACCCGACGGGCGTCAAGGCGCCGGGGGACCGCGGTCGCCTCACCCGGCGCGAGCGCATCGACGGCATCGACGTGGTGCGCGCCTACATCTGGGCGACGCCCAACGAGGGCATCGTCAAGCGCATGCTCTCCTACCTCTCCTTCCTGGTCGCCGCCGTTGCGGTGGGGCTGGTGCGGGTGCGGCGGCCCGACGTGCTGGTGGCCACCTCGCCGCAGCTCCTGTGCGCCTGTGCCGGGTACCTGCTGGCCCGCGCCAAGGGCTGCCCCTTCGTGCTCGAGGTGCGGGACCTGTGGCCCGAGTCGATCCTCGCCGTCGGCGCCATGGGCGACAACCTCGTGGTGCGGGCGCTCAAGCGCGTGGCCCGCTTCCTCTACGAGCACAGCGACCGGGTGGTGACGGTGGGGGAGGGCTACCGCCGCGAGATCCACCAGGGATATGGGCTCCCGATGGGCGCGATGGAGGTGATCCCCAACGGCATCGACCCGGAGCTGTTCGTCCCCTCGTCGCGCGACAACGAGGTCCGCCGCGAGCTCGGCTGGGCCGACCGCTTCGTGGTCCTCTACCTCGGCACCCTCGGCATGGCCCACGGGCTGGAGACCGTGCTGGCGGCGGCCGAGGCGCTGCGCGACGATCCGCGCCTGCTCTTCGTGCTGGTGGGGGAAGGGGCGGACAAGGCGCGGCTGCGCCGGCTGGCTGCCGAGCGCGGCCTGGCCAACGTCGAGTTCGTCGACCAGCAGCCGAAGGGGCGGGTGCCCCGGTTCTACGCCGCCTGCGACGTCGGACTGGTGACGCTGCGCGACCGGCCGCTGTTTCGCGCCGTGCTGCCCAGCAAGATCTTCGAGCTGATGGCCTGCGAGCGGCCGATCGTGATCAGCGTCGGCGGCGAGGCGCGGCAGCTCGTGGAGACCTCCGGCGCCGGCCTCTACGTGCCGCCGGAGGACGCGCCCGCCCTGGTCACGGCGCTGCGCCGCCTGGCCGGCGGCGAGGCCGATCTGGCCGCCATGGGCCGGGCCGGCCGCCGCTTCGTGCTGGCCGGCTTCAGTCGTCCGGCCCAGGCGCGGACGTATCGCGGCCTGCTGCGCCGGGTGGCGTCGAACGACAGGCCGCCACCAGCAGGCCCCACAGCGGAGCCATCCGGAAGTCGATGATCAGCGGACACGCCACGGCCCAAACGGCGTAGGCGGTCCAGGCGGTGAAGGCGACGGCGAGAAACACCCTCTCGTCCGGCGCCGCGCGTCGCAGCCGGATCAGTGGCACGCCGGCGAACAGGGCCAGGGCCGTCAGCACCGCCAGGCCACCGGCGGCGCCGAGCTTGAACGGCAGGAACAGGTAGAAGTTGTGGATGTAGTTCACCGGCTCGGCGGCGGTGCCGGCGCCGGGGCCCGCCTCCGGCGGCTCCGGCCGGAAGGTGGCGCCCAGCCCCTGGCCCCACAGCAGCTCGCCGGGGCGCGCGTCGCGCAGGCGGCGGACCAGCACCCGCGACTCGGCGTAGCGCAGGGACAGCGAGACGTCCGCCACCCGGGGCAGTGCCGGGTCCAGCCCGCGCAGGCTGCGGGCGCGGGCGAGGAGGTACTCGAGGTGGGACGCGGCCAGGGCGCCGCCGGCGGGAGCGAGGGCGTGGAGCTCCAGCCAGCGCACGTCCCACCGGCCACGGGTCCCCTCTTCGCAGGTCAGCCGGAGCCGGGCCGACGCGGTTCGAGAGGGTGCGACGGCCGCCACCTCGGCGGTGCGGAAGCGCCCGCGGGGGAAGATGGGCCGTCCCTGGCCGCGGCCCAGCAGCTCGCCGTTCTCCCGCAACCAGTCGATCACCAGCAGGCAGTAGCCGGTTCCCTCCCCGCGCAGCTCGGCGCGCCCGCGGTAGAACGCCTGCGGCCGCACCGGCGCCTCGGCCAGGATCAACGAGCGCCACGGACCGACGGACCAGCGCAGGGCCGGGAGGGTGGAGCCCGGCGCGAGACCGGCCGCCACGATCTCGAGATCCGGCCGCGCCGGCCGCTGCTGGTAGGGGAAGGCGCCGGCGGGGAGCACGTCGGGTCGCGGCGCGAGCCACCAGCGGTGGGTCGCCAGGATGCCGAGGGCCAGCAGCGCCAGCACCGCGACGGGGAGCAGCCAGGCGCGCCCGGGTCGCCAGCGCCGCAGGGGCACCGCCGCGGCGAGGAAGAGGCCGGCGGCGAACGGCGTGACCAGCCACAGCGAGCGCACTCCGGAGCCGACGACGTAGGCGAGCAGCAGCGGCACGGCAGCCGCCGCGGCCCAGCGGGCCCCGCGGCGGGCGGTGAGCAGCACCGCGCCGCAGGCGAGCAGCGCCAGCAGGGCGCTGCCCACCACGGCGACGTCGTTGGCGAAGTACAGCCGCGCCACCAAGCGGCCCTGGCCGAGGGCCACGGCCCAATGCGCCAGGTGGAGGACGGCGGCCGCGGCGGTGGCGCCGGCCACTCCCAGCAACAGCGGCCGGCGCAGGGCGGGCGCCGGCACCGGTAGGGCGGCGGCGGCGGCCAGCGGCAGCAGGCCCATCGCCAGGAGCTGGCCCGCCACCAGCCGCGGCTCGTTGCCGCGGGCGAACCCGACGGCGGCACCGAGCGCCGCCGCGGCGGCCCAGAGCAGCAGCCCGGTGCGCAGGGGCACGGGGACGAACGCCGCGAGGCGGGGACCGCGGCGCCCGCGGCTCCAGGTGACGGCGCCGAGGGCGAGGACGGCGGCGAGGATCAGCGCGGCCTGGACCACGAGCGCGGTGCGGAACGGCAGGCCGAGGGTGAGGTAGGGGATCAGGACCGCGGCTGCGGCACAGGAGGCCACGGCGGGGCCTTCGATGCGGCGGTGGTGCGGGGAGGACACGGCGGGGCCGAGCCTATGCGATCGGGGGAACCGGCCCGGCGGGTGGTTCGCTACGGCCGGCGCGGGGAAAGGTGGCGGGG
>DATACC010000279.1:0-5186 GCA_036259255.1 Thermoanaerobaculia bacterium | reverse complement strand
GCCGGCCTCGAGGACCGGCACCGCGGGCTCGATTCGAGCTAGAAGCGGAAGCCCACCGAGAACCGGAAGGTCCGCGGCGTCTGGTAGTCGTCCTGGTTCACGGGCTGGCCGAAGCGCGCGCCCTTGGCCCAGTGGACCCCTTCCACCGGAGTCTCGGTGAACGGGTTGAACTCCTCCCGGCCCGTGGTCGGGTCCGAGATGCCGGTGTTGACGTCGACCACCCCCTGCTCGTTGAACAGGTTGATGACCTCCGGCTGGAGGTAGACCTCGAGGCCGCGGCCGAAGGCGTTGAACAGGAACGAGTAGTTCAGCGACAGGTCGGTGCGGGTGATGTCGTCGGTGCGGAAGGCGTCGCGCTCGGTGAACCAGTAGGTCACCGTCGACGGCGGCTGCTGGTACCCGGGGTTGGTGACGAACTCGCGGGTGTCGACCACGCCGACGGCACCGTACGGCGTGCCGGAGTAGAAGTTCTGCAGCAGAGACACGCTCAGGTTGTGATGGTCGGTGTTGAACAGGTCGTAGATCAGCCAGCCACGGAACTTGTGGCGCTGGTCGGTCGACAGGTCCCCGCTGGGGAAGGCCCACCGCGCCTCCTGGTACTCCGGATAGGCGAAGGGGTCGGTGCTGACGGCACCGGAGACGTCGGTCTCGCCGTCGACGTTGCCTTCGGTCTGCGACAGGGTGTAGTTGATCTGCGCCGACAGCCGGTCGGTGAAGCGGTAGCGCGCCTGGGTGTGCAGACCCCGGTACTCGCGCTCCAGCACCGAGCCGCCGAAGTTGCCGACCTCGGTGAGGTCGGTGGGGCCGGCCGGAGTGTCGACCGGACCGGTGGCCAGGGTGACACGGTTCGAGTAGAAGTCGTCGAACTCACGGAACACGACGTCCGCACGCACCAGGCCGCGGGTGCCGATGCGCTTGGTAGCGCCGAGGGTGAACTCGTCGGCCGACGGCGACAGCAGCGTGTCGGGAATCGTCGAGGTCTCGCCCGGGATGTCCGCCGCGATGTTGAAGGCGTTGATCGGGGCGTCGGGATCGATGTTGAACACGCTGTCGGTGGTGCCGCCCTGGGAAAGGTACCAGTCGAACATGATGCGCAGGGCGTCGGCGGAGCTGACGCAGGTGCCGGTGTCGATGCAGCTCGGATCGGTGTTGATGGGCGGGCCGCCGTAGGTCCAGATGAAGCTGCCGATGGCGCCGCCGTTGGACGTCGTGTCGCCGACGGCATTGTTGATCGCCGCCACGTAGGTGCCGTAGCTGGCGTTGACCACCAGGTCGCCGTCGCCGTTCACGTCCCACGAGGCGCCGAGACGCGGGCTGAGCTTCGCATCGTCGGCCACCAGGCGGCCGGCGCTGTTGGCGCCCTCGTTCTCGTCGTAGCGCAGGCCGAGGTTGAAGCTCCAGCGGTCGTTGAGCTGCCAGCGGTCGTTCAGGTAGTAGCTGTTGGTCTTGAAGCTGGTCGGCGTCGCGAGATCCTGGTTGAGGACGATGAACCAGCGGATCCAGGCGTTCGAGCCGACCTGCGGGTACGGCGTCCCGTCGGCGTCGAACAGCACGCCCGAGGCGTAGGTGGTGAAGTCGCTGCCCGTCTGGTGGTTGATCGCGAAGCGGATGTCCTCGAAGGTGTCGTAGCCGAAGACCAGGTCGTGGCTGCCGAGATCTTCGGTGGACAGGAAGTAGGACACCTTGCCCAACAGGTTCTCGTTGTTGCGGATCTCGTCCTCGCAGGAGCCGCAGAAGGTCGGCGCGTGGAAGCGCCAGGCTTCGGTGCGGGAGCGCCACAGGGTGCCCTCGATCAGATCCGGCACGCCGCCGGAGCCGTTGGCCACGCCCCAGTCACGCTCCGAGTACTGGGCCTCGACGAAGAAGTTGGGGGTCAGGATGCCGGTGTAGTTGCCGGACTTGATCTCCTGCGGATCCTCGCGGTCGCTCAGGCTGTCGAGATCGAGGAACTGGCCGAAGCCGCTGTTGGTGGTCACCTGGTCGATCTCGAGGTAGGAGCCGATCAGGGTGTGGTTGGCCGTCGGCGACACCGTCAACTTGCCTTCGAGGCGGGTCTCTTCGTTGGCCTGCTCGAAGGGGATGTTGGTGACGAAGGTGCTCTGCGACGACGTCAGCTCGCGGTCGCGGCCGGCGCCGAAGAACCACACGTGGTCCTTCCACAGGTAGCCGCCGAGGGTGGCCTCGTAGATCTGGTTGATGTCGTCCAGCCGCTCCGGCGACTGCGGAGTGCGGGCGATCCAGTCGTCGTTGGTCATCGACACCCGGACGCTGCCGTCGAACTCGTTGCCGCCCGACTTGGTGATCGCGTTGACCACGCCGCCGGTGAAGCGGCCGTACTCGGCCGAGATGCCGGACACCGCGGTGGTGGTCTCCTGGATGGCGTCCTCGATGAACAGCGGCAGCACGGAGCCGCGGATGTTCTCGTTGATCACCACGCCGTTGACCAGCCACAGGTTCTCGTAGGAGACCGCGCCGGAGATCGACGGTGCCGTGGACGGGCCGGTGTCGGCCACGCCGGGCGCCAGGTTGATCGTGCTCAGCAGGTCGCGGGTGACCGGCAGCTTCTCCACCTCGTCCTGGGTGTAGGTGGCGGCGCCCTGGACCGACTCCGAGATCTCCGCCTGCTGGCCGGTGACCACGATCTCCTCGGCGAGGGCGGCGATCTGCAGAACGATGTCGGAATCGGTGGTCTGGGCGGCCGACAGCTTCACCTCGCGGGTAGCGGTGGCGAAGCCGTCGAGCTCGTAGGTGACCGTGTAGGTGCCCGGCGGCAGGAAGGCCAGCTTGTAGTTGCCGTTGACGTCGGTCTGGGCGGTGCGGGCGCCCTGGAGCTGGGGCGAGGTGGCCGTTACCGTGACACCGGGCAACGAACCGCCACTGTCGTCCTGCACCGTGCCGGTGAGGGTGCCGGAGGGGTTCTGGGCCAGCACGGGGACCGCCGCCACCAGCAAGGCGACCGTGACCAGCGCCAGGAACCTCCGCAGGTCGAGAACACTGCTCATTCCGAATCTCCTTTCGTCGCCCTCCCCGAGTGGGGGTGGGGATGTTCCAAGACAGCAGATCAGCGAATCCTCTTCAGCCCGGCCGTGGCGGCGCGCTGCACCCGCGAGGACCGGACCGACGTGCGACGGCTCAAAGACAGGGTCCCGGCAGACCCTCATGGACTTCAGAGAATGTTCCGGCGAACATAGCACCACGGGCGGCCTGTCGTCCAGACCGGCCCGCTCCTCGACCGCTCGATGGCCGCCCTGCTAAGCTGCGGTCCGTGGTCCCCCCGCGTGGTCCGTCGTCCCGCGGAGCGAGCCCCCCGCTCCGCGCCATCCTGCTGCTCGCGAGTCTCGCCGCCGCGGGGCTGGCGTGCGCCTGCACGGGCCCGGGCGGCGCGGCGTCCGGCGAGGCGGCGGCGGACCGGGGACCCCAGGTGGGCGGTTCGGAGGCGGCCGGCGGGATCTTCCGCGACCGCGCCGCCGAGGCGGGCCTCGACTTCGTCCACGACAACGGCCGACGCGACGACCTGCACCTGGCCGAGATCACCTGCGGCGCCGCCGCCCTCGCCGACCTCGACGGCGACGGCGACCTCGACGTCTTCCTGCCGCAGGGCGAGCCGCTGCCGGGCAGCCGGCGAGCCGGCGAGCCGCCGCCGCCGCACCGCCTGTACCGCAACGACCTGCCGGCTCCCGGGGGCGCACCACGCTTCACCGACGTCACCGCCGCCGCTGGCATCGCGCCCGGCGGCTACGGCTGCGCGGTGGCGGCGGGCGACTACGACAACGACGGCCGCACCGACCTCTACCTCGGCAACCTGGGGCCCAATCGCCTGCTGCGCAACCGCGGCGACGGCACCTTCGAGGACGTCACCGCCGCCACCGGCACCGGCGACCCCGGCTCCTCGGTGGCCGCCACCTTCCTCGACTACGACCGCGACGGCTGGCTCGACCTGTTCGTCGCCAACAACCTGGCCTTCACCTACGACGACCCTCCGGTGTGCCGCAGCGTCACCGGCACTCTGGACTACTGCGGCCCGGGCGCCTGGCCGGGGCAGGCGGACCGCCTCTACCGCAACCGCGGCGACGGCACCTTCGAGGACGCCACCGCCGCCGCCGGCATGACCGGCGGCTTCGGCCCGGCCCTCGGCGTGGTGGCGGCGGACCTCGACGGCGACGGCTGGGTGGATCTCTACGTCGCCAACGACGGTCAGCCCAACAACCTGTGGATCAACCGCGGCGACGGCACCTTCGAGGACCGCGCCCTGATCGCCGGCGCGGCGGTCAACGGCGCCGGGGTGGCGGAGGCCTCGATGGGGGTGGACGCCGGCGACTACGACGGCGACGGCGACCTGGACCTCTTCCTCACCCACCTCGACCGCGAGACCAACACCCTCTACCGCAACGAGGGCAACGGCCTGTTCGAGGACCGCAGCCAGCCCTCCGGCCTCGCCGCCCCCAGCGTGCCCTTCACCTCCTTCGGCACCGCCTTCTTCGACTACGACCTGGACGGCCGCCTCGATCTGTTCGTCGCCAGCGGCGCCGTGGTGCTGGTGCCCGAGCTGGTGCGCCGCGGCGACCCGATGCCGCTCCACATGACCAACCAGCTCTTCCGCAACCTGGGAGCGGGCGACGGCGGCGAGACGCGCTTCGCCGAGGTCACCGCCGAGGCCGGCGCGGCCCTCGCGCTCTCGGAGGTGAGCCGCGCCGCCGCCTTCGGCGACGTGGACGACGACGGCGATCCCGACGTGCTGGTGGCGAACAACGCCGGCCCGGTGCGGCTGCTGGTCAACGAGGCGCCGCGGCCCGCCGGTGGCTGGCTCGGCGTGCGCCTGCTCACCGGGGCGCCGCCCCGCGACGCCCTGGGCGCCATGGCCACCCTGCTGCGCCGTGGCGCGCCGCCGCTCACCCGCCGGGTGGCCGCCGACGGCAGCTACAGCGCCGCCAACGATCCGCGCATCGTCTTCGGCCTCGGCGGCGGCGGCGAGGTCACCGGCCTGCGCGTGCGTTGGCCCGACGGCACCGTCCAGGAGCTCGCGCCGCCTCCCTCCGGCCGGTACAGCGAGATCCGCCAGGGGGGCGCCGGCGGTGAGTAGGGCCAGCGGCCGCCTGTCCGACCACCCCGCGCCGGGGCGCGCCGCAGGCCCTGGCGGCGCCGTCGTGGCGTGGCGGCGCCCCGGGCGCCGGGCTCGCGGACGCGGT
>DATACC010000278.1:0-2982 GCA_036259255.1 Thermoanaerobaculia bacterium | reverse complement strand
GGCCGCCGGCGGGGCTCATCGCGGCGGGCGCGGGAGCAGCCGGCGGTTGCCGGCGGCGGCGATGGTGCTCTGGTAGATCTCCAGCGTGCGCTCGGCGGTGCGGCGCCACTGGAAGGTCTCGGCCCGGCGCAGCCCGAGCTTGGCGAGGCCGGTGCGGTGGTCCGGGTCGGCCATGAGCTGACCGATGGCGTCGGCCATGCCCTCGACGTCGAGGGGGTCGACCAGGTGGGCGTAGCCCTCGGCGATCTCGCGCAATGCCGAGGACCGCGAGGTGATCACCGGCACGCCCGAGGCCATCGCCTCGATCACCGGCAGACCGAAGCCTTCGTAGAGGGTGGGGTAGAGGAACAGGCCCGCGCCCTGGTAGATCGCCGGCAGCGCCTCGTCCACCACGTGCCCCAGCAGCACCACGTCGTCCCCCACGCCGAGCTGCTCGGCCCGGGAGCGGATCTTGAACTCCGCCTTGCGCCGGTCGCCGACGCAGACCAGCTTGGCCTCGAAGCCGTGGAGCTTCTTGGCCCGGGCGTAGGCCTGCACCACCCGGTCGAGATTCTTGTGCGGCTTCGACGGGTTGCCGACGAACAGCACGTACGGGCGCGGCACGCCGAGATCGCGCAGCCAGCGGTCCACCTCCTCGCCGCCGAGCCGGCGGCGGAAGACGTCGTCGACGCCGTTGTAGATCACCTGGATCTTGGCGCCGTCGACGTCGAAGTACTGCATGAGATCCTCCTTCGTGTTGCGCGACACGGCCACGATCCGGTCGCCGCGGGCGAGCGTGCGGCGGATCATCCGCTGGGCGTAGAAGAAGGCGAGCTTGCTGGGCAGGAACTCCGGGTAGAGCAGGTGGATGATGTCGTGGATCGTCGCCACCACCGGGCAGGGCACCAGCGCCGGCAGCACGTAGTGGGTGGAGTGGTAGAGGTCGACCCGCATGCGGAACAGCCGCCACGAGACCGCCGCCAGCTCGCGTAGCGAGTACACCGGCGAGCGCTCGACGAGGAACTCGAAGTTGTCCGGCAGCTCCAGGGCCAGCTCGCGCCGCGGCGCCCGGGTGAGCAGCAGGTAGCGGTTCTCCTGGTCGATCTCGGCCAGGTGCCGCACCAGGTTGCGGATGTAGGTGCCGATGCCGAAGTCTTCGAGCTTGCGGGCGTCGATGCAGATGTCGTGGGGCATTCGCCGCGTAGCCTACCCCGCCCGCGCACCGCCGGTGCCGCGCGCCGCGGCGGGGCCGGTCGCCAGCGCCTCCGCGAACACCTCCTCCATGCCGGCGGCGGTGTCGCTCCAGCGGAAGCCGGCGGCCCGCTCGCGGCCGCGCCCGACGAGCTCGGCGGCGAGCCCCGGCTCCGCCACCACCCGGGCCAGCGCCCGGGCGAGGGCCGCGGTATCGCGGGGATCGACGGTGAGCGCCGCCCGCCCGGCGACTTCCGGCAGGCTCGAGAGGTCGGAGGTGACCACCGGCACGCCGCAGGCCATCGCCTCGAGCACCGGCAGGCCGAAGCCCTCGTAGAGCGACGGATAGGCGAAGACGCGGGCGCCCTGGTAGAGCTCCACCAGGCGCGCGTCGTCCACCCGGCCGAGCAGGCGCACGCCGTACGGCTCGAGGCGCCGGATGCGCGCCCGCAGCGCCTTGCTGCCCCAGCCGGAGCCGCCGACCAGCACCAGCGGCGGGAAGGCCTCGTCGTCGGCGCGCAGCGTCTCCCAAGCACTGAGCAAGGCGGGCAGGTTCTTGCGCGGCTCGAGCGTTCCCACCGAGAGCACGTAGCCCCGCGGGGCCCCCAGCTCCTCGCGTACCCGGGCCACGGTCGCCGCGTCGGCCGGATGAAAGGCGGCGTCGACCCCGGAGTGGATCACCCGCACGCGGCCGGCGCATTCGGGGAAGTGGAAGGCGAGGTCGTCGGCGGTGGCCCGGGAGACGGCGACCACGCGCCGTGCCGCCGCCAGCGAGCGCGCCAGGAACGGCAGCACCGACCAGCGCACCTTGAGCGTGTGGGCCTCCGGGAAGAGCACGGCCGTGAGGTCGTGCACGGTGACCACCGCCGGCACCGGACAGGCGAGGGGCAGCGTGTTGAGGGGCGACCAGAACAGGTCGGCGTCGCCGGCTCGCAGGCGCCGCGGCAGGTGGAGCTGTTGCCACAGCACCCCCAGCGGCGCCGGGTGGGTCTCGACCGGCAGGTCGAGCTCGCCGAGCCCCTGGGGCTCGCGGTGGGCCATCCCGAGGTAGCGGAACCGTCCGCCGCCGAGGGCCGCCAGCAGCGAGCGCGTGTAGACGCCGATGCCGGTGGCCTCCGGCACCAGGGCGCGCAGGTCGACGGCGACCGTCGGAGCGACGGCAGGGGAGGAAGGCTGCGGCATCGGGCGCTGGTGTATCACGACTGCGGACACGGGGGCGCGCGACCCTCTCGCCGGGCCGTGGGCAAAGCTGGGGGGGCGGAGGACGTTTCCGCGGAAACGTCCTCACCGTCCGCGCCGAGCAGGATCTATCCGGAGCGGCCGGATCGTCCGCGCCGGCGCTGCACGGCGTCCCGCGGATCGGAAGGCAGCACCCGCCACAGCTCGTGGGGGCCGTGGAAGGTCACCCGGCGGTAGCGGTGCGGCTGGGCGCGCACCCAGGCCCCCTCCCGGCCGGCCTCGCCCACCAGGACGACGTACTCGACGCCGAGCAGGCCGAGGTTGCGGTACCAGCCTCGGCCGCGGCCGTCGAGGAAGGCCATGGCGCCGTCGTCGTCCCAGGTGAACCAGCGCCGGCCGGGGTCGCCCCCGGCGGGTACCATCTCCACCCGGTGCTGAAGGCGTGGCCCGAACAGCGGGTACGGCTTGTTGGAGCCGGCGTAGGCGATCACCGTGCCATCCGGCTCGGCCCGCTCGAGCCACTGGAGCAGCAGGTCGTGGGCGTACTTGTGCTCCTGGTAGCCCGGCACCTCGGTGGCGGCGGCGGCGAAGCCGGCCACCAGCAGCATGGCGGCGGCGGCGGGGCGCCACGCC
>DATACC010000277.1:0-9570 GCA_036259255.1 Thermoanaerobaculia bacterium | reverse complement strand
GGGCGGGGGCTGGCGGCCCGCCGGGGGACGCGGGGCTGTTCGTGAAGAGCAGGCGGGGAGCCCCGCTCGACGGCGCCGGCACGCGAGTCACTCGCGGACTCCGCGACGGCTCGCGCGGTGCCGGCACCAACGCCCCCGGCCGGCCGCCTGCCGCCACCCTGGCGCGACGACGGCGGCCTTGCCGGCCCTCCGTGGGGTGAAGGGAGGAGACCCTCCGAAGCTACGGCCCGCGAAGCTTCCGGGCTAGGCGCCGGCCCTCGCCAAGATCCGGCGCAGCTCGTCGGCTCCGTGGACGCCGCTGCCGGTGAAGGCCACCTTGCCCTCGCGGTCGAGCACGATCAGGGTGGGCAGCGAGACGACGCCCAGGCGGTCGGCGACCTCGCTCTCGGTGTCGAGCAGCACCGGGTAGGGGAACGGGTTCTCGGCGACGAAGTCCTCCACCGTCTGCCGCCGCTCGCTCACGTCGACGGCCAGGAACTGCACCTGGCGGTCGGCGACTTCCGGCCAGACCTCCTTGAGCACCTCGGCCTGGGCGTGGCAGGGCACGCACCAGGTGGCCCAGAAGTCGAGCAGCACCACGTGCCCCGCGTAGTCCGCCGGCCCGAGCTTGGCTCCGTCCAGGCTGGCGAGTTGGAACTGCGGCCTCTCCGCCGTGCCCCGCGTCCCGCCCGCGCCGCACGACACCAGCAGCAGGAGCGAGAAGAGGGCCACCCCACCGATCTCTTTCAGACGCACGCATTCACCTCCGGGACCGGAGGATAGCAGGCGGGTGGGGGTCACCGGGTGCGCGTGGGGCACGGCCGCCGGTCGGGTGAGGGGCATGGAGCACCCCGCTCCGGGACCGGCCCTCGATTCGAGGAACTCTGGGAGGGGCTCGGGCCTGCCTTCCGCAGGCGCTCCATCGCTGGTGGCCTCACACCGGGCTTGCCCCTGCGCCTGCTCCAGAGCTCCCGGAGCGGGGTGCTCCACGCCCCAGGGACCGGCTGAAAGCGAAGAGGAACCGGAGAGAGCCAGACATTACCGACATCTGGACGAGAGGGCGGTGGTCGGCCGGGCCGCACCTCCCCGCCGCGCCAGCCCCCGCACCACCACCGGGGCTCCCACGCAAAACCGGCGCCCCGGTCCGTCGAGACCGGGACGCCGGTGCCCCTCACTCACTCCCTCCCGAGGGGAGACGCCGCTCCTGTCCTCTCTCTACGCCGGCCCGGCCCTCCCGGTGAGGCGGCCGGGTGAAGCTCTGCGAAGACCTTTTCCGCAGGCTGAGCGGAGCTTCACCCGGCCACCGCGCTCGGTCCCGAAGCCGCCCCTTCAGCCGCCTAGCTGCAACCGCTGGTCGAGCCGCAGTTGAGGCACTTGTAGCAGGAGCCGTTCCTCACCATGATCGAGCCGCACTCGTGGCACGAGGGCGAGTCCTGGTGGTAGAGGAAGGTGACCTTGGAGGTCTCCACCGAGAGCTCGGCCGTGGCCCCGTTCTCGTGGCCGTTGGCGTGGCCGTTGCCGTTGGCCGCCGGCAGCGCCATCTGCAGCGGCGCCGCCTCGTCGGCCGCCTCCTCGTCGCGCAGGATGACCCCCGCCGCCAGCTTGTCCTCCCGCGACAGGAACTTCGCCGCCAACCAGCGGAAGATGTAGTCGGTGATCGACTTGGCGAAGGGGATCTCCGGCGAGCGGGTGAAGCCCGACGGCTCGAAGCGCGTGTGGCTGAACTTGTCGACCAGCGTCGGCAGCGGCACCCCGTACTGGAGCGCGATCGAGATCGAGGTGGCGAAGGCATCCATCAGGCCCGAGATCGTCGAGCCCTCCTTGGCCATGGTGAGGAAGATCTCCCCCGGCTGGCCGTTGTCGTAGAGCCCCACCGTGATGTAGCCCTCGTGCTCGCTGATCGAGAACTTGTGGGTCACCGCCCGGCGCTCGTCCGGCAGCTTGACGCGCACCGCCCGGCGCTCCTCGGCCCGCTCCACGGGCGCCTCGCCGCGGCCCTTGCCGTCGTCGCGGGTGGTCGACAGCGGCTGGCTGCGCTTGCAGCCGTCGCGGTAGATCGCCACCGCCTTCAAGCCCAGCTTCCAGCCCTCGACGTAGGCGTTGGAGATGTCCTCGACCGTCGAGTCCTCCGGCATGTTGATCGTCTTCGAGATGGCCCCGGAGATGAACGGCTGCACCGCGGCGAGCATCTTCAGATGCCCCATCCACTGGATCGAGCGCGCCCCCTTGGCCGCCTTGAAGGCGCAGTCGAACACCGGCAGGTGCTCGTCGTGCAGGCCCGGCGCGCCCTCGATGGTGTCGTGCTCGTCGATGTGCTCGACGATGGCCTGGATCTCGTCGCGCTCGTAGCCGAGGCGCTTCAGGGCCAGCGGCACCGTCTGGTTGACGATCTTGATCATGCCGCCGCCCACCAGCTTCTTGTACTTGACGAGCGCGATGTCGGGCTCCACCCCGGTGGTGTCGCAGTCCATCATGAAGGCGATGGTGCCGGTGGGGGCGAGCACCGAGATCTGGCTGTTGCGCAGCCCGTGCTCCTCGCCGAGCTCGACCACCTCGTCCCACGACGTCTTGGCCGCCTTGAGCAGCTCGAGCGGCACGTGAGCCGGCTCGATGCCGCGCACGGCGTCGCGGTGCTTGCGCATCACCCGCAGCATCGGCTCGCGGTTCTCGGGGTAGCCCTCGAAGGGGCCCTTGCTCGCGGCGACGCGCGCCGACTGGGCGTAGGCCGAGCCACTCATCAGCGCCGTGATGGCGCCGGCGTAGTCGCGCCCGGAGTCGGAGTCGTAGGGCAGGCCCCGGGCCATCAGCAGCGCGCCGAGGTTGGCGTAGCCGATGCCCAGGGGCCGGAAGCGGTGGGAGTTGGCGGCGATCCGCTCCGTCGGGTAGCTGGCGTTGTCGACGATGATCTCCATCGCCGAGATCACCACCTCGCAGGTGTGGCGGAAGCTGACGACGTCGAAGCCGCGCTCGGCGTCGAAGAACTTCATCAGGTTGAGCGACGCCAGGTTGCACGCCGTGTCGTCGAGGAACATGTACTCGCTGCACGGGTTCGAGGCGCGGATGCGGTCGGTGCCGGCGCAGGTGTGCCAGTCGTTGATGGTGGTGTCGTACTGCATGCCGGGGTCGCCGCACACCCAGGCGGCCTCGGCGATGTCGCGCATCACCTGGCGCGCGGGCAGGCTCTCCAGCGGCCGGCCATCGCGCCGCGCCCGGGTGTGCCACTCGGCGTCGGTGAGCACCGCCTTCATGAAGTCGTCGGTGACCCGCACCGAGTGGTTCGCGTTCTGGTAGAAGATCGAGTCGTAGGCGCCGCCCGGGACGTTGAAGCCGCCCTCGTAGCCGGCCTCGATCAGCGCCCAGGCCTTCCTCTCCTCCACCGCCTTGCAGCGCACGAACTCGAGGATGTCCGGGTGATCGACGTCGAGGATCACCATCTTCGCGGCGCGCCGTGTCTTGCCGCCGCTCTTGATGACGCCGGCGAAGGCGTCGAACCCCTTCATGAACGACACCGGGCCGGAGGCGGTGCCGCCGCCGGCCAGGGGCTCGTTGGAGCCGCGCAGCTTCGACAGGTTCGAGCCGGTGCCGGAGCCGTACTTGAACAGCATGCCCTCGGTCTTGGCGAGGGTGAGGATCGATTCCATGGTGTCGTCGACCGCGTTGATGAAGCAGGCCGAGCACTGGGGATGGGCCTCGATGCCGACGTTGAACCACACCGGCGAGTTGAAGCACGCCATCTGGTGGAGCAGGATGTGGGTCAGCTCGGCGTGGAACGTCTCGGCGTCCTCGTCGCTGGCGAAGTAGCCGCCGCCGCGCCCCCAGGCGAGCAGGGTGTCGGCGACCCGGGAGAGGAGCTGGCGAACGCTGGTCTCGCGCTCGGCGGTGCCGAGTTGGCCGCGGAAGTACTTCGAGACCACGACGTTGGTGGCCGTCTGGGACCAGGCCCGGGGCACCTCCACCCCCCTCTGCTCGAAGATCACCTCCCCGCGCTCGTTGCCGATCACGGCGTCGCGCTGCTCCCAGTCGACGGCGTCGTAGGGATGCACTCCCGGGGTGGTGTAGCGGCGCTCGAAGACGAGCCCGCGCTCGCCGGCGCCCGCCCGGGCGGCAGCGTGGCGAGCCGTGGGGCTCGGGACCGCGGCAGGGATCTTGGCGTCGCTGGGGTTGGGGGACTGGACGGACGGCTCACTCACCATGGATGTTCCTCCCTCGCGTTGCTGTCTCCGGGCGCCCGTCGCCCCGCGGCTGGCCCGGTGGTCTCGGCGCGGCGTGGCGCGCTCGGTCGTCGTGGCCCCCGGGGAGGGGGTTCGACAAGTTACCCGGTGAAGCTACACCCACATGTTGTGGACCGTCCAGGCCTGGACGCGACATGTTGTGGGCTCTGCGGCGGAAATCCCCCGGAGAAGCTGAGGAAAACCGGTGGAGAACCGCGGCCCAATCAACGCGGGAACGTTCCCCGCGGCGGGGACCGGCGGGGTGGACGGCGGCTCCGCGGAGCGAGTATACGCCGTATTACCGCCTGGCCTGTGGCCCCGTGACGAAGCCGCGGACCGGCGGGCAACCCGGCCCGCAGATCGGTACCGGGCTCCGCTTCGCGCGGCCCCTAGGCGTAGGCTCGACCGCTCGTCGCGACCCCGCCGGCAGACCCGCAAGCATCCGGCGTCGGTCGACCAGCTCGTCGTCGGACTTCGTCGCGAGCACCGTTTGTCTGCGCTGGCTTCCTGGAGCGGGCGCTCGCCTGGATGGCTCTCCACGGCATCACCTGCCGGCGCCTGCTCACCGACAACGGACCCGCCTACGTCTCAACCCTCTCTGCCGATCTGTGTCGCCGCCAGCCTCCGGCACGGCCGAACCCGTCCCTACCGTCCCTACAGCGCACTCAACAGGCTACCGCCCGCTGCCAGAGTGAACAACGTCTTGGGCAGTGACACCTAGAACGCCCGCTCGCTCAGACGCAGCCAGCGGTAGCCGTAGCCGTCGAGCTCGACGGTGAAGTGCTCCTCGCCCCGCTCGCAGACTTCGTAGGGGCGGTCGCCGAGCAGGTCGAGGAGCCTGTGCTCCGGCCAGTCGGACAGGTCGAGGTGCACCGTCGCCGCCTCCTCGCCCAGGTTGTGGACGCCGACGAAGACCCGGTGGTCCCAGCAGCAGACGTGGGCGAACACCGCCGGGTGGCCGGTGTCCAGGACCCGCCCGGTGCCCCAGCCGAGCTCGTGGCTCTCGCGCCGGATGCGGATCAGGCGTTCCATCCAGTTGAGCAGCGACTCGGGATCCCGGCGCTGGGCGAGGACGTTGAGCTGCCGGTAGCCGTACTCGCCGTCCTCGATGGCGGGCCGCGCCAGCGCCTCCGGCTCGGCACGGGAGAAGCCCGCGTTCTTCTCGTCGGACCACTGCATCACCGTGCGCACACTGTTGCGCTCCGGCAGCGACAGGTCGTCGCCCATGCCGAGCTCCTCGCCGTAGCGCAGCACCGGCGTGCCGGGCAGGCTGAACATCAGGCTGTAGGCGAGGCGGATGCGGCGCGGGTCGCCCTCGAGCATCGGCGGCAACCGGCGGCGGATGCCGTGGCCGTAGAGGCGCATGTCCTCGTCCGGCGCGAAGCGCTCCATCACGAAGGCGCGCTCCTCCTCGCTCAACTGGTTGAGGTTCTGCTCGTCGTGGTTGCGCACGAAGTTGGCCCACTGGGCCTCGGCGGGCAAGTCCTCCGAGGTGCCGAAGGCGCGCACCATCGGCTCCGCGCGCTCGCTGGCCAGCGCCAGGAACAGCGCCTGGTTGAGCACGAAGTCGAAGATCACGTGCATGCGGTCGCCGTCGCCGAAGTACTCGCGGGCCGTCTCCGGCGCGACGTTGGCCTCGGCGATCAGGATGGCGTCGCCGCGGCGCCAGGAGAGGAAGTCGCGGAACTCGTGGAGGTAGTCGTAGGGATCGTCGACGTCGGGGGCGTCGATCCCCTTGAGCTCGATCAGGAACGGCGCCGCGTCGATGCGGAAGCCGGACACCCCGAGCTCGAGCCAGAAGCCCATGATGCGGCGGATTTCCTCGCGCACCTGCGGGTTGGCGATGTTCACGTCGGGCTGGTGCTCGTAGAAGCGATGGAAGTAGTAGAGCTCGGCCTCCTCGTCCCAGGTCCACAGCGACTCCTGCACGCCGGCGAAGGCCAGCTCCTCGGGGTCCTCCTCGGGCTCCTCCTCGCTCCACACGTAGTAGTCGTGGTAGCGGCTCTCCGGGTCGCGCCGCGCCTGCTGGAACCACGGGTGCTCGCTCGAGGTGTGGTTGACCGGCAGGTCGATGAGCACCTGCAGCCCGCGCCGGGCGGCCCGCTCCATGAACTCGACGAAGTCCCCCAGCGTGCCGAGCCGCGGGTCGACGGTGTAGTAGTCCGTCACGTCGTAGCCGTTGTCGCGGTTGGGCGTCGGGTAGAAGGGCAGCAGCCAGAGGGCCGTCACCCCGAGGCCGAGCAGGTAGTCGAGCCGCTCGGTCAGGCCGTTGAAGTCGCCCACCCCGTCGCCGTCGGAATCCTGGAACGTCTCGACGTCCAGGCAGTAGACGATCGCTTCCTTGTACCAGAGGTCTCGCATGGCGCAGGAGCGTGCAATTCCGCTACCGGCGGGCGGCGCAGCGGGCCCATGGCGACGATCCCCTCTACTGGTGCTCTCAAGGCGTGCAGGACATCGACTTCTGCCACTGACCGCAGGCCGCCTCGCGGACCCGGGGCGCGGTTGACCGGCCGGGGCCTGCGCTGCTAGCGTTCGCCGGTAAGCTGCAACACAGCCGCGACACCTGATCGGTCGAGCCGCTCCGGGCCGTCTCCGCGGTGCCGGCGCCCGGTCGGGCGACGTTGGCCGGCGCCGCGGCGTCGCCGTCTTCCGGCGCGCCGGCCCGGAGGTTGCCCCATGCGCCGCCCGCACCGCCGGCAGTCCGCCCCCGCCGCCGGCTTCCCCCTCTTCCATCGCTCCGCTTCCGCGGCTCGCTGCGGGGCCCGCCGGCCCGCCGCCGCGGCGCTCTGCCTCCTGCTCCTGGCGCCGCCCCTGCTCGCCGCGCCGGCGGCCGCGGACGGGTCCGGCGGCTGCGCCAGCCTCGGCAGCCCGGCGATCGATGCCCGCACGCGGGGCCAGACTCGGGAGCTGCGCCTCGGGGTGGTGCTCTACGGCGGCGTCTCGCTGGCCATCTACATGCACGGCCAGACCCGCGAGCTGCAGAACCTGGTGATCGCCTCGCGGGCCCACGAGGCGGGGCTGCCGCGCCAGGAGCTGGCCGGCACGGTGGCCGCCTACTACGACGCCCTGGAGGAGATCGGCGCCGACGACGGCGTGAAGACGCGGGTCGTGATCGACTCCATCGCCGGCACCTCGGCCGGCGGCATCAACGGCATCTTCCTCGCCAAGGCCCTGGCCCACGACCAGAGCCAGGCCGGGCTGCGCGACCTGTGGATGGAGCGCGGCGACATCTGGCAGCTCCTCGGCGGCAGCCGACTGCGCGGCTTCCTGCGCCTGGCGCGCCTGGCGGTGGGTCTGCCCTTCGGCAAGGCGCGCCCGCCGCTCGACGGCGACGCCATGCTGCGCTGGGCCCACCAGGCCCTCGAGGAGATGGGCACCGAGTGCCCCGGCGCCAGCCTGGTGCCGCCCGGCGAGCGGCTGCACCTGTTCGTGCCCACCACCGACTTTCGCGGCCGCTCCCGGGGCTTCGTCATCGGCGAGCCGGCCACCGGGCTCGAGAAGGAACACCGCACCGTGCTGTCGTTCACCTTCGAGCGCCCCGTCGACGGCAACCCGCGGGGCACGGCCGACCCGTTCCGGCGCGCCAACAACCCGTTCCTCGCCTTCACCGTGCGCGCCACCTCGTCGTTCCCGGGGGCCTTCCCGCCGATCCACCTGGCGGACCTCGAGGCCGAGCTGCCCGCCGGCACCGCGGTGGACCTGGACGCCATCGCCGCCGAGCACTTCGCCGACTACGCGCTGGACGGTTCGGACGTCGGCCGCGCCTGGTTCGTCGACGGTGGAGTGCTCGACAACTACCCCTTCGGCCACGTCATCGACGACCTGCAGCGCCGGGCCGCCGCCCGGCAGGTGGAGCGCCGCCTGATCTACCTGCAGCCCGATCCGGGAGCGCCGCCGGCCACCCCCAGCGACCGCGAGCCGGCCCTGGTCGGCACGGTGTGGGGGGCGCTCTCCACCATCGCCCGGGCCGAGCCCATCGGCGACGACTTCCGCACCGTCGAGGAGTTCAACGCCCGGGTGCGCTTCGTCGACGGCGTCATCGGCCGCGTGCACCGCGGCGTGGTGGCCGATCCCGAGCTGCTGGTGATGCTGCCGCTCGATCGCGACCTGGCACCCGCCGAGCTGCCGCTGGTGACCCGCGCCATCGAGACCTACGCCGCCGAGCGCTCGGCGCTGACCTGGGACGCCTACCGCCAGGTGCGCGCCCAGGCGGTGATCGAGCAGCTCGGCCGCGCCGCCGCCGCCGACCGCGGCTGCGCGCTCGCGCCCACCCAGCAGGCGTTGCTGGTGGCCACCCTCGGCCGCTGGGCCGAGGAGCGCGGCCTGACCGGCGCCGCGCCCGACGCCGCGGCCCAGGCGCGCCTGCTCGACGACCTCGATCCCGGCTACCTGTGGCGCCAGCTCCGCTTCGTCTCCGACGTGGTCAACGACCTCTATCCGCAGCTCTCGCCGGGCGATCCCGCCGGGCGCCGGGAGCTGGACGAGGCCCAGGCGGCGCTCGCGCACCGGGTCGAGGAGGCGCGGCGGCTGATGGGTGCCGAGGGGCTGCCGGCGACGATCCGGGCCCAGCTCGGCGCGCTGTGCCGCGCGGTGGCCGAGCGGCCGCTGACCCGGCCGCTGGCCTTGGCCGCGGCCGACCTGCTGGCGGCGCCGGGGCGACGCGCCTCGCTCGACCGCTTGTACGACGACCTGCTCGCCCACGTGGGGGGCCGCCAGCGCGAGATTCGCGCCGCCGTCGGCGCCGCCTACCACGAGATCACCGCCGACTGGCCCGCGGAGCGCCGCGACACGGTGTACCTGCACTACCTGGGTTTCCCGCTGTGGGACGTGGTGGTCTACCCCTACCAGCGGCTCGCCGACGCCGGCGAGCTGCAGCCGGTGGAGGTGGCGCGCATGAGCCCCGACGACACCCGCGGCCTGGGCACCGCCACCGCCGCCGAGAAGCTGGGCGGCACCCGCGTGGGCCATTTCGGCGCCTTCTTCCAGCGCCACCGCCGCGAGCAGGACTACCTGTGGGGCCGCCTCGACGGCGCCGAGCGCATCCTGGCGCTGCTCTACAGCCTGCGCCGGGACGAGGGGAAGGCGGATGGAGCGGGCGCGGCGGCCGGCCCCACGGCGGCGCCGCCCGCCGAGCGCCTGCGGGCGGCCTTCACGGCGGTGATCGACGAGGAGCGCGACGCCCTGCCCACGGCCGGCCGCTGCCTGGCCGCCCTCGACGCCCTGCTCCAGCGCACCACGCTACCGGCACCGGGAGACCCGATTCCCCCCGCCTGCGGCGCCCGCTGATCCCGGCTCCGGGAGGAAGTCCGAGCGCGACCCGCACGCCCGCGGAAGGCAAGCCGGAGCCCCTCCCGAAGCCCGTCGGCCGGTCCCGGGGCGG
>DATACC010000276.1:0-4042 GCA_036259255.1 Thermoanaerobaculia bacterium | reverse complement strand
CTCCGCTCGGTCTGCGGGAAAGGCCCGTCGCCGAGCTTGCCCCGGCCGCCTCACCAGGACAGGCGTGTGCCTGAAGGAGGAAGGGGAGGAAGGTTTTGTGGAGCCGCTGGAGAGAAAGGGTGGCCAGGGTGATGCAGGATGGCGCCGCCTGGAGCGCGCCTTCGCCGGTGGGACTGGTCTCCGAGCTGCCGGCGTCCTACGTCTGACCGTTACGGCGCAGCCGTGTCGCTGCCGACGAGAGCGGCGAGGGACGCGGGCACCGGCGCGAGCCGGTCGATCTCGAGGACGCAGTGCAGCTGGTAGGGAGGATACGCGCAGCAGCAGGAGGAGGGCTGGTACAGCTCGACCACGGAACCCGGAGCGAACGCGGTGCAGGGGGCGGAGCCGGTGCGCGGCAGAAACCAGGTGCCCTCGACGTCGACGGTTTCCGGCTTGCCGTGGAGCAGGTAGGCCTCGCTCGGCAGCGCCTCCACGCCGAGCCGCTCGAGCACCCGGCCGGTCAGCACCACGCCCAGCTCCCCTTCGACGTGGCTGCGCACCGCCCTGCGTACCCAGTCGAGGCCCACCGTTCCCAGCCGCGCGTCGGCCACCTCGGCGACGGGCCGGCAGCCGTCGATCTCGATCTCCACCCACCAGGAGTCCGGCACGCCCTCGACGCGGAGGCACTCGGCGGAAGCGGGCAGGGCGAGCAGCAGGAGCAGGGCGAGAGGCCGAGTCCGTCGACCGTTCATGGTGTCCATTGTATGCGAGATTTCTGGTGGCTGTCCCGTGCTTCGGAAGGCGCGCCGCCGCCCCGTTGTTTCCCCTCTCGAAGGCCGATTCATCCGTCCGTGACCCCCGGAACCCCGGTGCTAGACTCGCCACCCGGCCGTCGCCTCGATTCCGCCTCGCCGAACCTCATCGGAGACCGACGCATGAAGCCTCCCGAAATCGTTCGCTTGACCCCCGGAAAGCGGGTGCTGTTCCTCACCAAGGATCCGGATCTCATCAAGCGGCAGCTCGCCGGCGAGCTCGACCTGGCGATGGACCAGCTCACTGTCGACGACCTGCTCGACGACATCAATACCGACGCCATGACCCCGGCCTGGGTGTGCTTCTCCCACCGGCCCGAGGACATCGCCCGCGACGCCTACGCCGGACTCATCGTCGATGGCGAGCGCCTGTTCGCCCGCGACGCCCTGCGCGACGGCAACTTCGAGGTCATCGTCTCCGGGATGCGCAAGGGCGTCGGCAGCTCGCGGGAGACCGCCGTGCAGGCGGAGAAGTGGTCCGGCATCCGCATCGCGGTCGCCGCCTCCTTCGCGCCGATCCACGCCCGCAACAACATCAACCAGGGCGTGCTGATGGCGGACCACGAGATGCTTCGCCGCCTGCAGGCCGGCGAAGGCGTGGCGCTCGAGGAGTTCACCCGCGGCCACGACCCCATCACCCAGCTCATCATCCGTCACGGCGGCCTGTTCCCGTTCACCAAGGCCCTCGCCGCCGGCGAGGTGGAGCTGCCGCCCCACGACACGGCGCCGCGGCCGATGACCATGGCCGAGAAGATCCTCGCCCGCCACCTGCTCGGCCGCCCCGAGGGCGAGGTGGGCGCGGTGAAGCCGGGAGACGCGGTGATGGTGTCGGTCGACGGCGGCTACTCCCACGAGTTCACCACCGCCCAGGTCCACTACTTCCTGGTGCAGGAGTACGGCCCCGACTACGAGGTGGCGAATCCTGCCCGCTTCGCCGTCTTCGAGGACCACCTGATCTACGCCGACGACGTGCCGAAGATGCGCGCCTTCACCGACAAGATCGACACCCTGCGCGACCTGCAGCGCGACTTCCAGCGCCACACCGGCACCCAGGACTTCTCGGCCAAGGACCGCGTCTCCCCCGGCATCTGCCACGAGGTCGCCCGCGAGTACCTGATCGAGCCGGGCGATTTCATCCAGGCCACCGACAGCCACACCTGCATGGGCGGCGTCAACAACGCGCTCGCCTGGGGCGTCGGCGCCACCGAGTACGCGGCCCTGGTGCACAGCGGCTTCACCCTGGTGGAGGTGCCGGAGTCGATCCGCTTCGAGCTCACCGGGGAGCTGCCGGAGGGCGTCACCGCCAAGGACCTGATGCTCCACATCCTGCTCGAGTACGCCCGGCCCCAGCAGACCCTCAACCGGGTGATGGAGTTCACCGGCCCCGGCGTCTCGAGGCTCTCCATGGACGAGCGCGCCACCCTCACCAACATGGCCACCGAGTGCTCCGCCCGCACCGCCATCGTGGTGGCCGACGAGGAGAGCTTCCGCTGGCTCGAGGAGTGGCGCCCGGGGCTCGACGTCGAGCGCGTGCGGCGCCGCGCCGTGACGCCCGACGAGGGCGCCGTCTACGCCGGCGGCGTGCACACCATCGATCTGTCGGCCCTGCGCCCGATGGTCGCCCACCCCGGCGACCCGGATCACGGCATCCCGTCGGACCCGACCAACGGCGCCTTCGTCGACGAGCTGGGCGAGGTGCCGGTGGACATCGCCTACGGCGGCAGCTGCACCGCCGGCAAGATCGACGACCTCGAGTTCTACCACCGGGTGGTGCGCGAGGCGGTGGACTCCGGCCTCACCGTGCACCCGGGTGTCCGTTTCCTGATCCAGTTCGGTTCCCGCGCGGTGGAGGAGCACTGCCGCCGCAAGGGCATGATCGAGACCTTCGAGAAGGCCGGCGTCACCCTGATCCAGCCCGGCTGCGGCGCCTGCATCGGCTGCGGCCCCGGCGTTTCGGAACGGCAGGACGAGGTGACGGTGTCGGCGATCAACCGCAACTACAAGGGGCGTTCCGGCCCCGGGCGGCTGTACCTCGCCTCGCCCCTCACGGTGGCCGCCTCCGCCTTCACCGGCCACATCACGCGGTACCGTCCGGGCATGTTCCGCGCCGCCGCCCCTGCCGCGGCTCCGGCCGGTGCCGGCGTGCCGGCCTAGCGCCGTCCGGCCGCCCGCGACCGCTCGATGACCCTTCCGTTCCTCGAAGAGCCCACCTACACGGTTTCGGAGCTCTGCGGCGAGATTCGCCAGCTGCTCTCCGGCGCCTTCCCCTCGCTGTGGATCACCGGCGAG
The DNA here is from genome assembly GCA_036259255.1 of Thermoanaerobaculia bacterium. Lineage (GTDB taxonomy): Bacteria > Acidobacteriota > Thermoanaerobaculia > Multivoradales > JBCCEF01 > DATACC01. The sequence goes on along the minus strand of DATACC010000276.1, from coordinate 962 downwards.
GTGCAGCGCGTCAACGAGAGCCGCCGCGGCCATCTCTACTTCGAGCTGGTGGAGAAGGGCGCCGAGGACGAGATCTGCGGCCGCCTCGACGCCGTGGTCTGGCGCTCCGACTGGCAGCGCGTGCGCCGGGCGCTGGCCGCCAGCGGCCAGGGCATCACCGAGGGTCTGGAGATCCGCTGCCGCGGCGCCGTCGACTTCTACGGTGCCGGCGGGCGCCTGCAGCTCGTGGTGCGCGAGGTCGACCCGGTGTTCTCCCTCGGCCTGCTCGAGCGCCGCCGTCGCGAGACGCTGGCCGCGCTGGAGGCCGCCGGCCTGCTGGAGGCCAACCGCGCCCGGCTCCTCGCCGAGCTGCCGCTGCGCCTGGCCCTGGTCACCTCCCACGGCAGCGCCGCCTACCACGACTTCGTGAGCACGCTCTCCGAGAGCGGCTACGGCTTCCAGGTGCTGCTGGTCCACGCCGCCGTCCAGGGCGTGGCGGCGGAGCGGGAGATCGTCTCCGCCCTGGCGCTCGCCGGCCGCGCGGGGGCCGATTGCGTGGTGCTGATCCGCGGCGGCGGCTCGCGCAGCGATCTGGCGGTGTTCGACAGCCGGGCGGTGGCCGAGGCGGTGGCCCGCGCGCCGGTGCCGGTGCTCACCGGCCTGGGCCACGAGATCGACGAGTCGATCGCCGACCGGGTGGCCCACACGCCGCTCAAGACCCCCACCAAGGTGGCCGAGTTCCTGGTCGAGCGGGTGCTCCGGGCGGAGCGCCGGGCCGACGAGCTGGCCGGTGCCCTGCGCCAGACTTCCCTCGACCGCCTGCGCGACGGGCGGGAGGCCCTGGGCAGCGCCGAGCGCGGCGTGGAGCTGGCCCGGATGCGCCTCGCTTCCGCCGCCGCCCGGCTCGACGAGCACGCCCGGGCCCTCGGCCGCGCTTCCACGGCGCGGCTGCGCGAGGCCCGCCGGGAGCGCGCCGTCCTGGC
>DATACC010000275.1:0-2039 GCA_036259255.1 Thermoanaerobaculia bacterium | reverse complement strand
GGCCGGGGAAAGCTCTGCGACGGCCTATCCCGCAGACGGAGCGGAGCTTTCCCCGGCCGCCCCACCGCCTCCTAGCGTTCCTTACCGCCTCCTCCCACGCCCATCGGGCTCCGGTCGCCCTCGCCGCTCCACCTCTGCAGCCCGGCCGCCAGGGCGGCGGGAATCGGCACCGGGTGGAGACCGTCGTCCTCGACGCGGCAGAACACCGCCGTGGTGCGGCCGTGGGCGATTCGCCGGGCATCGCGGTAGAAGGCGCACTCGTAGCTCACCGAGGTGTTGCCGACGCGCACCACGCGCACCAAGATCTCGAGCTCCTCGCCGAACCGCGCCGGGCGCTCGTAGCGGCACGTCGACTCCACCCGCGGCCAGCCGATCGTCTCCCCCTCCCAGCGCCCGAACGGCACCGCGTCCAGCGAGCGCAGCAGCTCGTGCTCGGCGCTCTCCATGAAGGCGAAGAAGCGGGAGAAGTGCATGATCCCGCCCATGTCGGTATCGGCAAACTCCACCCGGCGGCGGGTGCGGAAGGGGCGCGGCTCGGTCACGGCGGCAAACGATACCGCATCACCGGCCGCCGCACCGGGAGCCGCCCCCGCCTGCTCTACCCCCGCAGCGCCGCGAGGAAGATGGCCGGGAGCTTGAACGGCGAGGGCTGGGCTTCGAAGCGGGTGAGGTCGCGGCCCAGGGGGGCGGCGGTCTTGTGGGTGACGAACCAGGGGGGCTTGGGCCAGGAGCGGAAGGGGGCGCGGACGATCGATTTCTCCGGCCGATCGAACAGGAACGTGTTGTGGACCACCTCCAGACCCGACTGGATGTCCTGCGCCGAGTGCCCCGGGAAGGCCCCCCACGGGGTGGTGACCATACCGTAGCCCACCCCCGCCCAGATGTTGACCGCGATCGTTCCGTAGCGCAGGCTCGCCAGCGCGCGGTCGTAAGCCGCCGCCGTCGCCGGGTCGGCGAGGGAGTCGGGGTGGATCAGGATCGTCGCGTTGAGCGTCCCCCACAGGCGCTCGTTGCAGAACTCCACGGCGCGATCGAGGAACGTCGCCGCCGAGGGCGCCGGTAGCGCCGTCTCGCCGAACAGGCCGCAGAAGGCTTCCATGCGGAAGGCCGGGTCGTCCTCGTCCGTCGGATCGAGGTCCGGCAGCAGCGCCCACGGCAGCTCGCCCGGCGCCGCCTCGCCGAACAGCTCCGCGTTCGGGTGCGCCGCCACCAGCGTCTCGAAACGGTCGGCGGCGCCCGGGTAGTAGGCCGGCCGGGTCGGCGTCGCAGCCAGCACGCGGCGGACCTCGGCGAGCAGCTGCGCGCGCTGCGGCCACTCCTCCTGCAGGACCACCACCCGCACGGCGTTGCAGTTGAAGCCAGCGTTGTTGGCCATCATCGAGACCAGGTTCTCGGCCTGGTAGGCGACGTCCGACGGGCTCCACGGGCCCGGCACCACGAGGACCGGCGAGACGTTGCCGAGCTCCGCCGTGAATCGCTTGGTGAGCCGCGGACGGTCCTCCCGCTTGCGCCGTTCGCCTTCCTCGCCGGCCCCGAAGACGATCGCTTCGTAGGTCTTGTCCGAGCCGGTGATGTGGATCTCGTCCACCCCCTCGTGGTCCACCAGGTACTCGCCGACCTCGGCCCCGCCGTAGACGACCCGCACGGATCCCGCGTCGATCAGCGGCGAAAACGCCTCCTCGAACAGCGGCCCCAGCGGGTCCTGCACCGGGTGCGACTTGTAGAGCACCACCTGCAGCTCGGCGAACAGCTTGTAGAGCACGTCCATCGGCCCGATGGAGGAGACGTTGCCGGCGCCCAGCACCAGGGCCACCCGGCCGGGCGCGGCGTCGTCGCACGCGCCCTGCGAGCGGTGGGCGAGACCCTGGTTCTCGGCCAGCGTCTCGGCAGCCACCCCCGGCTGCATCCACACCTCGGCGTGGACGCCGGGGAAGAACATGCGGTCCCACAGCGAGGCGGGGAACACCGGGGCCACCACCCGGCCGTCGGCGCGCGTCTCCACCGGGCCCGGCAGCCGCGGCGCGCGGCCGGCCGCCAGG
>DATACC010000274.1:0-46124 GCA_036259255.1 Thermoanaerobaculia bacterium | reverse complement strand
GCCAACGGCCTGCCCGACGAGACGGTCAACGCCTTCCTCGAGGACCGCCGCGGCGATCTCTGGCTCGGCACCGACCTCGGCGGGCTGATCAAGTGGTCGGCCGAGGGCTTCGTCAGCTACGACCGCGACGACGGCCTGGGCTACGCCAGCTCGGCCGCCTTCTTCACCGGCGCGGCGGGCGAGCTGTACGTGACCAGCGCCCAGCGCGCCTTCGTGCAGCGCTTCGACGGCGACGACGTCGACGGCGGCCGCTTCACCGCCGTCCAGCTCGCCCTCCCGGCGCCGGCGGCCCGCGCCGCGCGCCGCGAGCACGCGCCGCTGCTGCTCGACCGGGCCGGCGCCTGGTGGGTCGGCACCAGCCGGGGCCTGTTCCGCTTCCCGGCCGCCGGGCGGATCGAGGAGCTCGCCGGCCGGCAGCCGGAGGCGGTCTTCACCCGTCGCGACGGCCTGCCGGCCGCGCCGATCCACGGACTGTTCGAGGACCGCCGGGGCGACGTCTGGATGGCCACCCGGGCGCCGGGGACGCTCGCCGTCTGGCGCCGCTCGCGGGACGCGGTGGAGGTGGTCCGGCCGGCCGTGGCGCCCCCGGCGGCCCACCCCACCGTCTTCGCCGAGGCCGGCGGTGCCCTGTGGATCGGCTGGAGCGACGGCAGCCTGCTCACCGAGCGCCGCGGCACGTTCGCGCGCCGGGCCAGCGCCCCGGCCGCGGTGTCGGACCTCTATACCGACCCGCGGGGGCGGCTGTGGGTCGGCACCGCCGGCCGGGGGCTGCACGCCTGGCACCCGGGCGGGGCGCACGGCGGCGGGCGGCTGAGCGCCGTTCGCGCCGGTCCCCTGCGCCACGCCAGCGTGCGGACCGTGGTCGCCGATGCGGCCGGGCGGCTCCACGTCGGCACCACCGGCGGAGTCTTCCGCCACGACCCTGACGACAGCTCGACCCGCGCCCTCGGCCGCACCGCCGGCCTGCCCCTGGGCGAGGTCCTCGCCGCCTCGCGGGATCGCCACGGCCTGTGGTTCGCCACCCTCGGCGGCGTCTCCCGCCTGGCGGCCGGCGCCGTCCCGCGCTCCCCCGCCCCTGCGCCCCGGGCGTGGATCGGGCGGGTGGCGGTGGACGGGGAACCGTGGTTCGAGGCGCCGGCCGGCAGCGCCCGGATCGGCGAGCTGCGGATCGAGCCCTTCCACCGCCAGCTCCGGGTCGATCTGCTCGCCTCCCTCGGCGCCGCGGGCGCGCCGCGCTTCCAGGTCCGCCTCGACGGCAGGGGCCCGTGGTCCGAGGCCAGCGCCGAGCGCAGCGTGCTGCTCGCCAACCTGCCGCCGGGAAGTCACCGGCTGGCCGTGCGCGCGGTCGACGGCGCCGGCCGCGCCGGGGCGCCCACCGAGCTGCGCTTCGAGGTGATCCCGCCGCTGTGGCGCCGCCCCTGGTTCCTGGTGCTGGCGGCGGCGCTCGTCGCCGCCGCCCTGCTCGCCGTCCACCGCGTCCGCTTGGAGCGCGCCCTGGCGCTCGAGCGGGTGCGCACCCGGATCGCCAGCGACCTCCACGACGAGATCGGCTCCAGCCTGGCCCGGGTCTCGGTGCTCAGCGAGGTGGCGCGGCGCCAGCTCGCCAGCGCTCCCGAGGCCAGCGCAGGGCTGCTCGCCGAGATCGGCGCGACGGCGCGGGAGCTGATCGGCGTCACCGGCGACATCGCGCTGTCGATCGACCCGCGGCGCTCCTCGCTCGCCAGCCTGCTGGCCCGCCTGCGCCGCTTCGCCAGCGACCTGCTGGAGGGTTCCGGCGTCGGCCTGGTGCTGGAGCACCGGGGGGAGGATCCGGAGGCGGTCGAGCTCTCGCCCGAGCAGCGCCGCCACCTGCTGGCGGCCCTGCAGGAGATGCTGCACAACGTGCTGCGCCACGCCGGCGCCTCGCGGGTGACCATCTCCGTCGCCAGCGGCCCCCGCAGCCTGGAGATCACGGTCGCCGACGACGGCTGTGGCCTCGCATCAGCCCCGGGCGACCCGACCCCCGGCGACGGGCAGGGCCTCGCCAACGTCGCCGCGCGCGCCGCCGCCCTCGGCGGCCGGGCCCACCTCGACTCCACCCCCGGACGGGGCGCGCGCTGGCGTCTCGACATCCCGCGGCGCGTGCCCCGCCGCGGGGAGCATGATCGTGCGTCGGTGCGGTGGCCGCCGCCGTGGTAGACATTCCGTCGTGATCGGGGACGAGCGCACGACGCTGCGGGTGGGGATCGTCGAGGACGACGCACGCACCCGCGACGGCCTCGCCTACCTGATCGACGCCACTCCGGAGCTCACCTGTGTCGGGCGCTGGGGCTCGGTCGAGGCGCTGCTCGCCCGCGGCGCGAGCGAGCCGCCGGACGTCCTGCTGCTCGACATCGAGCTGCCCGGGCGCCCGGGCTCTGAGGCGGTGGCGGAGATCCGCCGGCGCCATCCCGCCACCACCGTGCTGATGCTCACCGTCTTCGACGACGAGGAGCGCATCTTCGAGTCGCTGCGCAACGGCGCCCACGGGTACCTGCTGAAGCGCACGGCGCCGGACAAGCTGCTGGCGGCGATCCGCGAGGCCGCGTCCGGCGGCTCGCCGATGTCGCCGGAGATCGCCCGGCGGGTGGTCACCCTGTTCGGCCGCTCCGCGCCGCAGCCGGTGCCGGCGGTGGCGCTGTCGCCCCAGGAGCTGCGCCTGCTCGCCCTGCTGGCCGGCGGCCACGGCTACCAGTCCGCCGCCGACGCTCTGTCGATCAGTGTCAACACCGTGCGCAACTACGTGCGCTCGGTGTACGAGAAGCTGCACGTCCACTCGCAGAGCGCCGCGGTGGCCAAGGCGATCCGCGCCGGCCTGATCTGACGCCGCAGCGTCGCCCCCCCCCTCCCCCCGCCCCGGTCCGTCCACCGCCCCGCGGGCCGCATGAACGTGCTCTACCCCCCGCGTCCGCCCTCCCGCACAGTCGTGTCGTTGCGTCGAAGCAAGCCCGTGACCGACGACCGAAAGGAAGGCCTCCCCATGCGTCCGTTCCTGACCTCCTCCGGCAGGCGGCTCCCTGCCGGCCTCCTCGCCGCCACCCTCCTGCTCCTCGCCGGGGCGAACCCGGCCTCGGCCTATTGGTTCAAGAAGTGCTCCCACGGCACCCACTGGGCCGGCGCCACGACGCGGGTGACCGACGTCCATCCGGGGCCTGCCGACGCCGTCTACGACCTGTTCGGGCTCGCGCACCGCTCCGAGCTGCTGGCCGCCTACGCCGGCGCCCTCTACTTCCAGGCCGACGACGGCTCGTCGGGAGCGGAGCTCTGGAGGGCCTCCGCCGGCACCGCGGGACTGGTGGCGGAGATCGTTGCCGGCCCCGGCGGCTCGGCGCCCCACGCCTTCGCCGGCTTCCAGGGCCAGCTCCACTTCGCCGCCACGACGCCCACCACCGGCGAGGAGCTGTTCCGCTTCGACGGCACCGCCGTCTCCCTCGCCGCCGACACCCTGCCGGGAACCGACGGCGGCAGGATCTTCGGCCTCGGCGTCCACGACGGCGCGCTCTACTTCGCCCGCGCCTACCCCAACCACGGCCGGGAGGTCTGGCGCTACGACGGCACCGTCGCCGTGCCCGTCGCGGCGATCAACCAGGCACCGGGCCGGATCGACGGCAACGGCGACCGCACCTTCGTGTCCTTCGGCGGCAAGCTCTACTTCGTGCGCGACACGCCCCTGCCGGAGAAGTACGAGCTGTGGTCCTACGACGGGCTCTCGGCCTCCAGGGTGCTCCCCCTCACCCTGGGCAACGACCTGGTCGAGCGCGAGTTCCATCTCGCCGTCCACCTCGGCGCCCTCTACTTCGGGCGTGTCGTCCCCCATCCGAGCCAGCCCTACGTCCGGCTCGACCAGCTCTGGCGCTGGACGGGACAGGGCGCGCCGGTCCACCTCGGCACGCTGGGATCGGCGGCGTCCTACACCCAGCCGCGCTACTTCCAGAGCTTCCAGGGCAAGCTCTACTTCTCCGCCAACGGCGTCCTCCACCGCCTGGACGGGGCGGTGCCGGTGCCGCTGACGGCGGGTGGCGCCCAGGTTCCCCCCGGCCCGCGCTCACTGAGCCCCTTCGCCGCCGCCAACCGTCTCTACCTGGCCGGCAGCGACCCGACCTGGTCCGACACCGAGCCCCATCTCTTCGACGGCACCGTCGCCTCCCTGCTGAAGAACATCCAGTCCGACAACGCGCAGCCCTACGGCGGATCGTTCCCCGGCCATGCGGTGGAGACCGACGGCCTCTACTTCTTCGCCGAGGACGACCTCCACGGTCGCGAGCTGTGGCGCACGGCCCGAGGTCCGGAGATCCCGTACTTCCGCTGCGACATCGTCGTCGCCCTGCCGCTGGACCGCTGGCACGACTGGCCGCTCGAAACGCGCAGGGTCCTGGTGGAGAGCTGGTTCGTCGGCCTCGAGGAGACCCGCCGGCTGGCCGCGGAATGGGTGGAGATCGATCCGACGCGAGAGACCCGGCTCGCGGTGCTCGAGATCGACACCCGGCGCGGAGCGCTGCCGGAGGGCTTCGCCCTCGTCACCCTGGTCACCGACGGCGAGAGCGGCGCGCGCCTGGAGGAGGGGTTCGAGCTGGTGGGCGACCCGGGCGCGGAGGCCGCGGCGAAGCTCGAGCGGATGGCGCAGGAGATCCTCGCCACCGGGAGGTTCTGAGGCGAACGGGCCGCGGGCGCAGCGCGTGGGCCGGCCTCAGTCCTCCGGCTCGCCGCGCACCGCCGCCATCTCGTCGGCGGCGTCGGCGTCCTCCACGTCCCCCTCGCGCCGGCGCTCCTGGCTCTGGCGGCGCTGGCGCGAGCGCTCCTCCCGCGCCGCGCCGCCCTGGATCGCCACCGCGATCTCCGAGTTGATCTCGCCGCCCACCAGCAGCGCCGCGGCGGTCATGTAGAACCAGGCGAGCAGCAGGATCACCGCCCCCAGCGAGCCGTAGGCGTTCGAGTAGTAGGTGAACTGGGAGACGTACACCTGGAAACCGAAGGAGGCGAGCACCCACAGCGCCACGCCCACCGCCGCCCCCGGGGTGAACCAGGTGTAGTGCTGCCGCGCCAGGTTGGGGGCGACGTTGTAGACGAGATCGAAGGCGAGGATCACGAAGGCCAGCGCGAAGCTCCACTGGGTCACCTGCCACATCCAGGCGAAGCCGGCGCCGAGGCCCAGCACCTCGGCCAGCCGCTCGGCGATGGAGCCGCCGAAGAAGATCACCACCAGGGCGAGGACGGTGAGCACCGCGAACACGGTGACCAGGCCGACGCTGACCAGGCGCCGCATCCACCACGGCCGGGTCTCGCGCAAGCCGCAGGCGGTGTTGAGGGTGCGCGAGACGGCGGTCATGCCGTTGGAGGCCACCCAGATCGCCGCCAGCAGGCCGAAGGAGAGCTTGGCGCCGCCGCGGGCCCGGGTCACCTCGACCAGGGTGTTCTGCAGCAGAGAGGTCACCTCCACCGACGGCGACACGGTGGCGACCCACTGGAAGAGCTGGCGCCGCAGCCCCCAGCTCCCCCGCGCCATGTAGCCGAGCAGGGTGGTGAGGAACAGCAGCAGCGGGAAAACGGAGAAGAGGAAGAAGTAGGCGAGCTCGGCGGCGCGCCCGAGCAGCTCGTCACGCATCGCCTGGCGGTACACCCGCACCGCCAGGCGCCACCACGACAGGCCACCGAGGCTCCAGATCGACCGCACGATGGCCGAGTCTAAGGCCTGGGCGAGCGCGGTGGTCCGGCGCCGCGCCGCAACCGTCGTGGAATCAGGGCCGGCGGCCGCGCACGACCTTCCAGAACAGGTACCCGGAGACACCGCAGACGACGCTCCAGGTGAGCGTCAGCATCACCCACGCGCCGGCGGTCACGGCGCGCCCTCCGGCGGCGTGGAGGAGCCCGGGCCGTGGCCTGGAGCGGGGCCGGGACGGTACAGCCCGCCGCGGCGGCGCCAGGCGCGCCAGACCAACGCGAGGAGGCCGAGGAAGACGGCCGCGAGCAGCAAGCGGGTGGCGTCGACCACCAGCCGGCGGGTGGGCTCGCCGGCGGCGTCGAACCAGCCCTCGTCGCTGCCGGCGTGGACGATCTTGCCGATCACGCTGTCGGCGGCGAGGGACCAGCCGTCGCCGGCTGCCAGCGCCGCGAAGGCGCCCCCCCAATCCCCCGCCTCGGGCTTGATCAGGGCGGCGACGAAGACGAGCAGCAGGAAGGGCGGTGTGATCCAGCGGATGACGAAGCGGAACACCCGCGGCACGCGCAGCTCGGCACCGCGGGTCAGCTCCTCCCAGCCGCGGTCGATGCCGAAGATCCAGGCGAAGACGAAGGCCTCGACGAGGCCGAAGAGCACCAGGCAGAAGGTGCCAGCCCAGAAGTTGAACTCGTCGAAGGCGCCGCCGGGAAACAGCCAGACGCAGAAGAAGCCGAGGGCCGCCGCCGCCGCGCCGAAGGCCACGGAGCCGCGGCGGCGGCTCATCTCGAGCTCATCTTCGAGGAAGGCGAGCACCGGCTGGCCGAGCGACAGCGACGAGGTGATGCCGGCCAGGAACAGCAGGCCGAACCACAGCACGCTCGCCACCGGTCCGAAGGCGCCCCAGTGGGCGAACAGGGCCGGCAGGGTGAGGAAGCCGAGGGCGAAGCCGTCACCGCCGGTGGTCGCCTGCTGCACGGCGGCGAGACCCAGGTAGGCGGTGGCGATGGGGATCATGATGGCGCTGCCGAGGACGATCTCCACCAGCTCGTTCATCCAGCCGGCGGTGGCGCCGTTGAGGGCGATGTCCTCGTCGCGCCCGACGTAGGAGGCGTAGCAGGCGATGGAGCCCACGCCCACCGACAGCGTGAAGAACACCTGCCCCGCGGCGGCGAGCCAGGTGGTGGGGTTGGCGAGGCCCGAGACGTCGGGCTGCCAGATGAAGTTGAGTCCCGCCAGGGGGCTCTCGACGACGCCGGGGGCGACGCCGGGCGTCAGCGTCAGCCCGCGCACGGCCAGGACGATGCCGAACAGCAGCAGCAACGGCAGGCCGACCTTGGCGACCCGCTCGATGCCGCCGGCGATCCCTTTCGACAGGATCCACACGTTGAGCACGACGGTGATGGCGAAGAAGAGCAGGGCCTCCCCCGGCAGGGCGAACAGCGACCCCTCGGTGACTCCCAGGTAGCGGGGAAAGAACTCCGCCGCCGGCGTCGTCTGGAAGGTTCCGGTCACCGAGTGCCAGGTGTAGGCCAGGGCCCACGACTCGATGTAGCAGTAGAAGGCGACCACGGCGAGCTGGATGAACAGCCCGAAGACGCCGAGGTACTTGAGCCACCGCTGGGGCCCGAGGGCGCTCAGGACGCCGGGTGCCGAGTGCAGGCCGAACTGCCCGCCGTGGCGGCCGATGGCCCACTCGACCCACAGCAGCGGCAGCCCCATGAGGAGGAAGGACACGAGGTAGGGCAGCAGGAAGGCCCCGCCCCCGTTCTGCGCCGCCTCGGCCGGAAAGCGCAGGAAGTTGCCCAGCCCCACCGCGCTCCCCGCCACGGCCAGCACCAGCCCCACCCGGCTGTTCCACCGTTCCCGCGGCCTCTGCCCACCCAAAGTTCCCCTCCTCCGCTTTTCTGGTGACGAAGGATAGCGCTGGCGAAACCGAGTGTCACCGGGGGCCGGCAGAGCTTCCTCGAGCACCTCGCATCGGTGGCTGGAGACGGTGCGCGGCGGCGGCGACGCAGCCCCGCCGGCCCCGCCGCCGCCCCCCGGGCCTAGAACCGTCGGCCGATGGTGAGGTAGGGCTCCTCGTACTTGCGGGCCGAGCGGCCCCAGATCCACTGGTTGAAGCCGACCTCGCCGTACCAGCGGTCCTGCTGGCCGAAGTGACGGAACAGGCTCACCCCCAGCGACATCATGCTGGCGTCGGGGAAGCAGTTGATGGCCGAGCAGCCGAAGCGGTCGTCGGGAGCGCGGTCGAGGTCGTGGTTGCCGACGCTCTGCACCCAGCGGTAGTTGCCCTTCACCAGGAGCTCCTGCCACGGCAGCGGGTAGGCGGCCTCCAGGTACACCGGGATCTCGTCGCCGAGATTGCCGGTGCGGTAGTTGTAGCCCGCCTCGAAGTTGGCCCAGCCGCCCCCGGCCAGCGAGCGGCTGACCAGGAAGGTGAGGCCGTAGTCCTCGCCGAGCAGGCCGCGCCACTCGGGGCTGACGCCCTTGACCTCGCCGTCCTCGTCGAACAGGTGGCGGTCGTAGGCACCCGGCAGGTCGTAAAGGTAGGAAGTGCGGTGGTTGAAGGCGATGGCCATCGGCCAGTCCCCGTCGGCGATGCGGTACTTGACCCCGAGGTAGGCCTCCGAGAGCCCGGCGTTGTGCTCCATGTCGCCGCGGGGACCCTCGAGACCGTCGAGGTAGAGCACCAGGTAGCGGAACGAGAAGCCGCTCCCGAGGCCGACCTCGCCTCCCGTGTAGACGTAGCGGAAGATGTGCCAGCTCGAGCTCACCCGGGTATCCCCGGTGGCGGTCCACGAGGCGTCGGCGGTCTTCACGCTGTAGCCGAGCTGGACGTCCCCCTCGCCCCGGTCCGGCACCCAGGCGCCGCCGGCGAAGGCGACCCACGGCAGGAGCACGGCGACGACGGCGGCGACGAGTACGACAGTGCTGCGAAGTGACATGGCAATGCCCCCTAGGAACCGGAAAGGCAGAGAGCATCCCCTGCCCCGTGAATCAGAAAAGATGCAATGGCGGGGGAGGATACACGAAATCGGCGCCTCTGCGCCGGAGGGCGCGCCGGGGCCACCCTGCTCGTATGATTCGGCCCATGGAGCGAGAAGCCGCCGCCGAGCGGATCCACGTGCTGCGCCAGCAGATCCGGCACCACGACTACCTGTACTACGTGCGCGACGCGCCGGAGATCGCCGACGCCGAGTACGACCGGCTGTTCCGCGAGCTGGTGGCACTCGAGGAGGAGCACCCGGAGCTGGTGTCGCCCGACTCGCCTACCCAGCGCGTGGGCGGCGAGCCGCTCGACGCCTTCCCCACCCTCGAGCACGCGGCGCCGATGCTGTCGCTCGACTCGAGCGAGGACCCGGCCGCTCTGCGCCGTTTCGACGAGCGGCTGCGCAAGGCGCTCGACGACCACGCCGTCGCCTACGTGGTGGAGCCGAAGCTCGACGGCGCCTCGGTGGAGCTGGTCTACGAGCACGGCGTGCTGGTGCGCGCCGCCACCCGCGGCGACGGCCGGCGCGGCGAGGGGGTGACCGAGAACGTGCGCACCATCCAGGCCGTGCCGCTGCGCCTGCGCGAGCCGCAGGCCGACGGCGCCAAGTCGGGCGGCAAGAAGCGGGGCGGCGCGAAGGGCGTCAGCACGAAAGGCGGTGCCGCCGTGCCGCGCTTCGTCGCCGTGCGCGGCGAGGTGGTGATGAACGTGGAGGACTTCGAGCGCCTCAACCAGCGGCTGGTCGAGGAGGGGCGCGAGCCCTTCGCCAACCCGCGCAACGCCGCCGCCGGCGCGCTGCGCCAGCTCGACCCGCAGATCACCGCCGCGCGGCGCCTCGACGTGGCGGTCTACGACATCCTGGCGGCCGACTGGACCGGCGGCGGCCCGCCTCCGGCCAGCCAGTGGCAGGTGCTGGAGACGCTGCGAGCCTGGGGCCTGCGGGTCAACCGGCTGCCGCGGCGGGTGGAGACGGTGGACGAGATCCTCGCCTACCACGCCGAGCTCGAGGCCCGACGCGACGACCTCGGCTTCGAGATCGACGGCGTGGTGGTGAAGCTCGACGACCTCGCCGCCCGCGACGAGCTCGGCACCACCGCCCGCCATCCGCGCTGGGCCTTCGCCTTCAAGTTCCCGCCGCGGGTCGAGGTGACGCGGCTCGAGCGGATCGTGCCGAGCGTCGGCCGCACCGGCGTGGTCACCCCGGTGGCGCTGCTGCGCCCCGTGCAGCTCTCCGGCGTCACCGTCGCCCGGGCGACGCTCCACAACCGCGAGGAGGTGGCGCGCAAGGACGTGCGGGAGGGCGACAGGGTGCGCGTGCAGCGGGCCGGCGACGTGATCCCGCAGGTGATCGAGGTGATCGAGGAGCCGGGCCACGAGCGGGGACCGGCGTGGCGGATGCCCGCGGAGTGCCCCTCCTGCGGCACCGGCCTGGTCGAGCGCGGGCCGTTCACGGTGTGCCCCAACAGCCTCGGCTGCCCGGCCCAGCTCGCCGGCCGCATCGTCCACTTCGCCTCCCGCGACGCCCTCGACGTCGAGGGGCTGGGCGACGAGACCTCGAAGCTGCTGGTCGCCGAGGGCCTGGTGCGCCGCCTGCCCGACCTCTTCGACCTCCAGCCGGCGCAGATCGAGCCGCTGCCGGGCTTCGCCGCGGTCTCCGCCGGCAAGCTGGTGGACGGCATCCGGCGCGCCGCCAAGGTGGACCTCGACCGCTTCCTCTACGGCCTCGGCATCCCGGAGGTGGGGGTCGCCGTCGCGCGCGACCTCGCCCGCCACTTCGGCAAGCTCTCGGCGCTGCGCGAGGCGGACGACGAGGGTCTGCAGCAGGTGCCCGGGGTGGGTCCGCGCATGGCCGAGCAGATCACCGGCTTCTTCGCCGAGCCGCTCAATTCCGAGCTGCTCGACGCCCTGCTCGAGCGCGTCGAGCTGGGCGAGACCGAGCCGGCCGCCCGGCATCCCGCCGGCGAGCAGCCGTTGGCCGGCAAGAAGGTGGTCTTCACCGGCGCCCTGGCGAAGCTCACCCGCCGCGAGGCCAAGGACCTGGTGGAATCCCTCGGCGCCCGCGCCACCTCCTCGGTGTCCAAGTCCACCGGCTTCGTCGTCGCCGGCGAGGACCCCGGCTCGAAGCTCGACGAGGCCCAGGCCCTCGGGGTCACCGTGCTCGACGAGGGGGCCTTCCTGGCGCTCCTCGCCGAGCACGGGGTGGCGCCGGGCGGCGGCTGAACGCCGCTCCTCCCGGCCACCACCTAGCGCGCGGCGAAGGCGGCGCGCCAGCGGGGCAGGTTGTAGAGCACCAGCAGGAGCACCGGGTAGGCGCTGCCGGCGAGCACCATCCACCAGGCGAAGCCCGCGACCGCCGCGGCGACCACCAGCAGCGCCACCGAGCCGGCGGCGGCGATCAGGGCGAGGCGGCGGCCGTAGGGACGCACCTGCCAGGTGCCGACGCCGCCGGCCGCCAGCAGCGCCGCGAAGGCCGCGCCGGCCAAGCCCAGGGCGCCGAGGACCGGCGTCACCGTCACCCCGTCGAAGGTGCGACCCTGGATCACCTCGATCGTGTTGCCCACCGCCTGCATGCCGCCGAGCAGCACGTTGAGGACGGCGACCACCGCCATGCCGACGGTCCGCCGCCGGGGAGCCGGCATCGAGATCTCGCTTGCGACCATACCCACCTCCTGTGTTATTCTACTCGTTTGCTCATTCGATCCACCCGCTCGAGCCGACCCAGAATCCCCCGGAGGAACACCATGTCCCGCTCCCCCTATCGATCCGACGAACAGCTCGCCGCGGACGTGCGGCGCTTCGAGGCCTGCGACTTCACGCCGGCCGAGTTCGGGCACCACCGGCACATGGCGGTGGCGCTGTGGTACCTCGCCCACCATCCCTACGACCGGGCGCTGGCGCGCATGCGCGAGGGGCTGCAGCGCTTCCTGCGCCACCACGGCCTCGCCGAGGGCTACAACGAGACGCTCACCGTCTTCTGGATGCGCCTGCTCGCCCACGCCCTCGCCACGGCACCGGCGGCAGCACCGCTGCACGAGTGCATCGAGGCGCTGATCGCGCGCTGGGGCTCGATGGCGCCGGTCGATGCCCACTGGCACCGGGAGACCGTCCTCTCCCCCGCCGCCCGCACCGCCTGGGTGGAGCCCGACCGCGAGCCGCTGCCGTTCTAGCCGGCGCCGCCTAGCCGCCGGCTTTCCCCTCGATCAGCGCCGACACCGCTCCCGCCGGATCCTCCACCACGCAGTACCGCTGCCCCTCCCCCTTGGGACCGGCGATCACCCGTCCGCCGAGGGCGGCGCACCGCTCGATGGAGGCATCGAGGTCGGCCACCTGGATGTAGATCAGCCACTGCGGCGGCAGGGCGGCGTTGGGGCCCCGGGCGTGGCAGACGCCGGCCACCGCGCCGCCGCCGGCATCCTTCATGACGTAATCGTCGTACTCCCCCATCGACAGCGCCTCCGGCTCCCAGCCGGCGACCTCACGATAGAAGTCGCGCAGCCGCTCGGCGTCCGGGACGGTGAGATCGACCCAGCCGATCTTGCCCAGCTCGCTCATCGCTCGCTCCTCGGTTTCCGATGCTCGGTTGGTGAGCGGAAACTATCACCGGCCGGGCGGTGTAGCATTCCGCCGCCGTGGAAGCTCCCCCGCAGGTCTTCGTCCCCACCGCGCCCGCCGCGCCCGCCGGCCTCGCCGCGCGCCTCGGCGCCTTCGTCGCCGAGCGCCACCCGTTCGGCGTGGACCTGGCCCTCGAAGCCCTGGAGGCGGCCCTCGAGGGGCGCCCCGAGCCGCCCGGGCGCGATCCGGCGGCGCTCGAGTCGCTGCGCCCACGCCTGGCGCGGGAGCTGGCCGCCCGCCTCGACCCCGCCGCCTTCCCCGAGCTGCCGGAGACCACGCCGGGGGTTGCCGCCGCCCGCCGCCTCGCCCGCGCCGCCGAGGAGCTGGCCCGCGACTGCGACGGCTTCCTCCACCGCGCGGCGGTGGCCGCCTCCCTCGCGCCGGAGGAGCGCCGCGAGATCCTGCGCGGCATGGTGCTCACCCGCGCCGTCGACAACCGGCTGAAGGCGCTGTTCACCGGCGGGGAGGTGCGCTGGCGGGGACGGGCGTTCCAGGGCAAGGGCTTCCGTTCCCTCGGCCAGGAGGCGATCTACGCCGCGCCGCTGCGGCTGCGCCGCGGCCCGGCCTGGCGCGGTGACGACGGCACCTGGCGCGGCGACGTGGTGGCGCCGGTGATCCGCGACCTCGGAGCGGCGCTGGCGATGCACCCGGAGCCGGAGGCGGTGCGCGCCGTGCTCAACGCCCAGATGGGCAAGGCCGGGCCGCCCATGGAAGGCCGCGACCTCCACATCGGCGATTTCGGCTGGGGCGTGCTACCGCCCACCGCCCCGCTCGCCATCTCCACCGCCACGGTCGCCGGCCTCGCCCTCGCCTTCGCGCGCGAGGACGAAGCGGGGGCGCGGCGGGTGGCGGTCTCCTTCCTGGGCGAGGGCGGCACCTCGCTGGGCGAGTGGCACGAGGCGATCAACCTGTGCGCGGCGCGCCGGCTGCCGGCCATCTTCTGCGTCGAGAACAACCAGACGGCGCTGTCGACGCCGGTGCCGGAGCAGTCCGCCGTGCGGGTGTTCGCCGACAAGGCGGCGGGCTACGGCATCCCCGGGATCACGCTCGACGGCACCGACCCGGAGGCGGTGGCGGCGGCCTTCGCCTGGGCCGCCGAGCGTGCCCGCGCCGGCCTCGGCCCAGCGCTGATCGAGCTGGTGTGCATGCGCATGTGCGGCCACGCCCACCACGACGACATGCTCTACCTGGGGCGCGATCCCCAGCCGTCGTGGGACTACCCGCCGCTCGCCGAGGGCGGCTACGCCGACGGCGCGCTGTGGGCCTACTGGTCCGCGCGCGACCCGATCCGCCGCTACGCCGACCAACTGGAGGCCGAGGGAGTGATCGGCCCCGGAGAGCTCCAGCGCCTGCGCGACGAGGCCGCCGCCGTGGTCGAGCAGGAGGCGCGCGCGGTGATCGCCGCTCCCTGGCCGGAGCCGGAGAGCGCCGGGCGGGGCGTCTACCGGCGCGGCGCGGCGACGGAGCACCGCGAGCCGCTGGCCGAGCGCCGGGCGCCGACCCTGCCGCTGCCGGCGCTGCCCGAGCTCGAGCCGGGCCGACCCTTCGCCAAGGACGGCCGCACCTTCCTCGAGGCGGTGATGCTGGGGGTGGGCGACGCGCTGGCCGCCGACCCGCGGGTGTTCGTCTACGGCGAGGACGTGGGCGGCTCCTACGGCAACGCCTTCCTGCTGCTCAAGCCGCTGCTCGCCGAGCACGGCGGGCGGATCGTCAACTCGCCGATCGCCGAAGGGGGCATCCTCGGGGTGTGCGTCGGCGCGGCGCTGGCCGGCCAGCGGCCCATCGGCGAGATCCAGTTCAACGACTTCGTGGCCAGCGGCTTCAACCAGCTGGTCAACAACGCCGCCAAGATCCACTACCGCTGGGGCGCGGCCGTGCCGATGGTGGTGCGCATGCCGTGGGGCGGCCTGCGCAGCGCGGGGCCGTACCACAGCCAGAACACGGAGGGGTGGTTCTACCGCACGCCGGGGCTGAAGATCGTGGCGCCGTCGACGCCGGAGGACGCTCGCGCCCTGCTCGCCGCGGCGGTCGAGGATCCGGACCCGGTGCTCTACTACGAGCACATCGCCCTCTACCGCGACCCGCGCATCAAGCAGCGACTGCCGGACGAGGCGCCGGAGCCGCTGCCGCTGGGCCGCGCGGCGCTGCGCCGCGCCGGCTCGGACCTGGCGATCGTCAGCTACGGCGCCTACGTCCACCTGGCGCAGCGGGTGGCGGAGCGGCTGGCGGCGGACGGCATCGAGGCGGCGGTGCTCGACCTGAGGAGCCTGGTGCCCCTCGACCGCGACCGCCTGCTGGCGGTGGCCCGCCACTGCGGCAAGGTGCTGGTGGTGCACGAGGACACGCGCACCGGCGGCCTCGGCGAGAGCCTGGCCGCGATCGTCCAGGAGGAGGCCTTCGAGTGGCTCGACGCGCCGGTGCGCATCGTCGGCGCCCTCGACACCCCGGTGCCCTACTCGCCCCCCCTGGAGGAGCACTTCCTCCCCGGCGAAGAGCGCACCGAACGCGCCGCCCGCCTGCTGGCGGCGTACTGAGCCGGCCAGCGGAAGCCGCCCGAGGGCTCCGGCGACCGTGGCGGATCACCGGAGCCCGGCGAGATCTTCGCAGCCGGTTCAGAAGGTGTACTGAAGTCCCACGTACCAGGCCACCTCGTCCACCGACTTCAGGTCCGCCTCGATGTCTGCCGTCCCCTCGACCGGGTCACCCACCGACAGCTCGTCCAGATCCTTGTAGCGGGTGTAGACGCCGCCGACACTGATGGCGAGGGGTTGAGTGAAACGCAGCACGGCGCCGAGCAGCACGCCGGGCGTCTCCTCTCCCTGGCTCAGCCCCACCTGGATGCCCGGGAAGACGGGCGAGCTGGAGTGCTTGCGCCACCGCCACAGCACGTTCACCATGGCAGCGCCCTCGAAATCGGGCGAGTCGGTGCGCGCGAGCGCCACCACGGTCTGCCCCTCATCGTTTTCCTCGGTGCCGTAGACAGGGATCTCGAGATCGATCGGGTAGATGGCCCCCGCAGCGCCTTCGGTGACGAAGCGGCTGTACTGGCGTAGGCGCACGATCCCTGTCCGCGGTGTGCCTTCTGCGATTCGCAGTGGACTCTCGGACAGGGTCAGCGGCACGACCGTGACGGTGACCGTGTCGATCTGGCCACGGGGATTGTCTCGGCGGCCGAAAACGTAGTCCTGCCCCTGGTTGATCCAGATCCCACCGGCGAAGGCCTGGAGGCGGTGCTGGAGATCCTTCAGCTCACGAACCAGCTGCCGCTGCTGCTGCAGGCCGTCCGCCACACGAGAGGCTATATCCACGGCCAGTGCGAGGGTGGCCGGGCACCAGTCCGTACATTGCCTCAAACACCTCACATCGGTGACGACACCCGCCTTCTCGATGACCATCAAGGAATTCTTGCTGAGATCCTGTACCGCCTTCCTTCCCTCTTCGATCGCTTGAATCGCACCTTGCAGCTCCGTGAGCTTCGTCGTGATTTCGGCCACCACACCCTCGATTCCCTTGTGACCGGTAGCCCTCCTCACCCAACCCTTGAGATCTGCCGCGGTCAAGGACACCTCCAGGTTGGTCCGCAGTCGGACGAGCTCCAGGCGGAGGACGGCATCGCCAGCACATTCCCCGGCGGCGGCAGCGTCCGCGGCCGCTGCGGCAGGAGAGCCTTCGCGTGTCGTCACCGCCACGCTCTCGAGGGCCGCCGCGGTGCCCGACGCCGCCTCGACGAGAGCGGCGAGAGCGTTGAAATTCGGGTCCGGCTCGAGCTTGCCGCCGAACGCAAGCTTGTGGAGCAGGGGATTGAAATCCATCACGACCAACTCGAGCTGGTCGTCGGCCACGGCGAAGGTCGGAGCACCGTCGGCGGTCGAAGCCAAGGTCTTCGAGTTGTCGTTCCGATGGTCGACCTTGAAGAGCAGTACCTCGCCGTCGACCTGGAAATACAGACGGTCCTCGACGAATCGCGCCTGCAGCAGATCCACCGTCAGGTCCTCCGCTTCGGCAGCCGGTACGAAGCCGCTCCCCAGCAACACCAGGATCGCCACCCAGAGTCCTGCCCAGGAATTTGGCAAGCTCTTCAAGAACGCCATCGTCGTCTCTCCCAAGGTCGGTTGAAAGTTCCTTCAACCGAGAGACGGACTGGGAGGCGAAAGTTCTCGCCTCGGGAGCCAGCGGATTGACGGCAGTAGGCTCGCCCGCGGCGGGCAAAAGCGGCTCAGGGAGGGGGCAGGCGCCCTCGGGGAGCTCAGCCCGGGCGCACGGTCGGCAGGACGCCGCTGAGGCTGCCGGTGCGGAAGCGCAGAGCCGCCAGCGACCCCGGCAGCTCCTCCGGCGGCAGACGGCAGAGGTCGTCGCCTTGCAGCACGCAGGTGCCCGCCTCCTGCGCCGGCAGGAGATCGACGGTGCGGCGGGCGGTGTCCAGAGCGGCGTGCCAGCGGCGCGACATCTCCGCCGCGTCGGGCGGAGGGCCGTCGAAGGCGAGCACCGCCACCTCGCCGGCGGTGTAGCGGTTGGCGCGCGCCGCGTGCTCCAGGACACCGGCCGGGCTGAATCCAGGATCCTTGCCGCAGGCCGCCCAGGCGAGGTAACCCAGCGGCTGCAGGCGCCGGTCGCACTCGACGACGTCCACCCAGTCCCGCACCTCGCGGCGCCCCACCAGGGCCAGCAGCTTGTTGGTGGCGAGGTCGAAGGGGTGCAGCGTCAGCCCGAGGTCCGGGTGGCGGACCAGGGGGAAGAAGCGGAAGGCGCTGTCCTGCGTCCACTCCAGCCGCACGGCTCCGGCCTCTGCCCGCACCTCGGCTTCGACCAGGCCGGGTCGGTCCCGCAGGACCGTCACCGAGTATCCGGCGGCCTCCAGCCGCGGGCGATCGGCGGCCCACGCCGCCTCCACCGCCTCCCGGCTGTCGTGGAAGAGGTCCACGTCGCGCGACAGGCGGCGCGTGCCGAGCAGCTCGTTGAGCGCCGCGCCGCCCGCGACGTAGCTCTCGCCGGACTCGATCCGGTGCTCGGCTAGGAGCCGGCAGACGGTGCGCTGGAGGGGGGTGAGAGCCATTGGCGCAACCTCGCGGCCCGGACGAAGCCGTCCCGGTCGGCATGGGTTTCGATGTGCCGCAGGGCGCGCAACGCCTCCTCCCGCGTCGTGGGATAGAAGTCGGGACGCAGGAACCAGAGGCAGCGGTTGCGGTACTCGTCGATCAGCGCGCGCAGCTCGGCCTCGAGAGCGCCCGCTGCGGCAGCGGGCTCGGTCATCGTCGCGAGTATACGGCGCCCGCTGGCGTCACCCGATCTCCCCGCGCGGCATCCCCCGGGCCGCCCGCACCAGGGCCTCGAAGACGCGGCGCTGGCGGCGAACCTGGGGAAGGTATTCGGGGTGCCACTGCACGCCGAGGAGGAACGGCCGGTCGGGGTGCTCGATGGCCTGCACCACGCCGGTCGTCTCGCGGGCGGCGACGCGCAGGTCCGGGGCCAGCCGGTCCACCGCCTGGCGGTGCAGCGAGTTGACCAGGCAGCTCTCGGCGCGCAGCACGTCCGCCAACCGGCTGCCGGGCTCGACGACGATGCGCTTGCGCGGCCGCAGCGTCGTGATCTGCGGCGTCTCGACGTAGAAGTCCGACAGGTCCTGGTGCAGCGTGCCGCCGAGGTGCACGTTGAGGAGCTGCGCGCCGCGGCAGATCCCGAGCACCGGTTTGCCCGCCGGCAGCACCTCCGCCAGCAGCCCCAGCTCCAGGCGGTCGCGGTCCGCGTCGCCGCCGGACGGGCGGCTCTTGCGCGCCGCCGCCCGGCGCAGCAGCAGCGCCAGGCCCGCCACCAGCCGGCGGCCCCAACCGTGGGAGACGGAGCGCGGCGCCTCCGGGTCCGCTCCCCGGCCGGCCTCCTCGGCGTCCTCCTCGGCCTCCTCGCGGCTCTCCGGTGCCATCGCCTCGGCCAGCGAGGGCACCCCCTGCTGGTAGAGCGCCGGCGCCACGTCCGCCCCCCCTCCCAGCACCAGGCCGTCGAGCCCCTCGCCACCACGCGGCCGGGACGGCGTGATGCGGCAGGCCCGGGCGCCGGCGCGGAGCAGCGCGAAGCGGGTGAACCACCAGGCGGCGGCGCCGCCCTCGTCCGGCCCGGTGACACCCACCAACGGGCGCCGGAAGCCCGCGTCGCGGCCGCTCATCGCACCCGCGCCTTGAGGCGCTCCCACAGGCCGGCCGCGCCGCCGGGGGACCCCGCCCGCACCTCGGCGGCCACGGCGGCCAGCTCGTCCGGGCGGTCCGCCAGCCGTTCCACCTCCACCCAGCGGTTCCACTCCTCGGCCACCGTCCACTCCGGCTCGTCGATGCGGCAGTTGGGCAGCCGGTAGTGGAAGGCCGGCCGCGCGCGCACCTGCTGCTTGCCCGGCAGCTCGGCGAGCAGGTCGTCGCCGAGCCGGTGGACCAGCAGGGGCAGCAGGTCGAGAGGCCGGTTGCGGGTCGGGTTATGGGCCAGGTAGTCGGCCGCCAGGCGCTCGAGCGGCGGATCGTAGTCCGGGGCGAGCACCAGCTCCCGGTAGGCGTCCGGAAACGGGTCGATGTAGGGGCTGAGGCTGCGGGCGAGGTCGACCCGGGAGGCTTCGCGCAGCGGCTCGTAGAGGGCGAGGAAGGCCTGCAGGTGGCGCAGCACGGTGATCCGGTCGGTGTCCGGCGCCTCGGCGTTGACGTGCAGCCCGAAGGCGTAGCGCAGCCGCGCGGTGGTGCCCCGCGCCCCGCGCGCCGCCAGCCCGGCGCGCAGCGTGTCCGCCGCCGCCAGGCGGCCCAGCGGCAGGGGCGGCATGGTGACCTCGAACGGCACCACCAGCTCGGCGACCCACTCGACCACCTTCTCCACCGGCCGCTCCACCTGCGGGCGCTCGGTGGGCACCCCGAGCTTCTCGAGCGGCTGCAGGTACTTCTGGTCGTGCAGCACCTGGGCGTCGGCGGCCACCTGGAAGTCGCCCAGGGTGGTGCCCTCCACCCGGTAGCCGAAGGACTCCTCCTGGACCACCCGGCCACCGAACAGGTCGCGGACCACCGCCGCCACGTCGGGAAGATGGAGGCCGGCGAGCTCCAGCTCGAAGCCGACGCGGCGCTCCTCGCCCGCGGCGTTGCGGGGTCGGGGCGGCATCGTGAAGGCGGTGACGGGCATGGTGGCTCGGGTGGTCCTGCCCTCCCTGGAATCAGCAAGGGCCGAGCCAGCCCGCCCGCGGCGCCGCCGCCGCGATCAGCCCCGCGCGCCACGGCGGCGGTGCAGCACGGCCCAGGCCACCAGCGACGAGAGCGCGAGCAGGCCGAGCACCTGGAAGGCGGTGCGCAGATCCTCCACGTGCAGACCGAGCACCGCCAGGGCGAGGCAGCGCGCCAACGAGGTGCAGGCGGTGATCGCGTAGAAGCGGCGCGGCGGTACACCGATCAGCCCGGCGGCGTAGGAGATCACGTCGGAGGGGTTGTACGGCAGGATGCGGATCCACAGGATCGGCGTCGAGTACTCCCGCAGCCGCGCCACCACGCGCTCCACCCGGTCGCGCCGGAACAGGCGCTCGAAGCGCTGTTGGAGGAACCGCGAGAAGTGGAACACCAGCACCGAGCCGGTGAACAGCCCGGCGCCGGCCACCGCCGTGGCGTTCACGACACCGTAGCGCCGGCCGGCCAGGATGACGATCAGCTCCGCCGGGATCGGCGGCACCACGACCTGGGCGACCATGGTGAGGAACAGCGTCAGGTAGGGCAGGAGGCTCGACACGGTGAGCCTCCATTATCCGCCCCGCGGCCTTCAGCGCGCCGGCTTCGCCAGACCGTCCATCCAGGCGATCATCCGCTCGGCGAGCCCGGGGTGGTACTCGCCGCCGAAGGGACCCTGGACGGCGCTGGCGCCGAAGCTCGCGGCGCGGCGCAGCCAGTGGTCGGCCTCCGGGATGGGGGCGTAGGTGCCACTGCCGGGGCGCCAGGCGTTGGCGGCCTCGGCGAGCCACTCGTGCTCCCAACCCGAGGCGACGAAGTCGGAGGTGCCCCAGGCGGCGAGCACCGGGATGCCGGCCGTCTTCCACTCCTGCGGCAGGTTGAGGTCGGCGACCTGCTGGAAGTAGCGGTAGTGCTTGCCGGCATACATGTAGGGCGGGTTCGGCCACGCCTCGCCCAGGCGCGGCGTTTCGGCCAGGATCTCCTCGAGGGGCCGGTCGTCCACGTAGAGGCGGGCGAGCAGCAGCTCCTCGTCGGCCTGCCAGCGGCGGATCTCCGCCGCGTCCTCCCCCGCCATGCGTCCCTGCCGGGTGAGGTTCTCGAGGCTGTAGGCGGTCCAGCTCCCGAAGCCGGTGCCGTAGACCACCGCGCCGCGCAGGGGCGAGGCCTCGCCGGCGGTCGCCGGCTGGGCGAGCAGCGGCGCCATGATGCCACCCATCGAGTGGCCGAACAGGAACAGGCGCTCGGGATCGACGGGCGACCACCCGGCGGCGGCGGTCAGGGCGGCGCGGTAGACGGCCAGCTCGCGGCGGAAGTCGACGTCGCGGCACGGCCCGCCCTCGCTGTCGCCGGTGCCGGGCTTGTCCACCCGCACCGTGGCGTAGCCGGCGCGGGAGAGATCCGCCAGCAGGTCGACCCACAGCCCCTGGCCCTGGGGATCGTCGACCGAGAAGCACCCGAGCCCCTGGACCATGAACACCGTCGGGAAGGGTCCCTCGCCTCGGGGATGGGTGAGCAGGGTCCGGAAGCGCTTGCCGCCCTCCTCGACCTCGCCGTAGACCACCTCCCACTCCGCGGAGCTCTCCCGCGGCATGGGAGCGAGGCGGACGTCGCGCTCGATGCGCTCGCCGTCGACCTCGAGCACCAGGGCGAGGCGGTCGCCGGCGGCGAGCGATCCCACCACCTGCACGAACTCCTGCGGCGTGGCCACCGCGTGCCCCGCCACCGAGACGACCCGCGCCCCCACCGGCACCCCGGCCGCCGCCGCGCTCGATCCGGCAACGACGCCGGCCACCACCACTCCGGCCGGCGGCGCTTCGGCCGGCGCCGCCCCCTCCGGCACCGCCGCTTCGGCACTCGGGGCCGGGGCCACCTGCAGGCCGAGGAAGGCGCGGCGTGGCAACTCGGCGGCGGCGGGCGGGCCTGCCAGGGCGAGGGCTGCGAGCAGCGAGAGGGCGAGGAGCGTCGGGCGGAACGGGCGGAACGGGCGACGGTGCGATGCGGGCACGGTGGGTCTCCAGGTCGGTTGCGAAGCGAGGCCAGCGCGGCGGGGCCGCGTCGCCCCCGAATACGGGTCGTCGGCGGCCAAGGTTGCGCTCCGCGCCGGCCGCCGGTGGCGCGAGATTCGCAGCCGACGAAGGGAACCGAGGACATTCCCCGGCGACGATCGCCACCAGGAGGAAACGACATGCCCAACACCTTGCAGGAACACCTCGTCAACTACCTCACCGACGCCTACTCCATCGAGCAGCAGGCGCTGGCGCAGCTGCGCACGGCGCCGGACATCGCCGGCCATCCGACGCTCTCCCAGCACTTCCGCGAGCACCTGGTGGAGACCGAGGGCCAGGCGGAGCAGGTGCGCGAGCGGCTGGAGGCCCTGGGCGGCTCGCCGAAGCGGGTGAAGGACCTGATCATGAAGCTCGGCGGCAAGGGATTCCTCCTGTTCGCGAGGTCGCAGCCCGACACCCCCGGCAAGCTCACCGCCCACGCCCACTCCTACGAGGCCCTCGAGTGGGCCAGCTACGAGATGCTGATCCGCATGGCGCGGCGCGCCGGCGACCCGGAGACCGAGCGGGTGGCGAGCGTCATTCGCGACCAGGAGCGCAGCATGATGGAGCGGCTGGCCGGCGACTTCGACGCCGCGGTGGAGGCGTCCCTGGCCGCCCTCGACGAGGCGCCGGGCGACACCCTCGGCAGCTACCTGGCCGACGCCCACGCGCTCGAGGTGCAGTCGATCCAGCTGCTCGAAAAGGGCCCGGATCTCGCCGGCGACGCCCAACTCGCCCGCATCTACGCCGATCACCTGGAGGAGAGCCGCCGCCAAGCGCGGTGGGTCGAGGAACGGCTGGATTCGCTCGGTGCCAGCACCTCGTCGCTCAAGGACCGGGCGCTCCAGGCCGGCGCCCTCAACTGGGGCCTGTTCTTCCAGGCGCAGCAGGACACGCCGGGCAAGCTGGCCGCCTTCGCCTACGCCGTGGAGCACCTGGAGATCGCCGGCTACGAGCTGCTCCAGCGCGTCGCCCGCCGCGCCGGCGACCAGGCCACCGTCGAGCTCACCGAGCGCATCCTGCGCGAGGAGCGCGCCATGGCGGACCGCGTCGCCGGCGCCTTCGACGGCGCCTTCGAGGCGTCGCTGGCGGCCCAGGGGGTCGCCGGCTGACGGCGGGCGCGGGTGCGGGTCTCCCCCTCGAGTCTCGGTTTGCGCTCAATGTCGCACTCCTGGAATGATAGGAATTCCCCTGATCCACGAGGAGACCCGACATGATCCGTGCCTTCGTCTTCGTCCTCGCTGCCCCCTTCGCCCTCGGCCTCGCCGCCCTCCCGGCCCTGGGCGACGTTCCCGCCGGCGCCGAGGCCCCGGCCGTGCCGGCCGTGGCGAGCCACCCCGCTTGCGCCGACACGGAGGACTTCCTCCTCGGGCCCGAAGGCCTGGGAGCGGTGGCGGCGAACCACCACAAGGACCCGCCCCAGACGATCGTCTGCAACGAGCAGTGCAGCAGCTGGTACGACGACTGCTCCGCCCACTGCGAGCCGGGCCAGAGCTCGATGTGCACCGGGCTCGCCCTCGCCTCCGGCTGGTGCTTCTTCTGCGACTGCTGGTAGGAGACGCCGGCCTGCGATGAGCCTCGTCGCCCCAGTCCTCTGGCGCCGCCTCGACCTGCCGGGACACGAGGCGGCGCGGCTGGAGCGCCTCGGGGCCGGCTGGCGGCTCGCCGGAACCGCGGTGCTGGCCCACGATGGCCAGCCCTGCCGGCTCGACTACGAGGTGCGCTGCGACGAAAGCTGGCGCACCCGCTCGACCACCGTGCGCGGCTGGATCGGCGAGCGCACGGTGGCGATCACCCTGGCCGCCGGGGCGGGCGGCGTGTGGCACCGGGACGGCTGCGAGCAGGGCGCCGTCGCCGGCTGCCTCGATGTCGATCTCGGCTTCAGCCCCGCCACCAACCTGCTGCCGATCCGCCGCCTCGGGCTGGCGGTCGGCGAGCGCTCGCCGGTGCGCGCCGCCTGGCTGCGCTTCCCCTCCCTGGCGCTGGAGCCCCTGGATCAGACCTACCACCGGCTGGCCGAGCGCAGCTGGCGCTACGAGTCCGCCACCGGCTTCGCCGTCATCCTGGAGGTGGACGAGACCGGGATGGTGATCGACTACCCGCCCGCCTGGCGTCGGGCGGCGGGCCGCGGGCTGAGGGCGGGCCCGTAGGCACCCGCACCGGCCCCGCCGCCGGCCCTGCGCTATGCTGCGCAGCTCAATTCGTGGGAGGTCGACGGGAATGAAGCTGCGGCTCGAACGCGGCGACGGGGGCGCCCGGGGCATTCTGCCGTCGGTGGTCGCCAGCCTGGTGTTCCTGGTCTGCATCGCCGCCGGCGGCTTCGGCACCTGGGCCACGGCCGCCGACTGGCTGCGCATCGTGGCGAGCCACGGCTGGTCCGAGGTGCCGTGCGAGATCGAGGCGTCCCGGGTGGTGGAGGACGACTCCGGCTACCGCCTCGCCGTCCAGTACCGCTACCGCTACGCAGGCCGGGAGTACCGCTCGGCGGTGGTCTCGCCGCGCTACACCGGCTCCACCGACTTCGCCGACGCCCAGCGCCGGGCACTGCGCTACCCCGCCGGCACCACGGCCACCTGCCTCGTCGATCCCGGCGCGCCCGGAGACGCCAGCCTGGAGCGCGACTCCCTGGGGCGCGGCATCCTGGTGCTCGCCACCTTCGCCTTCTTCGCGGTCGGCGTCGGCGGCCTGTGGATCCTGTGGGGCGGGACCCTCCCGGCCGGGCTGCGCACCAGACCGGAGGGGCGGCGGCCGAAGCGCCCGAGCCTCGGCTCGCGGGCCGCCAGCGCCGCCGGCGGGCGCGGCTGCCTGACCGGGTTCTTCGCCCTCTTCCTCGCCGCCGGCCTCGGCTTCTTCGTTCCGTTCTTCGGCCTGCCGGCGGCCCGGGTGGTCGCCGCCCGCGGCTGGCAGCCGGTGCCCTGCACCATCGAGCGCAGTGGCGTGGCGACCCATGCCGGCGACGACGGCAACACCTACAGCATCGACGTCCTCTACAGCTACGAGCACGGCGCTCAGACGCTGCGGGGCAACCGCTACGGCTTCCTGAGCGGCTCCACCAGCTCCTACGAAGGCAAGGCGGAGGTGGTCGCCGGCCTACCCCCCGGCACCCGCACCACCTGCTGGGTCGATCCGGACGACCCCGTGGCGTCGGTGATCGAGCGGGGCTTCACGGTGGATTTTCTGTTCGGGCTGCTGCCGCTGGTTTTCGTGGCGGTGGGCGCCGGCGGAATGGTGTTCGCGTGGAAGGGCGCCGGCGGCGCTGTGCCAGTGCTCGCCGAGGGCCCGCGCGGCCGGTCGGCCCGGGGCAGTGCCGGCTCGCACGGACAGAGCGGCTGGCTGCCGCGACCGCAGGTCAGCGTGCACCGGCCCGGCAGGGCCGAGATTCCCCGGCGCCGCAGGGGCTCCCCGCCCGCGCCCACGGATTCCCTCGCCCTGCCGTCCGCCGTGGTGCTCGAGGCGCCCTACGGGCCGGTGGCGAAGTTCTTCGGCCTGCTGGCGATCGCGGCGTTCTGGAACGGAATCGTCGGTGTCTTCCTGTACCAGGTGGTGATCGGCTGGCGCACCGGGGCCGGCGACGGCTGCCTGACGCTGTTCCTCGTGCCCTTCGTGCTGGTGGGGGCGCTCCTGCTCGTCAGCGTGCCGCACCAGTTCCTGGCGCTGTTCAATCCGCGGCCGCGGCTGGTGCTCAGCGCCGCGACGGCACCGGTGGGCGGCACCCTGCTGCTCGAGTGGAGCTTCCGCGGCGCCGCCGGGCGCATCCGGCGGCTGCGCATCGTGCTCGAAGGGCGCGAGGAGGCAACCTACCGGCGCGGCACCAGCAGCTCGACCTCCAGCGAGGTCTTCGCCGAGATCCCGATCGTCGACCACGCCCGGCCGCACCCGCTGGCGAGCGGCCACGCCACGATCCACATCCCGGCCGACACGATGCACTCCTTCACCGCGAAGCACAACAGGATCGCCTGGTCCCTGAAGCTCACCGGCGAGATCCGCTCCTGGCCCGACGTGGACCAGGAGTACGAGCTGGTGGTGACGCCCCAGGAGGTCGGATGAACG
Source organism: Thermoanaerobaculia bacterium (assembly GCA_036259255.1). Classification (GTDB taxonomy): domain Bacteria; phylum Acidobacteriota; class Thermoanaerobaculia; order Multivoradales; family JBCCEF01; genus DATACC01. Next base: position 20,579 of record DATACC010000274.1, on the reverse strand, counting down.
AGACGTTCGGCGACGCGGTGGCCGCCGCGCAGGCGGGGCTTCCCGAGGTGCGGATCGAGCTCGAAGCGGGCCGGACCGCCTACGAGCCGGGACAGGAGGTGCGCGGCACCGCCTGGTGGCGCCTGGAGCGGCCGGCCGTGGGCGTGGCGCTCCACCTGCGGTGGACCACCGCGGGCCGGGGCGACGAGGACAGCGAGCTGGTGCGGACCCTCGAGCTGCCGGCGGGCGGCGCTGCTGGCCGGGCGCCGTTCCAGATGCGGCTGCCGGACGGGCCGTACAGCTTTTCGGGCAAGCTCGTCTCCCTCACCTGGCACCTCGAGCTGGTGGCCGAGCCGGAGCTCGCCAGCCACCGGGTGGAGCTGGTGATCGCCCCCGGCGGCCGCGAGGTGCGCCTCCATGCGAGCCCGTGACAACCCCTTCGCCGTCCAGCGCCTCGACCGGCTGGCCTACCGGCTCGCGGGGGAGGACTGGGACACCCTGCTGGCGCGGCTCGACGGCCTCGGCCGGCGCGGCGCCATCCTCGGGCCCGAGGGCAGCGGCAAGACGGCCCTGCTGGTGGCCCTCGAGGAGCGCCTCGCGGCGCGCGGCTGCCGGGTGGTTGGACTGCGCCTCCACCGCGGTCAGCGCCGCCTCGCCGGCGAGCAACGGGCTCGCCTCGACACCGCCTGCGCCCCCGGCACGGTGCTGCTGGTCGACGGCGCCGATGAGCTGGGCGCCCTGGAATGGCACCGCCTGCGCCGCCGCAGCCGCCGTGCCGCCGGCCTGGTGATCGCCGTCCACCGCGAGGACCTGCTCCCCACCCTCCACCGCTGCGCCCCCACGCCGGCTCTCCTCGCCGAGCTGATCGCCGAGCTCCACCCGCCGTGCGCCTGCGAGCTGCCGGAGGCCGAGGCCCTCCTCACCCGCCACGCCGGCAACCTGCGAACCGCCCTGCTCGAGCTCTACGACCGGCATGCCGCGTCTCCCGAGGCGGCCCCTGGCAAGGATTGATGCACCGGGCGGGCGGCCCGGCGGTGCTACCCTTTCACGTCATGGAGCTCATCGAACAGCGTGTGTTGGAGCGGGTCGCCGCGATCTCCGGTCTCTCCGTGCTGCTGGTTTTCGGCTCCCGGGCACGCGGGGATTCGCGTCCGGACAGTGACCTCGACGTTGCGGTGCTGAGCACGGCGGAAGCGGACGACGCGCGCGCGCGCCACAGACTGCAGAAGAGCCTCGCGGTCGCTCTCGCCGATCTCGCTCCCGAAGGCCGGGTGGACGTCGTGTTCCTCGACGAAGCTCCGGATACGCTGCGTCAGCGGGTGATGGAGCTGGGGCGCATGATCCTGTGCCGCGATCCTGCCGCCTGGCAGGCGCTCCGCGTGACGACAATGAAGGAGTATGGCGACCGCGCCTGGGCGCGGCGACTCTACCGTCGCGAGCTGCGCCGGAGACTCCTCGAAGGGAGGTCCAGTGGTCGATCAGGACGTACTCGCCAGCCGGCTGAGCGCGCTCGAGCGCTACCGCGCCAAGCTCGAGACCTTTAGGCGCTTCAGCCGGGAGGAGTTCCTCGAGGACGAGGACGTGCACCAGCTGGCGGCACGTTACCTCCAACTCGCCTGTGAGTGCATCCTCGACCTTACCCAGCACGTTGTCGCCCAGATGGGCTTCCGCCAGCCGCGCGACTACAAGGATGCGATGGAGATCCTCCGCGAGGAGGGGATCCTCCAACCAGAGCTCGCGGAGCGGCTCAAGGGCTGGATGGGGTTCCGAAACGTCTTGGTGCACCTCTACCTCGACACCGACCACCGGCGTTGCCTCGAAGCGATCCACCACGAGCTCGGCGACCTCGATGCATTCGCGGCGAGGATGGCGACGCTGCTGGAAGATTAGCGTCCAGCCGCTAGCATCCGGCGCATGGACAACGCGACCATCGCCCGCACCCTGGCCGAGGTGGCCGACCTGTTGGAGATCGAGGGGGCCAACCCCTTCCGCATCCGCGCCTACCGCAACGCGGTGCGCAGCATCGAGACGCAGACCACGCAGCTCGCCCAGTGGTGCGACCTGGGGCGGGAGCTCACTTCGCTGCCGGGCATCGGCAAGGAGATGGCGCGCCACGTCGAGGAGCTGTGCGCCACCGGCACCCTCGGGTTCCGCGACGAGCTGGCGGCCCAGGTGCCGGCGGGCCTGATCACCATCATGCGTCTGCCGGGGGTCGGCCCGAAGAAGGCGCGCCGGCTCTGGGAGGAGCTGGAGGTCACCGGCGTCGACGAGCTGGAGGCGGCGGCCGCCGCCGGGAAGGTGCGCGGCGTGGCCGGGTTCGGCGTCCGCAGTGAGGAGAAGATCCTCGCCGGCATCGCCGAGTGGCGCCAGCACGCCAGCCGCCTGCGCCTCGACCAGGTGGAGCGTCACGTCGAGCCGCTCCTCACCTACCTCCGCGGGACCGCCGGGGGTGAGGCCGGCAGCGAGGCGGCAGCCGGCCGGGTGGAGGTGGCCGGCAGCTATCGCCGGCGCCGCGACACGGTCGGCGACGTCGACCTGCTCGCCACCGCCGAAACCCCGCAGGCCGCCGCCGCGCTGACCGCGCGCTTCCTCGCCTACCCGCAGGTGGCCGACACCTTGATGAGCGGCGGCACCCGCACCAGCGTGCGTCTCGGCTCGGGCCTGCAGGTCGACCTGCGGGTGGTGCCCCCGGAGAGCTTCGGCGCCGCCCTCGTCTACTTCACCGGCTCCAAGGAGCACAACGTGCGCCTGCGCCAGCGGGCGCTGGCCCTCGGGCTCACCGTCTCCGAGTACGGCGTCTTCCGCCTCGCCGACGAGCCGGCGGCGGAGGTGCCCGGAGACGGGGCCGCGGGAGACCGGGTGGCGGGGGAGCGGATCGCCGGGGCCAGCGAGGAGGAGGTCTACGCCGCCCTCGGCTGCGCCTGGATCCCACCCGAGCTGCGCGAGGACCGCGGCGAGCTGGCGGCGGCGGCGCGCGGCGAGCTGCCGCGCCTGGTGGAGGTCGGCGACCTCGCGGGCGACCTGCAGATGCACTCCACGTGGTCCGACGGCCGCGCCTCGGTGGAGGAGATGCTGGTCGCCTGCGCGGAGCGCGGCTACCGCTACATGGCCCTGACCGACCATTCGAAGGCGCTGCCGATGGTGGGCGGCCTCGGCCGCGAGGAGCTGCTCGCCCAGTGGGAGGAGATCGACGAGGTGCAGGCGCGCCACCCGGAGATCCGCCTGCTGCGCTCGCTGGAGATCGACATTCTGGCCGACGGCAGCCTCGATCTCGACGACGACCTGCTGGCCCGCCTCGACGTGGTGCTGGTGTCGGTGCACAGCCGCTTCGAGCTGCCGAGCGGCGAGCAGACCGCGCGCATCCTCGCCGCCGTGCGCCACCCAGAGGTCAACGTGCTGGCCCACCCGCTGGGGCGCCGCATCGGCCACCGCAAGCCGATGGAGTACGACGTGGAGGCGGTGCTCCACGCCTGCCGTGCCCACGGAGTGGCGGTGGAGTGCAACGCCAGCCCGGAGCGGCTCGACTTCCCCGACATCCACCTCGCCCGCGCCCGGGAGCTCGGCGTACCAGTCGTGATCTCGACCGACGCCCACTCCCCCCGCGGCCTCGCCACGATGCGCTACGGCGTCGACCAGGCCCGCCGCGCGGGGCTCGAGCCGCACCACGTCCTCAACACCCGTCCCCTCGAGGAGGTGCTGCGGTTCTTCGCCAAGACGGACCCGCCGGCGGGCGGGTCGGCAGTGTAGGCCACGGCGGTCGTCCGGCGCCGTGGAACTTGCCGCTACACCGTCTCCAACTCCTCCTCGAGCATCTGGCGCTGGTGGAGGTCGGCGTAGAGGCCGTGGCGGCCGGTCAGCTCCTCGTGGCTGCCGCGGTCGACGATGCGGCCGTGCTCGAGCACCAGGATCAGGTCGGCGTGGCGCACCGTCGATATGCGGTGGGACACCAGGAACACCGTGCGCCCCGCGAACACCCGGCGCAGGTTGGTGAGGATCGTCTCCTCGGTATGGGTGTCCACCGCCGACAGGGCGTCGTCGAGGATGAGGATGCGCGGCTGGCGCAGGATCGCCCGGGCCAGCGCCACGCGCTGCTTCTGGCCCCCGGACAGCGTGATCCCCCGCTCCCCCACCAGCGTCTCGAGGCCCTGGGGGAAGCCGGCCAGGTCGCTCTCGAGGCCGGCGAGCCGGGCCGCCTCCAGCACCTGGTCGCGGGACGCTTCCGGCACGCCCAGGGCGATGTTGTCGCGCACGCTGGTGGAGAACAGGAAGGTCTCCTGGGGCACCATGCCGATCGCGCCGCGCAGCCGCTCCAGCGGCAGGCGGGTGACGTCCACCCCGTCGACGAACACCGAGTCCGGCGGCGGCTCGAACAGGCGCGGGATCAGCGACAGCAGCGTCGACTTGCCGGCCCCGGTCCGCCCCACCAGGGCCACGGTGGCACCCGCCGGCACCGCCAGGTCGACGTCGAGGAGCACCGGCGCCGCGGCGGCGCCGTCCGCCTCGGCCGAGGCTCCGGCGACCCCGTCGTAGGAGAAGGTCAGGCGCCTGCACTCGACGGCGCCGGCAAGGGGGCCGGGGTCGAACCGGCGCTCGGCCGGCGCCTCCACCACCTCGGGCTCGCGCTCCAGCACTTCGCGGATGCGCCCCAGCGAGGCGGTGCCGCGCTGCACCAGGTTGATCACCCAGCCGATGGCGATCATCGGCCACACCAGCTCGCCCAGGAACAGGTTGAAGGTGACCAGCTCGCCCACCGTGATCTGGCCACTCACCACCAGGGCGCCGCCGTACCACAGCACGGCGATGAACCCCAGGCCGACCAGGATCTGGATCGCCGGGCGGAAGGCGGCGTCCCAGCGGATGAGGTCGCGGTTGCGCCCCACGTAGTCGTCGTTGGCGGTGGCGAACTGGCGGCGCTCCGCGTCCTCGCGGGCGTAGGCGCGCACCACCCGGGTGCCGGCCAGGTTCTCCTGCACCTTGGTCGACAGCTCCGAGAAGCTCTCCTGGACGCGCTCGAACAGGACGTGGATGCGCTGCCCCACGAAATGCGTCACCCACGCCACCAGCGGCATCGGCGCCAGCGCCACCAGGGTCAACGGCCCGTGGATGGCCACCATGAACGAGAGCGCCCCGAGGGCGGTGAACAGCGTGGTGCTCGAGTACATGATGGCCGGCCCGCACAGCATGCGCACGGCCTGCAGGTCGTTGGTGGCGCGGGCCATCAGGTCGCCGGTGTAGCTGCGCGTGTAGAAGCCCACCGACAGCGCCTCGAGCTTGGCGAAGTAGACGTTGCGCAGGTCGGCCTCGATGTCGCGGCTCATCGTCACCAGCAGCATGCGCTGCAGGTAGCTGAACACCCCGGCCCCGGCGGTCACCGCCAGCAGCAGGCCGGCGTAGACCAGGAGGCTGCGCATCGACACGTCGGCCTTCAGCGAATCCACCGCCCGCCCCACCAGCAGCGGCGCCAGCAACCCGATCGCCACCGCCGCCACCACCGCGAGCAGACCCCCGGCGAGCTGGCGCCGGTAGCGGCGGAAGTACGGGAACAGGTAGCGAAGGCGGGCGAGCACAGGAGGGTCCGAGGGGTCCGGCGTCGACCCTATCAGCGGTGCCGGCGGAAGAGCGGAACGAGCGAGAGCTCAGGAGCCCCGGGGATCGTCCGGCGCCGCCGGGGCGGTGGCGGCGAGGACGGCGGGCTCGCCGGCCGGATGCAGGGGGAAGCGGCGGTCGGGCGGGTAGTCGACGGTGCCCTCGAGGCGCAGGATGGGGCGGCCCTCCTCGACGTACTTGGCCTCGTAGTTGGTGCGCGGGCCCTCCGGCCAGCCGCCGGCGAGCTCGCGGAGGCCCACCGCCGGGTGGGCCGCCAGCAGGGCGCGCACCGTCTCGCCGTAGTCGAGGAAGTCGGTGGCGAAGGCGAGGCGGCCGCCGGGGCGCAGCAGGCCGAGCACCAGGTCCACCGATTCCGGGTCGAACAGGCGCCGCTTCTGGTGCCGCGCCTTCGGCCAGGGATCGGGGAAGTAGACGTGGAGCACGTCCGCGAAACCCCGCGGCAGCACCGCCGACAGCAGGTACAGGGCCTCGCCGCGCAGCGACAGCCAGTTGTCCAGGCCCCGGCGGCGGGCGCGGCCCACCATCAGGCGCTCGTACTTGCTGGCGATCTCGATGCCGAGGAAGCGGCGGTCCCGGTCCGCCTCGGCGCGACGCAGCAGGTAGCGCCCCTTGCCGAAGCCGATCTCCACCTCCCAGGGGCCGCTCCCCGGCACCAGCTCGTCCACCGGCAGCGGCGTGGCGAGCTCGCCCAGCGCCCGGGTCGACTGCAGCAGGGAGACGGCGGTGGAGCGCGGCACGGGGAGGGAGTATACGGGCCGGCGGCCGCCCGCGAGGTCGCGCCGGCGTTTCCGCGGCAACCTCCCGCCACCCGGCACGGCGTCTCTTGGGGACCGGCACCCCGCGCCGGCGGCTCCGGTCCCGGTGCTGGGACGGTCCGCAGCCCACACCGGGTGCTAAGGTCGCTCCATGGCGAACCCCTCCCCGCGGCCGAGCCCGCCGGCGCGCCCCGAGCGCCGCGCCGATCCGGGCGAGGTGATGCGCACCTGCCCCGTGTGCGGCAGGGCGCTCGCCGAGCGCAAGTGCAAGCTCTACTGCCCCGATCCGGTGTGCGGCTACTTCCTCTCCTGCGCCGACTTCTACTGAGCACGCCCCCACCTCCCGTGCGCGGAGTGACCCCATGGACCCCTTCTACGAGATCTGCGCCGAGTTCTACGACGACGACTACGACGCCCTGGGACGGGCGGAGGACGTGCCGTTCTACGTCGAGCTGGCGCGGGAGGCGGGCGGGACGGTGCTCGAGATGGGGTGCGGATCGGGCCGGGTGACGCTGCCGGTGGCCCGGGCAGGAATCGAGGTGGTGGCGGTGGACGCCTCGTCCGCCATGCTCGGCCGGCTGCGCGCGCACCTCGCCGCCGAGTCGTCCGCGGTGGCGCGCCGCGTCGAGGTGGTGGCGGGCGACATCCGCTCGCTGGACCTCGGCCGCCGCTTCCCCCTGGTGATCGCCCCGTTCCGGGTGGTCCAGCACCTCGTCTCGCGGTCCGACCAGCGCGCCTGGCTGCGGGCGGTGGCGAGGCACCTGGAGCCGGGCGGCGAGCTGGTGTTCGACGTCTTCCAGCCCGACTACGACTACCTGGTGCAGCCGGCGGCGGGCAGCCTCGACGTCGAGCGGAGCGACAGCGACACCGGCTGCACCATCCGCCGCTTCTCGAGCGCCCACCACACGCCGGCCGAGCAGACCTTCACGGTGCGCGTCGAGTGGCACGTCGAGGAGCCCGGCGGCGCCTCCTACCAGGAGCACGCCGCCGAGACCACCGTGCGCTGGTTCACCCGCTACGAGCTGGAGAACCTCCTGGAGCTCGAGGGCTACGAGATCCTCGATCTCTGGGGCGACTTCGACCGCACCCCCTTCGGCCCGGAGGCGAGCGAGCAGATCGTGCGGGCGCGCCGGGCGCAGTAGTTTCGCCCTCGTCCCAGGTGGCCCCACGGGCAGCACTTCCAGGATGGGGGCAATGAAGCACCCACACGACGACTAGGAGACGCGATGACGACCTCGACGATCCGTCCCCTGCTGCCGCTCCTGGTGGCGGCGATCCTCTCGTTGCCTGCCGTGGCCGCCGGCGGGGCTCCCGCCGGCCCGCTTCCGTGGGAAGCTCGACCCGCGGCGACACCCCTTCCGCCCCTCGACCTCGAAGCCGTCACCGCCGCCGGCACCGCCGCCTGTGACGACAACTCCGACGGCGACGGCACCTGGCCCGGCTGCCGCGGCACCGGCTGCCACGTGTGCGCCGAGAAGGTGTCGAGCTACCCGTGCTACTACCTGAACCATCCCAACTGTGTCGAGAACACCACCTGCGGCGGACGCTACTACGACTGCGACAGCTCGTGCCCCGCACCCACCGAGGCGGACCGCTGCGCCAGCACGTCCTGCCAGACCGACACCTGCTGGAGCTGCTCGCAGCCGGCCCTCGGTGTCGACGCCGACGCCGACGCGGTCCCCGACCGTCTGGAGTACGACCTCGCCCACCAGTTCTTCCCCTCCATCAAGCTGCAGGGCTTCTCCGACGACCTGGCCAATTCCTACCTCTACAAGGGCTGGGCGATTCCCTACACCGTACAACCGTTGGCGCCGACGAGCATCTGCAACGAGACCCTGGAGTGCCTGGAGATCCGCTTCGGCATCGCCTACGACGAGGACACCGGCGACGGACTGGGCTGGACCTCCCATCCCGGCGACAGCGAGTTCTACGCCGTGCTGGTGCAGCGCACCACCGCGTGGAGCAGCGCCAGCGGCTACGCCGGCTACTGGCGGATCCTCCGCGACTTCACCGCCGCCCACTGGGGCGACAGCGGCGACTCCAGCCGCTACGGCGCCTACGGCTCCTGCCCTCCCTACTGCGGGAGCTGGGACAACAGCGAGTCCCAGTGCAACGCCCACAGCAACCACTGCAACTGGTTCCCCGGCCTCTGCTCCGGCGTGCCCAGCAATCACTACGGGTCCTGCTCGCAGTACTGGGACGAGGGGAGCTGCTACTTCGCAGGCTGCACCTGGTACGACAGCAGCTGCTACAACGAGGTCGCCATCGGCTGCTACTCGAGCTCACCGGTGGCCACCTACCGCACCCTCTACGCCGCCGAAGGCAAGCACGCGCTCTACCACACGGACAACGAGTGCGAGAACGGGGGCTACTTCGACGCGGACGCCTGCCCGTACAACGCCTACGACATGCGCAGCTCCAAGGGCCAGAAGCTGCAGAACGTCGGCAGCCGGTCCAACCACGCCGGCTTCGACACCTACATCCAGCATCCCGATGGTTGCAAGCTGTACTACGTGTGGGGCGGCGACCGCTTCGCCGGTTCGACCGAGTACCGCAAGCACTTCATGGCGACGCTGACCTGGGACCTGCCGTAGGCGCTTCCCGGCAACCCGGGGCGGCTCAGCCGCTCCGGGGGTTCCACACCGCCACCTCGTCCAGCCCCTTGCGGCGCAGGTCCGGTACGGTGGCGTCCGCCGCCGGGTAGCCGACGGGGAACAGGACGTACGGCTTCTCGTTCTTCGGGCGGCCGAGGACCGTCGCCAGGAAGCGCATCGGCGAGGGGGTGTGGGGCAGCGTGGCGAGACCCATGTGGTGGAGGGCGGCGATGAACAGGCCGCAGGCGATGCCGACGCTCTCCTTGACGTAGTAGTTCTTGCGCTTCGCGCCGTCCGCCTCGATGCCGTAGAGCTCCTCGAACACCACCACCAGCCAGGGCGCCGTCTCGAGATGGGGCTTCTCCCAGGTCGTGCCGAGGGGAGCCAGCGCCGTCAGCCACTCCTCGGGGAAGCGGCCGCCCTCGTAGTTGGCGCGCTCCTCCTCCTCGGCGGCGGCACGAATGCGGCGCTTGATCGCCGGATCGTCCACCGCCACGAAGCGCCACGGCTGGCGGTGGGCGCCGGAGGGCGCCGTCGACGCGGTGCGGATGGCCAGCTCCACGAGCTCCCGCGGCACCGGGTCCGGCGCGAAGTCGCGCACGCTGCGGCGGCGCTCCATCTCGTCGTGAAGCTGCCGCGCTCGGCGCAGCATCTCGTCCTCCTCGAGCCGCGGCGGCCGGTGGGGGACGAAGCGGTGCTCTCCCATGCCGGCGATCTTAGCCGCACCGCCTGCGACGCGGCCGCAAAAGCGAAGCGCCCGCCGCGAACAACGCGGGCGGGCGCTTGCTGCTGCTCCTGCGCAACTCCGGCGCCGACGGTGCCGGCTACCGGACGGCTCTGCCGAGCCTCAGTTCTCGGTGGAGATGCCCTTGCGCTGCAGCTCCTGGTCGATGACCTGGGCGAGCTGCTCGAAAGGCACGGCACCGGAGACCGGAATGCCGTTGACGAACATCGCCGGCGTGCCGGTGACACCCGCCTGCAGACCCGCTTCCATGTCCGCCTGCACCTGGCCGGCGAACTGGCCGGAGTCGAGGCACTGGTTGAACGTCTCGGTGTTCAGACCCTCGATGCCGGCCGCCATGGTCTTCAGGCTGGCGACGCCGAGGTTGCGCTGGTCGGCGAACATCGCATCGTGCATCTCCCAGAACTTGCCCTGCTCCTCGGCGCACAGCGAGGCCTCGGCGGCCTTCTGGGCGTTGGGGTGGATGTTGAGCGGGAACTGGCGGAAGACGATGCGCACCTTGTCGCCGTACTCCTCCTTGACCTGGTTGATGGTCGGCACCACGCGGCTGCAGAAGGGGCACTCGAAGTCGGAGAACTCGACGATGGTCACCGGCGCGTTGGCCGGGCCCACCGACGGCCCCTCGGCGGCCACCTGGGTGCGCGGCGGCTCCAGGCGATAGGTCACCTGGTGCTTGCGCTCGAGATCGGCGAAGAAGGCGTTCTCGGCCTCGGTGCGGCGCTGCTGCTCGATGAAGGGGCGGATCTGCGCCGCCACCTGCTCCAGGGTGCGGTTGCCGATGCGCGCCTTGTTCTCCTCGTAGAAGGCGGCCACGTCGGCGTCGGTCACCGGCTGGATGCGGCTCTCGAGCTCGGCAGCGCGGTAGTCCTCCACCGACTGGCCGGCCTTCTGGGCCTCGGCCGCCAGCAGACGCTCGCGGACCATGCCGCGCAGCGAGGAGTCGAGCGCCTGGAAGCGGCTCTGCTCGACCTGGCGCTGGCACTGGGCGAGCTGGGCCTCGACGGACTGGAGCTGCTCGCTGGACTGCTGCTCCAGCTCCGACAGGGTGATCTGCTCACCGTCGACGGTGGCCACCACCTGGTTGCCGCCGCCCTGCTGCGGCGCGGCGGCCTGGGCCGCCCCCTCGTTGGCGCAGGCCGGCAGTGCGATCAGCGCCAGCACGGCACCGAGCAGCACGCGGTGCGCGTTGCGGCGGATCTCGAGAATCGAATCCATGACCTCTCCTTGTTCGGTATTGAGGATCGGGGAGTGAGAAGATTTCAGGCTTCCAGCAAGGAAGCGCATTCTAGCGGCTCGCAAAGATCCGCTGCAAGTTCACTTCAACGAGTGCTCCGGAAGGCCTATTCCGGGACGCTACCGCGGCCCCTCGATCCAGCAGCCGCCGGCCACCCGGGTGCCGCGATAGAAGACGGCCGCCTGGCCGGGGGCGACGCCGCGCTGGGGCTCGGCCAGCTCCACCTCGGCGCGGCCGTCGGCCAGCGGGCGCACGCGGCCCGCCACCCCGGAGTGGCGGGCGCGGATCTTCACCGTCACCTCGACGCCGGCCGTCGCCGCGGCCACCCCCGCCGTCTCGGCGAGATCGAGCTCCGGGTTGATCCAGTGCAGCCGCTCGCCGGTGAAGGCGCGGCAGCCGGCCTCCTCCCCACGCCCCACCGTCACCCGGTTGCGCGCCGGGTCGAGCGCCAGCACGTAGAGGCGCTCGCCGGAGGGCGAAGAGACGCCGAGACCCCGGCGCTGCCCCACCGTGTAACGGTAGTAGGGCGCCCCCCGGCCGAGCTCGCGGCCGGCGGTGTCGACCACCGTCGACGGCTCCTCGAGCGCCACCGGAGCGGACGCCGCCGAGCCGGCGCCGGCGCGGCCGGCCGCCTCGCGCTCCACGAACGAGCGCACGTCGTCGGCGACGAAGCAGATCTCCATCGACTCCCCCTTCTCCGCCACCACCAGGCCGGCGCGCCGGGCGATGTCGCGCACCTCGTCCTTGCCCAGCTCGCCCAGCGGGAAGCGGGAGGCCGCGAGTTGCTCCTGGTCGAGCTCGAACAGGAAGTAGCTCTGGTCCTTGTCAGGCCGCGCCGCGACGTGCAGCTCGCGGCCGGCGGGGCCGTCCACGAGGCGCGCGTAGTGGCCGGTGGCCAGGCGTTCGGCGCCGAAGCGGCGGGCGCGCTCGAGCAGCAGGTCGAACTTCACCCAGGTGTTGCAGCGCACGCAGGGGCTGGGCGTGCGGCCGGCCAGGTAGTCGTCGACGAAGGGGTCGACCACCGCGCGGCGGAACTCCTCGTCGAGGCGCAGCGTGTAGTGCGGAATTCCGGCCTGCTGCGCCACGCGCTTGGCGTCGCCGAGGTCGAGGGCCCCGCAGCAGCGGCCGTTGGCCGGCCGGGCGACGGCCGCCGGATCCTCCGCCCACAGCAGCATCGAGAGTCCCACCACCGGACCGTCGCCGCGCTCGGCCAGCAGCCAGGCGGCCACCGAGGAGTCGAGGCCGCCGCTCATCGCCACGGCGGTCAGCGCGCCGCTCATGCCTCCACCGCTCCGGGCTCCACCGCGGCCGCCGGCACCAGGCGCCGCAGCTCCGCGACCTCGCGTTCCAGGGCCTCCAGGAACCACTCCACCTCCTCGACCCGGTTGGTGATGCCGAAGCTCACCCGCACCGACGACAGCGCCTCTCGGCGGGGCAGCCCGAGGGCGGTGAGCACCGGGCTCGGCTCCACCGCTCCCGAGGCGCAGGCCGAGCCGGTGGACACCGCGAAGCCGGCGAGGTCGAGGCGGATCAGGAGCGCCTCGCCCTCGACGCCGGCGAACGCGAGGTGCGAGGTGTTGGGCAGGCGCGGCGAGGCGGCGCAGTGGACCTTCGCCCCCGGGATCGCCGTCGCGCCCTGCTCCAGCCGGTCGCGCAGCGCCGCCAAGTGGGTTCGGCGCTCCGGCAGCTCGGCGGCGGCGAGGGCGCAGGCCCGGCCCAGGCCCACCGCTCCCGGCACGTTCTCCGTCGAGGCGCGGCGGCGCCGTTCCTGGCTGCCGCCCACCAGCAGCGGCGGCAGGTCGAGGCCGGTGCGCACCCACAGCGCCGCCGTCCCCGGCGGACCGTGGAACTTGTGGCCGCCGAGGACCAGGAAGTCGACGCCCAGCGCGCCGGCGTCCACCGGCACCTTGCCCACCGCCTGCACCGCGTCGGTGAGCACCGGCACGCCGCGCTCGCGGCAGGCCGCCGCCACCTCGGCCACCGGCTGCAGGGTGCCCACCTCGTTGTTGGCGAGCATCAGGGCGACGAGCAGCGTGCCCGGCGTCACCGCGGCCAGCAGCTCCTCCGGATCGACCACGCCGTCCGGCCGCGGCCGCACCCGCACGACCTCGACGCCGGCCGCCTCGACGCGCGCCGCGGCGGCGCGCACCGACGGGTGCTCCAGCGCCGAGATCACGAGACGGCCGCGGTAGCCGGCCCGCTCGGCGAGGCCGAGCACCACGGCGTTGTTGGCCTCGGTACCGGAGGCGGTGAGCACCACCTCGGGCGGCCGGCCGCCGAGCAACGCCGCCACCTCCTCGCGGGCCGCCTCCACCGCGTCGCGCGCCGCCTGGCCGAAGCGGTGGATCGACGACGGGTTCCCGTGGCGCGGCCCGAGCCACGGCAGCATCGCCTCGAGGACCCGGGGATCGACGGGGGTGGTGGCGTTGTGGTCGAGGTAGACCGGTTCACGGGAGCCCGGGTCGTCCCGGTGCGCGGCGTGCATGCGAACCAGTGTAACGGCATCCTGGAGCCAAGGGTGCCCGCGGGCGGCGGAATCCACCACCCCCGCCGCCGCGTTGACGTTTGCGATGAGAGCTCCCGTCCGCTCCCCCGCCCGCTCCGCCGCGCTCCGCCGTTTGCCGCCGTGGCTCGCCGTCGTGCTGCTCGCCCTCGCCGCCGCGCCGGCGTTCGCCGTCGACAGCTACGGCAAGAAGGAACGCCAGGCCATCGAGGCGCTGCCCCAGGTCCACCGCACCTGGCTCGCCCACGTCGAGCCGATCATCACCGAGGAGGAGCTGGCGGCCTTCCTGGCCCTGGAGCAGGACTACCAGCGCGACGCCTTCGTGAAGCAGTTCTGGCGCACCCGCGATCCCTACCCGGACACCGCCCGCAACGAGTACCAGGACCGCTACGAGCAGATGATCCAGGACGCCAGCAACGAGTACGGCAGCCTGACGGAGGACCGCGCCCGCATGCTGCTGCTCAACGGGCGCCCGGCGGCGGTGATCGTGGGGCAGTGCAGCGGCCTGCTCAAGCCGCTCGAGGCGTGGTACTACCGCGGGAGCGACCAGACCCGCCGCGAGTTCTTCCTCATCTTCTACCGCGAGGGGCAGCACTACCGGCTGTGGCGTCCGTTCGAGGGCATCAACCGCCTGCTCGACACGCTGATGGCCGACGCCGGGCCAACCGTGGGCGGCGGCGCCGCCGCCGGCGGCAGCGTGATGCAGAGCATCGTGTTCAACTGCCGCGACGGCGAGAAGATCGCTGCCGCCATCGCCTTCGCCAGCCGCGACCCGATGGACTACGAGCGCATCCTGGCCGAGATCTCCGACACGCCCGAGCCACGCCAGGGCGAGTGGGTCGCGACTTTCGAGAGCTACTCGACCGACCTGCCTCCCGACGCCCCGCGCCTGCCGGCGGAGCTCTCCGTGGCCTACCCGGCGCGACGCCAGAGCCGCACCGTGCTGCAGGGCACCGTCACGGTGCCGAAGGCGGCGGCCGGCACGGCGGAGCTTTCGGGCTTCCAGGCCTTCAACCTGCTGCTCACCGGCGAGGTGCTCTCCGGCGAGGAGCTGTTCGACACCTTCCGCTACAAGTTCGACCTGCCCGCCGAGGAGGTCACCGGCGACAAGCTCCCCCTCGTCTTCACGCGCTACCTGCGGCCCGGCGAGTACCGCCTGGTGCTCAAGCTCGAGGACGTCAACGCCGGCGCCTTCTGGCGCGGCGAGCGGGCGGTCACCGTGCCCCGGGTGGAGCGCAACGAGCCGCCGCCGCCGGAGGACGAGGAGACGGCGCGCCTGCTGGCCGAGGCCAACGCGGCGCTGGCCGCCGGCGGCACCAGCCTCCAGCTCCTCGAGCCGCAGGGGCAGATCCACACCGGCTACGTGCGCTTCGACACCCTGGTCACCGGCGAGGACGTGGCACGCGTCACCTTCACCCTCGACGACGAGCCGATCCTGACCAAGAACCGCCCGCCCTACAGCGTCGACCTCGATCTCGGCGAGACGCCGCGGCCGCGCACGCTGGTGGCGGTGGCCTTCGACGGCCAGGGCGAGGAGGTGGCCCGCGACGAGCTGCCGCTCAACGCCGGCGGCCACCGTTTCGACGTCGACCTGGTGGAGCCGCGCAAGGGGCGTACCTACCGCGGCAGCCTGGCCGCCGAGGCGCGGGTGGAGGTGCCCGAGGGGCAGACCCTGGACCGGGTGGAGGTGTTCCTCAACGAGACGCGGGTGGCGACCCTCTACCAGGAGCCGTGGGTCCAGCCCATCGTGCTGCCGGAGCCCGGGGCCATCACCTACGTGCGGATGGTCGCCTACCTGGCCGACGGCAACTCCACCGAGGACCTGGTGTTCGTCAACGCCCCGGAGTACCTGGAGGAGATCGACGTCCAACTCGTCGAGGTGTTCGCCACCGCGCTGGACCGCGGCGGCCGGCCGGTGGAGGGCCTCACGGAGGCCGACTTCACCGTGCGCGAGGACGGCCAGCCCCAGACCCTGGTGCGCTTCGAGCAGGTGCGCGACCTGCCGGTGCACACCGCCATCCTGCTCGACGTCTCGGCGTCGATGGAGGAGAGCCTCGAGGCGGCCCAACAGGCGGCCCTGCGGTTCCTGGAGCGCACCGTCCAGCCGAAGGACCGGGCGGCGGTGATCACCTTCAACGATCATCCCCACCTGGCGGTGAAGTTCACCAACGACACCCGCGCGCTGGCGGGCGGCCTGGCGGGCCTCAAGGCCGAGCGCGGCACCGCCCTCTACGACAGCCTGCTCTTCGGCCTCTACTACTTCAACGGCATCAAGGGGCAGCGGGCGCTGCTGGTGCTTTCCGACGGCAAGGACGAGAGCTCCCGCTTCGACTGGGAGCGCACCCTGGAGGCGGCGCGCCGCGGCGGCGTCGCCCTCTACACCATCGCGCTGTCGGCCGACGCCGACAAGAAGAAGCTCGAGCGCCTGGCGGAGGCCACCGGCGGCCGCAGCTTCGCCATCGGGTCGCCGGACGAGCTCGACGCCGTCTACGCCACCATCGAGCGCGAGCTGCGCTCGAAGTACCTGCTGGCCTACCAGTCCACGGCCACCGGCGGCACGAAGTTCCGCCGCATCGACGTGGCGGTGGCGCGGCCGGGCGTGGAGGTCAAGGCGATGCGGGGGTATTACCCGTGAGGCGGCGCCAGCGGCTAAAGTCCGTACCCATGACCGTCTCCCGCCTCGCCCGCGTCCTCCGCCGCCGCGCCGCAGCCGGCATCCCCGTCCTCTGCGCCGTCGCCGTCCTCGCCGCCTGCCAGAACGAGCCGGCGCCGCCGCCGGAGCCGGAAGCCTCCTTCGACGAGGCCGCCTGGCGCGAGGAGGTCGAGGCCTGGCACGCCGAGCGCATCGAGCGGCTGCGCTCCGAGGACGGCTGGCTGTCGCTGGTCGGCCTGCACTGGCTGCCGGAGGGCGACAGCCGCCTCGGCTCCGAGCCGATGGCCGACGTGGTGCTGCCCCCGTCGGCACCAGCCACGGTGGGCACCCTCACCCGCCAGGGCCAGACGGTCTCCCTCGATCTCGCCCCCGGGGTCGAGGCCACGGCCGGGGGCGAGCCGCTTCCGGGCGGGCCGTTGGCCAGCGACGCCGGCGACGCCGGCCCGACGGTGGTCCAGATCGACGGCCTGCGCCTCCAGGTGCTCGACCGCGACGGGCGCATGGCCCTGCGGGTAAAGGACGCGGCGAGCCCCACCCGCCAGGAGTTCACCGGCATCGAGCGCTACCCCGTCGATCCGGCTTGGCGCGTGGTCGGCCGCCTCGAGCCGTACGAGACACCGAAGCAGATCGAGGTCGACGACGTCACCGGCGGCAAGCAGCAGGGCACGGTGCCCGGCGCCCTGGTGGTGGAGCTCGGTGGCGAGACCCACCGCCTGGAGCCCCTCGGCGAGGGCGACGCGCTGTTCCTGATCTTCGCCGACGAGACCAATGGCGACGGGACCTACGGCGCCGGCCGCTACCTCTACACCGAGCTGCCCGGCCCCGACGGCCGCGTGGTGGTCGATTTCAACCGGGCCTACAACCCACCCTGCGCCTTCACCCCCTACGCCACCTGTCCCCTGCCGCCGCCGCAGAACCGCCTGCCGGTGGCGGTGACGGCCGGCGAGAAGGACTACCACGGCCCCGGCGCCCATCCCGCAGGCACCCGCGAGTAGCGATGGCCTCCGCCCGGTTCGAGCACGCGCCACGCCCCACGGCCTGCCAGCTCGAATCGCACGACCCGTGCCCGCACGGTCGCTCCTTGCCCCACCCGGGAGCGGGGCGTAGCATGCGGCCGATGGGTCTGCGCCGTATCCACGCCCTGCTGTCGATCCTTCCCCTCCTGTGCGCCGCCCTGTGCGCCGCGCCCGCCCGAGCCCAGGAGACCTCCGCCACGGCCGTTCCCGCCCCCCCGGCCGCGGAGCCTGGCGGCCTGGACCCGCGCGGCTTGGAGACATCGGGCGACGCCACCGCCGAGCCCACGGCCGAGCCCCCCGTGGCCCTCGCGGAGCCGGAGCCTGAGGACTCTCCTGCCGGAGTGGCCGAGGACGGCGAGCCGACGAGCGCCGCGATTGCCGACGCTGGCGAGTCCCCCCAGGCAGCGAGCGCCGGCCCCGCCGAGCTGACGCCGGAGCACGCGCGCTGGCTCGAGGACGTGGCGCCGCTGCTGTCGCCCGAGGAGCGCAGCGCCTTCGAGTCGCTCACCGCCGACTACCAGCGCCACGCCTTCATCGAGAGCTTCTGGCGCTCGCGCGATCCGTTCCCGGAGACCGGGCGCAACGAGCTGCGCGAGCGCTGGGAGGCGCGGGCCCGCGACGCCCGGCAGCTCTACGACGAGCTCGACGACCCGCGGGTGCGCGTCTTCCTCGCCAACGGGGAGCCGGCCGAGAAGCGCACCTGGCGCTGCGGGGCGCTGCGCCGGCCGATCGAGGTGTGGAGCTACCTCGGCAGCGAGGTGCTGCACCACTCGTTCACCGTCGTCTTCGTCGACCAGGGCCGCCGGTTCGAGCTCTGGTCGCGCTCCGACGGCCTCGCCGATCTGCTGAGCACCAGCGCCCTGACCGCCAGCGAGGGGCAGCTCCTGCGCGCCCTGGCCGCCGACTGCCACGACGGTCAGCAGCTGGCGGGCGCCCTGGCCCGCTCCGCCGACTGGCGCCTGCTCGAGGAGGAGGGGCAGGTCTTTCCGCGGACGGACCCCGAGTGGCTGCAGACCTTCCTCGCCTACTCGACCGACGTGCCGGAGGGCTCCGACCGCTTCCCCGCCCAGCTCCACCTCACCTTCCCCGGCGCCCGCGGCGGCCGCACCGTGGTGCAGGGCGTCGTGCAGGTGCCGCGCAACGAGGCGACCGCCGCAGAGGGCACCAGCTTCGACTACCTGGTGGACGGCGAGGTGCTGCGCAAGGGGCAGCGCTTCGAGCACTTCCGCTACCGCTTCCGCCTGCCCGCCGCCGAGCTGAGCGCCTCCGACGTGCCGCTGGTCTTCCAGCGCCACCTGCGCCCCGGCAGCTACGAGCTCGTGCTGAGGGTCCAGGAGCTGGGCTCCGGCCGCTTCTTCCGCGCCGAGCGCGAGCTGCAGGTTCCCTTCGTGCACTTCGCCCCCGGCGCCGAGGTCGCCGCCGGCACGGGACCGCCCGACGGTGCCGCCTCCGCCGATCCGGCCGCGGAGGCCAACCTCGGCCTCGCCGACCAGGAGGTGTCGATTCGCCTGCTGCCGCCACCCACCGGGCTGCAGGTGGGCAACACCCGGCTCGAGGCGGTGGTCGAGGGCGAGGGCATCGCCCGCGTCGCCTTCCTGCTCGATGGCCAGCAGGTGATGAGCAAGACCCGGCCGCCCTACAGCGTGGAGCTCAACCTCGGCAGCGCGCCGCGCAACCACGACGTGGCCGCGGTGGCGCTGTCGGCGGAGGGCGACGTGCTCGCCCGCTCGGAGCTGCTGCTCAACGCCGGCCCCCACCGCTTCGCCGTGCGCCTCGTCGAGCCGCAGCCGGGCCGCCGCTACCAGCGCAGCCTGCGCGCCGCCGCCGAGGTCGACGTGCCCGAGGGCGACCGTCTCGAGCGGGTCGAGATGTACCTCAACGAGGAGCTCGTGGCCACCCTCTACCAGGCGCCCTACCACCAGCCGATCCTGCTGCCGCCGGGCGACGAGGTGGCCTACGTGCGGGCGGTGGCGTACCTCGCCGACGGCAACTACGTGGAGGACCTGGTTTACGTCAACGCGCCGGAGAACCTGGAGCAGATCGAGGTGCGCCTGGTGGAGCTCTACGTCTCCGCCCTCGACCGCGCCGGCCGACCGGTGGAGGACCTGGCACCCGGCCAGCTGGTCGTGCGCGAGGAGGGCGAGGCCCAGCAGATCCGGCGCTTCGAACGGGTGGAGAACGTGCCGATCTACGCCGGGGTGATGCTCGACACCTCCAGCTCCATGGCCGAGGAGCTCGACGAGGCGCTGGCCGCGGCCCTGCACTTCTTCGAGGGTGTGCTGACGCCGAAGGACCGGGCGGCGCTGATCACCTTTGCCACCGGCCCCGAGCTGGCGGTGCGCTTCACCAACAATCCGCAGGTGCTGGCCGGCGGGCTCGCCGGCATCCAGGCGGCCGGCGGCACGGCACTGTGGGACAGCCTGATCTACGGCCTCTACTACTTCAGCGGAGTGCAGGGCAAGCGGGCGATCATCCTGCTCTCCGACGGCGACGACCAGGGCAGCCGCTTCCGCTACGAGGACGCCCTCGAGTACGCCCAGCGCACCGGGGTGTCGATCTACACCGTCGGTCTGGGGTCGGCGGCCCGCGAATCGCTGATCCGCACGAAGCTGACGAAGCTCGCGGCGGAGACCGGCGGCCAGAGCTTCTTCATCGACCGGGCGCGCGAGTTGGGGCCGGTCTACCGCTCGATCGAGCGGGAGCTGCGCACGCAGTACCTGGTGGCGTACCAATCGCCGGCCGACTCCGACGACACCGGCTTCCGCAAGGTCGAGGTGGAGATCACGCGTCCCGGCGTGCAGGCGAAGACGATCCGCGGGTACTACCCCTAGCCGTGACCGAGTCCGCCCCGCCCGCGGTGCCGCCGAGCGACGGCGGCGCGAACCTCTCCGCGCCGCGGCTGGTGCTCGCCTCCGGGTCGCCGCGGCGGCGCGAGCTTCTCGCCGCCCTCGGCCTGGCCTTCACCGTGCGCCCCGTGGACCTCGACGAGACGCCGCACCCCGGCGAGCGGCCCCACGACTACGTGCTGCGCCTGGCCCGCGAGAAGGCGGCGGCCCGGGCCCTGCCCGGCGAGCTGGTGCTGGCCGCCGACACGGTGGTGGTGCTCGAAGGCTCCGGGGGACCGGAGCTGCTGGGCAAGCCGTCCGGCCCGGCCGAGGCGCGGACCGTGCTGGCGCGCCTCGCCGGCCGGGAGCACACGGTGCTCACCGGCGTTGCCCTGGAGCTGCCGGACCCCGGCGGCGGCGCGCCGCGCCGGCACTCCGCGGTGGCCGCCTCGCAGGTGGCGATGGGGACGCTGGGGGAGGAGGAGATCGCCTGGTACGTCGACACCGGCGAGCCCCTCGACAAGGCGGGCTCCTACGGCATCCAGGGGATCGGCGCCCTCTACGTCGAGGAGGTGCGGGGCAACTACACCAACGTGGTGGGCCTGCCGCTGCCCCTGGTGCGGCGCCTGCTCGGCGAAGCCGGCTTCGACGTGCGCCGCTTCCTGGCCGCC
>DATACC010000273.1:0-6513 GCA_036259255.1 Thermoanaerobaculia bacterium | reverse complement strand
CCGCCGCGGTATCGCCGCGGCGCTGGCCGGAGGGGCCCTGCTGGTCTGGGTCCCGGCGGTGTGGCTGATGGCGGCGGCCCTGCGCAACGGGCGGCTCGCCGCGGTGGCCACGGGCGCCGTCGCCGCCCTGGTCGCCCCCCTGCTGCTGAGACCGGCGGGACTGCTGCCGCGCGGGCGCCGCGGCTATGTCGCGGCGGGTCTGGTCGCCGCGGTGGGCACCATCGCGGCGATCCTCGCGGTGCGGCTCGGCTGAGCCGTCTGGATCGGGAAGCCCAGCTCGTCCTCGCAGAAGCGGCTCCACTCCTCGCTCGGCTCGGCGAGCAGCCGGTCCTCGCCGTGTCCCATGGAGCGGGTCACCGTGAAGTCCTGGTGCAGGTAGACCACGCTGTCGTCCCCGAGCGGCTCCTCGCCTTCCCTGTTGGAACACGGTCCCGATCAGACCCATCTCGTGGTTAGAGCGGCAGCCAGCCCAGCGCCAACGCGTCCGGAACCGGTCGCAAGGCGTCGCGGATCATCCGCTCGGGCCGCCGCCGTGTTCGTCGAGAGCGGTTTCCGCCTCGAGCGCTGGTACTCGCCGCCTGAGGAGCTGTTCGGGCTGTGCTCGGCGGTGCGGGAGTCGGTGCTGCCGCGCGCGGTTGACACTCCGAAAAGCAGCCTGCTACCCTGACGGAATGATCGCTACAACAAGAATATTCTATTCACTGTTGATCACTGCACTCCTTCTCGTTCTCGGAGCCGGCGAGACACTGGCAACCCTGCCGGCAGCCGAGACCGACGCCCAACCCTTTCTTCCCGGCCTGCCGGAGCTCCGGGTCGAGCACTTCGACACACCGGCGGATCTCGTCCGCGACGCCTACCGCCGCTACGAGCTACTCGCCGAACGCTCGGGGGCCGAGGTGCGGTTCGAGCTGTCGGACTTCCAGACCCTCTACCCTGGCGACTACGACGACCACCTGATGACGGACATCCGCACTTTCGGCGGCGGTTGGACCCTGCGGGCGGTGCTCAGCCGGACGATTGAGCCGGAGCTCGGGATCGACGAAATGCGGTACGAGCCGTTCTGGGAACAGCAGCCATCGTGGCTGGAACACTCGTTCCCCCACGTCGTGGGCCAATCCGTGGCCGCGGTATTCGCTGGATCGATCTCCGACGATCCGCCGCCGGCCGCGATCACCACGTACCAAGTCCACGTCACCTACGAGGGACGCAGCCGCACGTACGACGCAGCGTTTTACTTCGAGCTCGACCAGGAGCTTCGCTTCAGCGTACAGGACCACGTCAGCTGGGGACTCCACTACGTCTACCGGGACCTTCCCGAGCTGGAAGCTGCCGAGAAAGGCGACACACGGCAGCCTGAACGCCAGCGGGGGCAGGCAATGTGGAGCGCAAAGCGATGCCTGTCTCAGACCGCCGAACCGCTCGCTTTCCAGGGCGATGCGGACCAGAACTCCGAGGAGCATTCCTACGGCAGGCACTCGGGAGCCATCCTCTTCGACTTTGGATGCTCCTGCTCCGAGTCGTGTACCAGCCGATGCGCGCCGGCCACCGATCCGAAGTGCACCGACTTCGGTAGCCTCAACGTCTTGCGCGTTCACGTGCCGATCCCACAGGACGCTGACCAGGGCGGCACGTCCGCCGGCGGTGACCAGGAGCCCGCCTCCTGCAAAGGAGCGGGCGCATGCGCAGTGGAGAGCTGCTTCGATAAGAAGTGCAACCAGGTCACCGTCGGCTTCACGGGCGCTTCCTTCGATTTCTCGGGCGAGACCGTGCTGGAGGTCAGTGACGTGCACACCCACATCTGCGGCACCTGCACCGTGATTTCCGAGGGAGAGGGAGACACGCCCACAGGAGGTGGGGGAGGAGTTCCCGATCCCGGATCGGTCGACGACGGCAACCCAGACGGCACCCCCATCGTGATCGATCTCGATGGCCGCGGGTTCCACTTCACCTCGGTCGACGAGGGGGTCCGGTTCGACATCGACGTCGATCGCAAGGTCGAGCAGGTCGCCTGGACCGAGCCGGGCGGCAACGACGCCTTCCTCGCCATCGACCTCAACCAGAACGGCGAGATCGACGATGGCTACGAGCTGTTCGGCGACCGCTCCTTCCACACCCACGACCAGGAGCCGAACGGATACCGCGCCCTGGCGGAGTACGACCGCGCCGACATGGGAGGCAACGAGGACGGCTGGATCACCGCCGACGATGCCGACTGGCAGTTCCTCCGGCTGTGGCTCGACGAGAACAAGAACGGCCGCTCGGAGCCCCACGAGCTCTCCACCCTGGACGACTCGAACATCGCCGGCATCGAGCTCGCCTACCGGGAGAGCCGGCGGCAGGACCGACACGGCAACTGGTTGCGCTACCGGAGCAAGGTGCTCCTCGCCCACCCCGGCGGCCCCCCCCACACCTTCTCGACCGACGTCTACCTGCTGACCCGCGAGGTCGAGCCCCGGTAGACGGGCACACCCTCAGAGCTCGGCGCGGGAGGAGAGCTCCAGCTCTTCGAGGACCACCAGCCCGGTCTTCAGCGCCCACACCGCCGCTTCCGTGCGGTGGCGCAGGCCGAGCTTGGCGAGGATGCTGGCGACGTGGGTCTTGACGGTTTCGGGCGTGACCCCCAGGTCGGCGGCGATCTCGCGGTTGGTGCGGCCGCGGGCCAGCTCGCGCAGGACCTCGCGCTCGCGCGCCGTGAGCTCGTCGGCGGCCGGACCGCCTCCCGCCAGGCCGGCCAGGGCCGCGGCGAGGCCGGGGTCGATCACCGTCTGGCCGCGGGCCGCACCCCGCACCGCGGCCAGGAACACCTCGGGAGCCGAGTCCTTGCGCACGTAACCGCAGGCGCCGGCGCGCAGCGCGCCGGCGAGGCGGGCCTCGTCGCCGTGGGCCGAGAGCACCACCACGCGGGTGGCCGGGGAACGCTCGGCGACGCCGGCAGCGGCCTGCACGCCGTCCATGCCGCCGGGCATCACCAGGTCCACCACCACCACGTCGGGCCGCCAGCCGGCGACGCGCTCCAGCAGCTCCTCGCCGCTCGACGCCTCGCCGCTCACCTCGAAGCCGGCGAACGACTCGAGGTAGGTCCGCAGCGCCTGGCGCACCACCCGGTGGTCGTCCACCAGCACCACGCGCACCGGTGCACTCACGCCGCCGCCCCGCCGCCGGCCGCGAGCGCCCGGTGGAGCCCCCGCAGGCGGCGCCAGCGGTGGACGAAGAAGCCGCCCAGCGCCAGCAACGGCACGGCGAACAGGGCGTCCGGGTGGGTGACCGTGGCGGCGAGCAGGGCGAGGACGCCGCTGCCCAGGAGCCACAGGTGCCGGCGGCGCTCCCGGGCGATCTCGACGGCCAGGGCCGCCCTCGGGAGCCGGCGGCGCAACGCGCGGTCGACGCTGAGCGCGCGGCGCACCTGGTCGGCCGCCAGCACCACCGCCGCCGCCGCCACCACCCACCAGGCCCGCTGCACCGCCGTGGCGGCGACGGTGAGCACGCCGAGCCAGGCGAGCACCAGGTGCCAGCCCACCTTCCAGCGCAGCCGCTCCGGGTGCTCCGGGTCGAGCCGGCGCTCCAGCCGCCGCAGCCGCAGCCAGGCGCCGAGCAGCAGCAGGGCCGCCCCGTCCGCCAGACCTCCCAGGCCGAGCAGGGCGGTCGGGGTGTGGCGCACCCACTCCGCGGCGGACGCGACGCGGCTGCCGAGGGCGATCGCCACCAGCAGCAGCGAGGCGGCGGTGGTCGCCGCGGTGAGCAGCGCGCCGAGCCACTCGGCGTCCGTGGTCCACGGCACCGGCGGCGGCCCGGGCGCCGGCACCGGCAGCCGCACCTCCAGGCGACAGCCGCCGCCGGGCGCCGCGGCGAGGCGCAGCCGACCGCCCGCCTCCCCGGCCCGAGCGTCCATGCTGGCGAGCCCCAGCCCCCGGCGCGCCGCTCCCGGCTGGAAGCCGCCGCCGTCGTCCGCCACCACCAGCTCGAGCCAGCTCCTCAGCCCGCTCTGCCGGCGGCCGAGGGCCACCGTCACCCGACGGGCCCGGGCGTGCCGCGCCACGTTGTTGAGCGCCTCCTGGGCGATGCGGAACAGCGTCGGCGGCACGGCGGTGGGCAGCTCGTCGTCGGCCGGCAGGTCGCCGAGCTCGAGCTCCACCTCCGCGCCGCTGCGGTAGCGCAGCGCCTCGCACTGCTCGCGCAGCGCGTCGACCAGCGAGGTGCCGGCCAGCGGATCGGGGCGGAGCTGGCGCAGCAGCGCCTCCATCTCCACCATCGCCCGCTCGCTGGCGGCCCGCGCCTCGCCGAGGGCCACCCGGGCGCCGTCGGGATCGGTCTCCCAGCGGGCCTCGGCGGCGGCGGTGCTCATGCGCAGCGTGAAGAGCTGCTGCTTCACCGAATCGTGGAGGTCCCGCGCCAGGCGCTCACGCTCCTGCCGCGCGACGGCGGACCTAGCGGCGAGGTCCGCCGGCGCCGAATCCCCGATCTCGGCACCCGGCGACGTGCGCAGCCGCGGGAGCTTCACGCCGGCTGCTCCCGGGGCGGCACGGTGAACGCGATCGTCTCGGCGAAGATCAGGACCAGGGAGGCGAGGGCGAGGAACGCGAACACGCCCAGCAAGGAGGCGTTGACGACGTTGGCGCCGACGGCGCTCATCGATACGAAGGAGTGGACCATCGCCATCAGGTTGGTCAGACACAGCGCCACCGCGATCCCGAGGCGGGCCCGCCGCTCCTGCACCCAGAGCGCCGCCAGCAACAGCAGGCCGAAGCCGAGGCACGCCACTCCCAGAAACAGCATCAGCGACTTGGCGTGCATCGTCAGACGCCAGTCGACCTCCCAGAAGCGGCTGAAGTGGCGTTGGAACAACCACCATCCCGGCGAGATGGCGGCGGCGAAACCCACCGTCAGGGCCGGCAGGGCGTTGAGCAGGACGATCGAGCGATAGAGCATTGCAGCACCTCCTTTCGCCGACCATCGTAGGCCGCCGGAGGCGCCCTGTCATCGCCCGGGAGCAGGAGCCTTCCCTCCCCCATCCGGGGGGGACCTCACAACCAGGGCCGCTCGGCGAGCACCTCGACGAAGGCGTCGACCACCCGGGGATCGAACTGGCGGCCGGCCTGGCGGCGCAGCTCGGTGACCGCCGCCTCCTGGCCCAGCGAGGCGCGGTAGGGGCGGTCGGTGGTCATGGCGTCGAAGGCGTCGACCACCGCGATGATCCGTGCGCCGAGGGGAATCGCGTCGCCCGTCAGGCCGTGGGGGTAGCCGGGAAACAGGGTCTCGTCGCCGCCGTCCCAGCGCTCCTGGTGGTGGAGGATCAGCGGCGCCGTGTCGCGCAGCACGTCGAGCTCCGAGACGATGCGGGCACCGATTTCCGGATGACGGCGCATCAGCGCCTCCTCCTCCGCATCGAGGGGGCCCTGCTTGCGGATCACCGACTCCGGCACGCCGATCTTGCCGATGTCGTGGAGCACCGCGCCGAAGTAGAGCACCTCGAGGTCGCGCCCCGCCAGCCCGAGCCGTCCGCCCACCGCCACCGCGTACTCGCCCACCCGCCGCAGGTGGCTCTCGGTGTAGGCGTCCTTCGCCTCCACCGCCGCGACCAGCGCGTTGACCACGCGCAGCAGGTCCTGGCGCAGCAGGCGGTGGTGGCTGACCAGCTCCATGCGCAGGCGCGCCTCGTTCTGCCACGAGTGGCCGAGATAGGCGGCCAGCGGCGAAAGCAGCAGGAACTGGGCGTAGAGCGGCAGCGGCCGGAAGCTCTCCGCCTCGTCGATCCACCAGGTGCCGGCGGCGGCTCCCACCAGGCACGCGAGAGCACACCCCGAGGCGGCGAGCAGACCGCCCCGCATGCCGTAGAGCTGGGCCGCCTTGATCACCGGCAGCAGGTAGAGCAGCGCCACCCAGAAACCGCTCTCCGGCACGCTCACGAGAATCGGCGCGGCGAGCACGGTGATCCCGAGCAACACCACCACCCACAGGCCCGCCTCGCCGGAGGAGACGCGGCGGGGGGTGACGATGCGCGTCGCCTCGCTGTCGTCCGCCGCCGCCCCCTCGTCCTCCGACGGCGCGAAACGGAGGCGGGCGAAGGGCGGGCTGGGCAGCTCGGCCGGCAGCGGCACCAGCCACCGGCGCAACCGGTGGTGGGCGAGGAAGAGCAACGGCAGACCGCCCAGCACCACCGAGGTCAGGTTGCCGGCAGCGTGGAGCGCCGTGCCCGCGGCGAGGCGGTCCGCGAAGCCGCCCCAGGCGAGCACGAAGGCGCCGGTCAGGCTGCCCAGGGTGGCGGCGGCCAGGAACCACAGGTAGGAGCGCAGGTTGGGGAGGCCGCGTCCCACCCGGCCGGCGTCGCGGAAGGTGAGATAGGCGAAGGCGGCCAGCAGCGCGTCGGCGCCGGCGGCGAGGAGCGCCGGGAGGGGGACTCCGGAAATCAGCAGGAGGATCAGCGGCTCGCCCAGCGCGAATCCGAGGATGCCGGCGGGACCGAAACCGGAACCGGCCAGGAAGGCCGCCGCCGCGGTGGGCCGCAGCCGGCCGGGC
>DATACC010000272.1:0-5113 GCA_036259255.1 Thermoanaerobaculia bacterium | reverse complement strand
GCTGGCGGCCGGCCTGGCGGCGGCGGCCGGTGCGGCGGCCGGTGCTGCGGCGGGTGGGGCGCTGCCCGCACCGGCGGCGAGGGTGCCGGGAGCGAGCAGCAGGGCGAAGGCCAGCAGGAGGAGGAATCGGCGCATGGTCGTCCTTCCGGAGGTCGGGGTCGCAGGATTCGCCGCGCCAACGCCGCGCGGCACCGGACCCGATACGGACCGGACGCAGGCAAGGTTCCGGAGGAAAGAGCGGCGGTGGCGTTCCGCAGTGCTCCGGTTCCTGCCGGCTCCCGGGCCCTCAGCCCCGGCCGCCGCGCCCGGCCGGGAACACGGCGTCGGCGGCGCGCAGGTAGAGGGCCTCCACCTCCGACTCGGGGACGAGGGTACCGGCCGCCGCCCGGGCCGCCGCCAGGTCGAGGAGCGCCGCGGCGCTGGGGTAGCGGAGGTCGCGGCCGGCGACCTCCACCCGCGGCACGGTGGCGAAGGTCTCCGCGTAGGCGTGGGCGCCGTCGCCCACCAGCAGGCAGTCCTTCCCGGTCTCCCGCAGGCGGTCCGCCAGGTCCTGGGGTCGGCTGGCCGCGGGCTCGCCGAGGCGGGTGAGGTCGCCGCCCGGGCCGCTCGCGTCCCGCTGGTAGGACGCGTGGTACACCTCGCCGCGCCGGGCGTCGAGGACGGCGACGACGCGGCGTCCGTCCAGCCGGGCCGGGTGGGCCAGCGCGTCGAGGCTGCACACCGGGACCAGCGGGATGCCCCGCGCGAAGGCGATCGCCTTGGCGGTGACCAGCCCGACGCGCAGCCCGGTGAACTGGCCGGGGCCGACGTCCACCGCCACCGCCGTCAGCGCGTCGAGGCCGACGCCGGCCTGGCGGCACACGAAGTCGATCGCCGGGGCCAGCGTCTCGGCGTGGCGGCGGGCGCGGGTCGAATGGAACGAGCCGAGGGCGCCGTCGGCGCTGCCGAGCGCCACGCCCACCTGGGCGGTGGCGGTCTCCAGAGCCAGCAGCAGCATCACCCCGTCTCGCTTCCGGCCGCGGCCCCGCGCCGGGGCGCCGGCAGCGCACCGCCTTCCAGCGCGGCCTCCAGGGCGGCGGCGCGGGCGCGCCAGCCCGCTCCCTGCGGCTCGAAGTCGAGCCACCGCACGTCCGGCGACTCCTCGGGTCCGCCGAAGCGGATCTCCAGGCGCAGGAAATCGCCCGGTAGCTCGGACAGCACCGTCTCACCCCACTCGACGGCGGTCACCGCGTCGTCCGCCAGCAGCTCCGGCAGGTCGAGGTCGAGCACCTCGGAGGGATCGGCGAAGCGGTAGACGTCGAGGTGGTGCAGGCGCAGCCGCCCCTGGTAGGTGTGGGCCAGGGTGAAGGTGGGGCTGGTGACCCGGCCGGTCACTCCCAGCGCCGCCGCCAAGCCCTGCACGAAGGCGGTCTTGCCGGCGCCGAGGTCGCCGGAGAGCACCAGCAGGTCGCCGGCGCCGAGCAACGGCTCCAGCGCCGCGGCGACCTGCCGGGTCTCCGCCGCCGAGGTGGTGCGGACGGTGGGCATCAGCGCGCTCCGGGCGCCGGAGCGGCCCCGCCGGGCGTCGGCCCGGCCTCCGGCAGGGTCAGCCCGGCGTCGGCGCCGAAGTCCAGCGCGTTGGCGCCGTCGCGGCGTAGCTGGGGCCAGGCGGCGGCGGCGATCATGGCGGCGTTGTCGGTGGCCAGCGCGATCGGCGGCAGGCACACCTGGATACCGCGGCGCTGGCGGATCTCCTCCAGGCGCTGGCGCAGGATCGGGCTGGCGGCGACCCCGCCGACCACCGCCAGGGAGCGGAAGCCCGGCCGCTGCAGCGCGCGGTCGAGCTTGGCCAGCAGCACGTCCATCACGGCGGCGGCGAAGGAGGCGGCGACGTCCTCCACCGGCAGCTCCGCCTCGCGCCGTACCAGGTTGACCACGGCGGATTTGAGGCCGGAGAACGAGAAGTCGAGCCCCTCGTGGAGCATCGGACGGGGGAAGCCGAGGCGGTCGGTGCCCTGGAGCGCCAGCCGGTCGATCACCGGGCCGCCGGGGAAGCCGAGCCCGAGCAGGCGCGCCACCTTGTCGTAGGCCTCGCCGACGGAGTCGTCGCGGGTGGCACCGAGCACCCGGTAGGCGCCCGGCGCCGCGACCTCGGCGAGCAGCGTGTGGCCGCCGCTGACCAGCAGCACGAGGCACGGGTACGCCACCGTCTCGGCGCCGAGGGAGGCCGACGCCAGGTGCCCTTCGAGGTGGTTCACTCCGACGAGCGGCCGGTCCCACGCCAGGGCCAGGGCCTTGGCCGCCGAGACGCCGACCAGCAGCGAGCCGATCAGGCCCGGGCCACGGGTCACCGCGAGGGCGGCGAGGTCCTCGCCGCGCACTCCCGCTTCGGCCAGCGCCCGGGCGACCGTCGGCATCACCTCGGAGACGTGTACCCGGCTGGCGATCTCCGGCACGATGCCGCCGTAGCGGGCGTGGACCTCCAGTTGCCGCGCCACCACGTTGGAGACGATCTCCAGGTCCTCGGAGACCACCGCCGCGCCGGTGTCGTCGCACGAGGTCTCGATGCCGAGGATCAGCCCGCTCACGGCGCCGCCCCCGCTGCCGGCGCCGCTTCGATCGCCCGCCGAACCTCCTCGCTGGCCAGGCTCCCCACGCGCTCGACGACCGGCGGCACGCGGCGGGTATTCACGATCGTCGACGGCACCGACGACAGGACTCCGGCGTCGACGGCCGCGTCGACCTCGCCGGCCAGCGACGCCACGGCCTCGGCGACCGAGGTCTTCGGCCCGGTGCCGTGGCGGTTGGCGCTGGTCAGCAGCAGCGGTCCGGCGAGCTCGGCGACGCGGCGCAGCAGCTCGAGGTCCGGCAGCCGCACGGCCACCTCGACGCGGCCGGCGAGCCAGGCGGGTCGCTCGGCGGCGGCCTCGAAGCCCATCACCAGGGTCAGCGGCCCGGGCCAGAAGCGCTCCGCCAGCGCCCGCGCCACCGGGTCGAAGTCGACGCCCAGGCCGGCGAGCTGGTCCGGATGGCCGATCAGCACCGGCAGGTTCACCTCCGCGGGCCGGTCCTTCAGGGCAAACACCCGCCGCAGCCCCTCCGGGTCGCCGGCCCGCACCGCCAGGCCGTACACCGTCTCGGTGGGCACCACGACCACCTTCCCCGCCCTCAGCCAGCCGGCGACCTCCTCGGCCGAAACGGTCGTCACAGGCACCAGAGGGGTCACTTCTCGCCGCTCCTCGGAGTGCCGAACAGCGCGAGGCGCAGGTCCTCCGGCCCCAGAGGGACGGTGGGCGCAGCGTGGTGCCCCAGGAACATCTGGGTGCCCGCCTTGACGAGCGTGTTGAGTTCGGGGCGTCCGGTATGGTCCTCGATGGCGATGCGGAGGAAGGCGAGACCGACCCGCTTCTCGACCATTCGCTCCTCGGCCTGTCGCGCCTGCTGATGAATCCGCAGCAGCAAGAAGGTGTAGCTGGCCGCCCCTGCAACCAGTACCGAGACCAGGAGCAGGCCGATCATCGTCTCGGTCCACAGCGGCGAGAGCGCGAGCAGGATCACGAGGACGAGGGCCGCTGGCAGACTGACGAGGCCAAGGCGGAGCTGCTTGTCGGCCGACCGACGCCACTTTTCCTCGGCCTCGATCAGTACCTGCTGGAGCTGAATCAACGCTTGGCTGGGTGGCCCGGTGGTCGGTTCC
The DNA here is from genome assembly GCA_036259255.1 of Thermoanaerobaculia bacterium. Taxonomy (GTDB): domain Bacteria; phylum Acidobacteriota; class Thermoanaerobaculia; order Multivoradales; family JBCCEF01; genus DATACC01. Next base: position 1,437 of record DATACC010000272.1, on the reverse strand, counting down.
GGCCGCCGATGTCCTCGCTGTTCGATGGCTTGGAGCACCTGCTCGAGCTGCTGAATGGCTCCGGCGATCCCCGCCGGACTGCTGGTCTCCGCAGACCGTTGCCCCAAGGTTTCGGCGAGGCGCCTCTCCTCGGGAGTAGCCCGGTAGTCGTCGACCACCCTCTCGACCAGCTGCTGGTATCTCTGGAGACCCATCGACAGAGCCCTAATTGCTCGAACCCAACTCCGATGGGGAGATCGAGCGGAGTGCCTCGTCGAGCTGATCCTCGGTGATCGCTCCCGCTCGGAGCACGTCGTAGAATCGTCCTTGTTGCGGCGGCACTCGAATCACCGTCGAATGCGTCACCGCGAACGGCTGGCGCGCCTCGACCAGACCGATCGGTGGCGGGTGATCCAGCCTGGCAATGCCCTCTTCGACGAGGGCTCTCGCCTGCTCGAAATCGGTCACGGGCTGTTTCGTGGTGCGGTCCCGCACTGCGACGGTCGTCAGGGGCGAGTTACAGGCTTCGACGAGTTGGGTCTCGATTCTACTGTCGGGGATGCGGACGCCGAGGGTGCGGTCGGGGACAGCGAGCACGTCGTCGGCGATTTCGGTATGCACGCCCTCGAGCAGCCGGCAGACGAGGGTCAGCGGCCCTGGCGTCAGGTTCGCCAGCAGGCGAGCGCCCGCGACATCGAGCTGGACCCATTGCTGCACCCGGCGCACTCCATCAAAGGCGAGCGAAATCGGTTCCTCCTTGCGGTCCAGCACCAGGTTGATGCGGCGCGACATCTTGAGCCCGGTTGGCCTCGCTGCGAGCGAGTAGCAGGTATCGCTCGGGATCATCGCGAACCCCCGCTGCTGATTCACGATCTCCTGGAGGATCAGGAGCGGGCCGCTCTGCAGGGCGCCACTTCGAGTCAGCTCGGCGGCTTTCACGAGCAGTCGAGGGGTCGCCATGGAGCGAAGTCTACCGCGGGGTGCTCCACCATCGGCCACTTGACGGGTCGACGGCACGGCGGTCGATCCGTACCGGGCCCATGTGCCATCCGCGGCGGCCGGCGATAGGCTCGGCCCGACTGGAGACCCCCCTGGCCCGTTCCTTCCCCCGGACCCTGCGCTCGCTCGAGAGCGACCGTTCCCGGCGCTCGCTGGGAGGACTGGCCGTGGCCGTGGTGCTGCTGGCGGCGTGGGGGTGGTGGTTCTTCGGGGCGCGGCTGGCGGTGTTCGCGGTGAGCAGCGCGGCGCGCCTCGAGGTGGCCGGCGCGGCGCGGCCCGTGGAGGCGCCGGTGGCGGGGCGCCTGGCCGAGGCGCGGGCGAGCCTCGGCCAGACCGTGGCCGCCGGCGAGGTGCTGTTCGTGCTCGATCCGGCCGCCCTCGCCGAGGAGGCCACCGCCGCCCGCCAGCGCCTCGACGCCCTCGCCGAGCGCCGCGCCGCCCTGGCCGACGAGCTGGGCC
>DATACC010000271.1:0-62187 GCA_036259255.1 Thermoanaerobaculia bacterium | reverse complement strand
CCGCCGTGGAGCGGTCCACGCGCGGCCGAATCGCTCAGCAGCTCGGGTAGGGGATCCCGGGCGTGGGGAACGAGCACTGGAAGAAGTTGCGGTCCCAGCAGTAGTCGTACTGGTACCAGACACTGTCGACGGTGGTGGTGACGGTGCCGTCGCACGCCTCCGTGTGCTTGTACTTGGTGAACTTGTACTCGGCCCAGTAGCGGTCGTAGTCGTACGCCGGGCCCCCGGAGTAGGACTCGAAGCAGCCGCTGCCGCTCCACGTGGCGCTCACCATCTGGACGCTGGTGCTGTAGGTGACGTTCTTCGGCTCGGTGCAGATGCAGCCGGGGCAGGCCCACTGGCAGGTTCGCCGCTCGTCCTCGCAGAAGCTGCATTCCGGAGGCAGGAACCGGCTGCCGCTGTAGGAGGGGCAGAAGTAGCCGACGCAGTCGTAGTAGTCGTTCCAGCACTCCTGCATGCAGGCGGTGCGCGCGGAGCAGTCGGTGCCGGCGGCGGTGATGGCGAACAGGGCCGGCTCGTCCGCCGGGGCGGGCTCGACGGCGTCGAAGCGCAGCGGCAGCAGCTCCGCCGGCCGTTCGGCCAGGGAGGCGCCGCGGGCGAGCAGGGCCGCCAGCGGCAGTCGGTCGAGCTCCTTGCCGTCCCGCAGGACGCGGGCGTCGAGGGTCACCTTGCCGTGGTCGCTGAGCGCCGCGAGCAGCGAGCGCGTCTCCGGCTCGCCGGCGAGGATCTCCACGGCGCCGCCCTCGACGCCCGGCGGCACGAGTACCGTGAAGCGCTCGGCGTACACGGTGGCGCCGTCGCGCAACACCTCCACCCGCAGCTCGGCCGGCCCGGCGAGGGTCACGGCGGCCGGAACGTCCCAGACCATCATCCGGTCGACGGTGGGTGTGGTCGCTCCGGGGGGCATCGTCGCCTTGGCGGGTGTCGGTGCCGCGCCCACGGGTGCAGCGGCGAGAATGGCGAGAACGGCGAGCAGGAAGGGAACGGCTCGAGGTTTCGGCATGGGGTCTCCTTGGCGGTTCGTGGACCGTCGGTTCGACGGAAGGACGAGAGATTCTTCGAGAGGTCGAATCATCTCCATCAAGGGATTACGTTTCTAGGGTGGTCCGGGTGAGGGAAACCGGGACGCCGGGGCTCGCCGGGGGGCTCGCGTTGTCAAGCCCCCGGCCGCGGCGGTACGATCAGGAAATGACCGTCGCCGCCGCCGAACCCGCCCGCACCGCCGCCTCCGTCGATTTCTCCCTCTCCTCCGAGCAGCGCGCCATCCAGGACCTGGCGCGCGACTTCGCCCGGCGCGAGATCGATCCCATCGTCGAGGAGATCGACGAGGCCCAGCGCTTCCCCCGCGAGGTGTTCGCCAAGCTCGGCGAGCTCGGCTTCCTCGGCGTCATCATCCCGGAGGAGTACGGCGGCGCCGGGCTCGGGTACGTCGACTACGTGCTGATCGTCAAGGAGATCTCCACCGTCGACCCGTCGGTGGGGCTGTCGGTGGCGGCCCACAACTCGTTGTGCACCAACCACATCTTCAAGTTCGGCAGCGAGGAGCAGAAGCGTCGCTGGGTGGTGCCGCTGGCCCGTGGCGAGAAGATCGGCGCCTGGAGCCTCACCGAGCCCAACGCCGGCTCCGATGCCGCCGGCACCCAGACCCGCGCCGAACGGGTGGATGGCGGCTGGGTGGTCAACGGCGCGAAGACCTTCACCACCCACGGCTCGGTGGGCGACGTGTGCGTGATCATGGCGGTCGACGAGTCGCTCCCCGACACCGAGCGCCGCCACGACCGCATCTCCGCCTTCGTGATGGAGAAGGGCATGGAGGGCTTCCGGCCCGGCAAGAAGGAAAACAAGCTGGGCTCCCGCGCCTCCGACACCGCCGAGGTGGTGATGGAGAACTGCTTCGTGCCGGAGAGCCACCTGCTGGGCGAGCCGGGCACCGGCTTCAAGCAGGCCCTGGGCATCCTCGATGGCGGCAGGATCTCGATCGCCGCCCTCTCCCTCGGCACCGCCGCCGGCGCCTTCGAGACCGCCCGCGACTACGCCAAGGAGCGCGAGCAGTTCGGCCAGCCCATCGCCTCCTTCCAGGCGATCCAGTTCATGTTCGCCGAGATGGCCACCCGGCTCGCCGCCGCCGACCTGCTCACCCTGCGGGCCGCCGTCGCCATGGATCGCGGCCAGCGGGTGACGCGCCTGTCCGCCGAGGCCAAGCTCTACGCCTCGGAGACCGCCGTCTTCTGCGCCGAGCGCGGCGTGCAGATCCTCGGCGGCTACGGCTACGTGAAGGACTACCGGGCCGAGAAGTTCTACCGCGACGCGAAGATCTGCACCATCGGGGAGGGCACCAGCGAGATCCAGCGCCTGGTGATCGCCCGGCAGCTTCTCGGCGGCCGATGAGCGCACCGCCCCGGCCCGGCCTCCCCGACGCCGAGCGCCGCGACGAGCTGGTGGCGCAGGTGCTCGCGGGGCGGCGGCGGGCGCTGGCGCGGGCCATCTCGGCGGTGGAGCGCGGCGGCGCCGAGCGCGCCGAGCTGATCCGCCGCGTCTATCCGCAGACCGGCCGCGCCCGGGTGGTCGGCGTCACCGGCCCGCCCGGTGCCGGCAAGTCGACGCTGGTCGACCGGCTGGTGCGTCACCTGCGCGAGGCGGGGCAGACGGTGGCGGTGCTCGCCATCGATCCGACCAGCCCGTTTTCCGGCGGTGCCCTGCTGGGCGACCGGGTCCGCATGCAGCACCACTACCTCGACGAGGGCGTCTTCATCCGCTCCATGGCCACCCGCGGCGCCATGGGCGGCCTCGCCCGCGCCAGCCACGACGCGGTGGATCTGCTCGACGCCGCCGGTTTCGACTGGGTGCTGGTGGAGACCGTCGGCGTGGGCCAGGACGAGGTCGACGTGGTGCGCAGCGTCGAGACGGTGCTGGTGGTCACCGTCCCCGGGCTGGGCGACGACATCCAGGCGATCAAGGCCGGGCTGATGGAGATCGCCGACGTCTTCGTCATCAACAAGGCCGACCGCGAAGGCGTGGAGCGGACGGTGCGCGATCTCAAGGGCATGCTGGGGCTCGCCGAAACACCGGCCGACTGGCGTCCGCCGATCGTCAAGACGGTGGCGGCGAAGAGCGAGGGCATCGAGGAGGTGCTCGCCGCGGTGGAGGAGCACCGGCGCTTCCTCCACGACAGCGGCCGCCTCGCCGAGCGTCGCCGCGCCCTGCTGCGCCTGCGGGTGGAGGCGATCCTCAAGGAGAAGGTGCTCGCCGCTGCCGACGAGCGCCTCGGCCTCGCCCGCGAGGTGGAGCGCGCCCTGGACGGCCACGAGGACCCCTACCAGGTGGCCGACCGCCTTTTCGCCGCCGCCGTCGGCGCCGCGAGCGACACCGGCGCGGGGGTCGCCCGATGATCGGGAAGATCGACCACGTCGGCATCGCGGTCGCCTCGATCGACGAGGCGCGGCGTTTCTACGAGGCGCTCGGTCTCACCGTCGAGCACGTCGAGGAGGTGCCCCAGGAGCAGGTGCGGGTGGCGATGCTGCGCTGCGGGGAGAGCCGCATCGAGCTGCTGGAGCCCACCGGGCCGGAGTCGCCCATCGCCCGCTTCCTCGCCCGGCGGGGCCCCGGCATCCACCACCTCTGCCTGGGCAGCGACGACGTGCGCGCCGACGACCGGCGCCTGCGCGAGGCCGGCTACCAGGTGCTGCGCCCGGAGCCGACCCGCGGTGCCGGCGGCTGCTGGGTGCAGTTCGTCCACCCGCGGAGCGCCGGCGGCGTGCTGGTGGAGCTCGCGGAGGAGCCGTGAGCGGAGGGGGCGGGGCGGGGGGCGGCGGCGCGGCTGGTTTCGTGCCGGGCCAGCTCGTGCTGGTCCACCTGATCCATCCCACCGAGAAGTTCTGGGGCGTGCTGCTCGACCTCGGAGTCGCCGGCGTCACCCTGCGCGCCCTGAGCGTCGACTCCTTCGACGACTGGATGTCCCAGGCGGCCCGCCGCGAGCCGGCGTCGCTGGGGCTGTCCACCATGTTCGTGCCGCTGTTCCGCGTCGAGCGCATGTTCCTCGACGAGCCGGTGGGCCAGGTGGAGAGCTACCGCCAGCGCTTCGAGCGCCGCGTCGGCTTGCGGGTCGAGGACTACCTGGGCCTGGCGGTCCCCGACGCCGCCACCGACGAGGCGCCCCCCTCCTAGCTCTCGCCGGCCGTCGCTGCCCACGGTGGCGTGTCTCTTGCTGATCTCCTGGGATGCCTCCCCGGAACCGGCTTCCTCCGGCCGGAGCCCTGGCGGCGTACGACAGGAGATCGCCATGGTAGTCGCCGTCCCACCTCGCCGCCTGCTGCCCGTGCACCTGCTGGTGTCCCTGCTGGTGCTCGCCGTCTGCGCCTCCCAGGCCGCGGCCCAGAAGGAGCCGCGACCGCAGTTTCCGCCACCGCAGGGCGCGCCGCCGCCCAAGGGGCCGCCCCCCCGGCCCGTGCTGCCGCCGATGGCCGCCGCCCATGCCGGGGACCTCGCCGCGATCGCCGGCGCGGCGCGAGGACTGCCGATGGGCGGGAGCATGAGGCTCGAGGGGCTGCTGCTCGAGGACGGCGAGCCGGAGGAGGCCCTGACCCTGGAGCGGATCCTGGTGTTCACCGACGACGCCGAGGTGGTGGTCCACGACGCCACCGGCGGCCGCGACCACTTCGACCCGCCGGACGTCGCTTGGCTGCGCGGCCGGCTGACCACCGATCCTGCCTCCCACGCCTACCTCGCCGTGCCGCGCGAAGGGGTGCCCCGGGGCCTGGTGGCGCGCGCCGGGCGCTACTACCTCCTGTCGGCCGAAGGGCCCGATCCAGGCCGCGGCCGGGGACGCCTGCGGGGCCGCCGCAACGAGCTGCCCGGGGTGCCCTTCGACTGCCGCCTGGACGAGGCGCCGGAGGTGCGCGAGGAGTCGTCGACTCTCGAGGCGAGCGACCCGGCGGCGGGCTTCGAGGCGTTCCTCGCCCCGCTCGTCGCCGGCGCCCCGGCCCACACCGCGCGGGTGGCGGTGGAGACCGACTGGGAGTTCTTCCAGCGCTTCGGCAGCCGGGCCGCCGCCACCGAGTACGTGGGCGACCTGTTCGCCTACATCTCGGCGCTCTACGAGCGGGAGGTCGGCACCAGCCTGGAGGTGGTGCACCTGTCGCTGTGGGATTCGAGCGCCGATCCGTGGACCCAGACCTCGGCCTCCTGCGGCATGTACGAGTTCGGCCGCTACTGGAACCGCAACCGCACCGGGGTCGAGCGGACCCTGGCCCACTTCCTGAGCGGCAAGCCGGGCAACTCGGGAATCGCCTGGCTGGGCGTGCTGTGCGGCGACGGCTTCACGATCGACCATGGCGGCTCGTGCCCGGGGCTCACTCCGCAGCGCGACCAGTACGGCGGTGCCTACGGATTTACCGGCGGCATCAGCGGCAGCTTCGACCCGGCGGCACCGGCCATCGTCTGGGACCTGCTGGGCGTGGCCCACGAGATCGGCCACAACTTCGACTCGCCCCACACCCACTGCTACGGCGGTCTCGGCGGATTGAGTGCACCGGTCGACCAGTGCTCCAGCAGCCAGTGCGGCCAGCCCGGGTGCCACTGCGGCACGCCGATCCTGCCGTGCGGCGCCATCGGCGGCGCCTGTGGAACCGTGATGAGCTACTGCCACCTGCTCTCCGGCAACGTGGGCAACATCGCCTGGACGTTCGGACAGGGGCACCCCTTCGGCCTGGCACCGGGGCGGGTGCCGGAGCGCATGCGGGCCCACGTGGCGGCGCGCGCCCAGAGCGCGCCGGCCTGCCTGGCGCCGATCGCCGGCCCGGGCACCGGCTGCGAAGACCTGCTGCTCGCCGGCATGACGGTGAGCAGCACCTCGACCTACGCCACCTGCGGAACGCTGACCGCCCGCAACGTCCGGGTCACGGCCTCCGGCGACGTGACCCTCACGGCCGGCCGGGTGGTGCTCGGCGAGGGCTTCGCGGTGGTCGACGGCGGCGAGCTGCGGGTTCGCACCGTGCCCTGACCGCGGTTCCCGGCGGCCGCCGGGAACCGCCCGCCACCAGGCTCAGAACTGGACGTTGCGCACGTAGAACGTGGGCAGGTCCACCTCCTTCGCCAGCAGGCTCTGGGCCTTCTCCGGGTCGAGGACGAACTGGCCGGCGCGCTCCCGCGACGGGGTGGCGAGGTAGAGCTCCAGCACCGGCGTGGCGCCAGCCTCCTGGAGATGGAGCACCGCGGCGGCGGCGACCGCCAGGGCGCGGAACACGGCCGTCTCCGAGCCGGCGGTCACCTCCACCAGCGGCCTGCCCGCCTCGGTGCCGCGGAAGACGGCGGCGTCGGTGACGCCGCGTTGCACGAAGAACGCGCGCAGCTCGGCCGAGGCCGCCGCATCGCCCATCGCCTCGCGCGGGTAGGTGGCGAGGTCGCGGAAGCCGGCGGCGGTGCGCTCCGCCCGGCGCGGCGCCGGCGCCTCCTCCCGCCGGGGCTCGGCCCGGGCCGGCGCTCCCGTCGGCTGCGACGCCGCCTCGCCCGAGGTGATCAGGTCCCCCAGGGTGCGCCGCTTCGGCTCCGGCGGCGGTGCCTCGCGCTCGCGCACCTCGCCGCCCTCGACCAGCAGCGCCGAGCCGTAGTTGTCGCGGTTGGCCCGCTCGGTGCGGGCGACGTCGATCTCGCTGGCGGCGATGAAGGTCTCGGTGCCGTTCAACAGCGTGATGTAGGCCTTGCCGTCGCGCACCACGTGCTGCTTCTCGGCGACGATCTTCGAGCCGTCCTTCAGGTAGATGGTGTAGGCGAGGGCCGGGCTGGCGAGCAGCAGGGCGAGCAGCAGGGCGGCAGCCAGACGGGAAGGGTGGCGGGCGGAGCGACGACCACGCGCGGGGCGCCGGAGGGGGAGCGGGATCTCGAGCTTCATGGCACCTCCAGGGGCGAGGAAATTCTCACACTCTCGGCAGGATACCGCAACACGGCTGTGCATCCTGCGTAAAGGGGAAATGACGGCCGCGCCCCCTGATCTCGATGCTGATTTTACAAGATTCATCTGATTTAAAAGTGTTTGTTAGGAATAGCAGGTGCCGTAAAACTCGCCTTGCGGTGTCCCGCTTTCCCAAGTCGGGTGCACTTTAGAGGGACTGCAGGACCAGTGGCGTATGAAGCTTGCCGTTTGTGCGGCAGCTATTTAGTCGCGGAGGTTGTGTTGCAATATAAGCAGTTCTATCGTGTGTTCGCCACGACCGAGTATCAATGGGCCGTGCGGGGATGTCGGTGAGCGGCAACGAGAAGCTTCGTGGCCCGGTGGAGCCGATCGCCGTCCTCGGTTACGGCTGCCGCTTTCCCGGTGGCGCCGACGATCCGCAGGCGTTCTGGCGCCTGCTGCGCTCCGGCGGCGACGCCATCACCGAGGTGCCGCCCGACCGCTGGAACGCCGACGCCTTCTACAGCCGGGAGCCGGGGCGGCCCGGCACCGCGGTGACCCGCTGGGGCGGCTTCGTGCGCCAGCCGGTCACCGACTTCGACGCCCGCTTCTTCGGCATGTCGCCCCGCGAGGCCGCCCACCTCGATCCGATGCAGCGATGGCTGCTCGAGGTCACGTGGGAGGCCCTCGAAGACGCCGGCATGCCGTTGCCGACGCTGGCCGGCTCGGCCACTGGCGTGTTCGTCGGTGTCTTCACCGAGGACACCAAGCTCTTCCAGCTCGGTGACGGCAACCGCAACCTGATCGGACCCCACACCGGTACCGGCACCGCCATGACGATGGCGGCCAACCGGTTGTCCTACTGGTTCGACCTGCGCGGCCCCAGCGTCTCCCTCGACACCGCCTGCTCCTCGTCGCTGATCGCGGTGCACCTGGCTTGCCAGAGCCTGTGGTGCGGCGAGTCCGAGCTGGCTCTTGCCGGCGGCACCAACGCCATGTTCCGGCCCGAGTTCACCATCGCCGAATCGAAGGCCGGCATGCTGTCGCCGGACGGCCGCTGCAAGACCTTCGACGCCGCGGCCAACGGCTACGTGCGCGGCGAGGGCGCCGGCATGGTGGTGCTCAAGCCGCTGTCGGCGGCGCGGCGCGACGGCGACCGCGTGCGCGCCCTGATCCTCGGCACCGCCAGCAACCAGGACGGCCGCACCCAGGGCATCACGGTGCCGAGCGGCACCGCCCAGCAGGCCCTGATGCACGAGGCCTTCCGCCGCGCTGGCGTGTCGCCCGGGCGGGTGCGCTACATGGAGGCCCACGGCACCGGCACGCCGGTGGGCGACCCCATCGAGGCGGGAGCGTTGGCGGCGGTGCTGGGGATCGACCGGCCGGCCGGTGACCGCTGCGTGGTGGGCTCGGTGAAGACCAACATCGGCCACCTGGAGGCCGCCGCCGGCATCGCCGGCCTGATCAAGGCGGTGCTGTGCCTCGAGCGGCGAGAGATCCCGCCCCACCTGCACTTCGAGCAGCCCAATCCGGCGATCGATTTCGATGCGTTGCGCCTGCGGGTACCGCGGGAGGTCGAGGCCTGGCCGGCCGAGCCCGGCCCGGCGCTGGCGGCGGTGAACTCCTTCGGCTTCGGCGGGGCCAACGCCCACGCCGTGCTGGCCGAGGCGCCGGCGGAGGCGGAGGCGGCGGCCGAGACCCCAGAGAGCGCGGTGCTCGGCGATCCGGACCGCTGCGAGCTGGTGACGCTGTCGGCTCGCGCCCCCGAGGCCCTCGCGGCGCTGGCCGCCGCCTGGGTGGAGGGGCTCGGCGGTGCCGGCGACGGTGCGGCAGCGGTCCTCGACGGCAGCCTTGCCGACATTGCCTGGACCTCTGGTGTCCGGCGCAGCCATCACGACCACCGGCTGACCGTGGTCGCCCGTGACCACGGCGAGCTGCGCAACAGCCTCCAGGCCTTCCTGCGCCAGGAGGAGAGCGCCGGCCTGCGGCACGGCGTCGCCCCGCCCGGTGCTCGCCGGCGGCTGGCGTGGGTGTTCTCCGGCATGGGGCCCCAGTGGTGGGCCATGGGCCGCGAGCTCCTCGCCGAGGAGCCGGTGTTTCGCGCCGCCGTCGAGCGCTGCGACACCCTGCTGCACCGCTACACGGGCGAGTCGCTGCTCGCCGAGATGGCGGCCGCCGAGGAGCGCTCCCGCATGGCGGAGACGCGGATCTCCCAGCCGGCCAACTTCGCCCTCCAGGTGGGGCTCGCCTCGTTGCTGCGCTCGTGGGGTGTCGAGCCCGATGCCATCGTCGGCCACAGCACCGGCGAGGCGGCCGCCTTCTGGGCCGCCGGGGTGGTCGACCTCGAGGAGGCGGTGCGCATCATCCACTACCGCAGCACCCTTCAGCACCGCACCACCGGCCAGGGCCGGCTGGCGGCGGTGGAGCTGCCGCTGGAGGAGGCCCGGGCGGCGATCGCCGGCATCGCGGACCTGTCCATCGCCGCGGTCAACAGCCCTTCGTCGGTGACGCTGTCGGGCGACGCGGCGGCCCTCGAGGCGGCCCTGGCGCCGCTCCAGGCCCGCGGCGTCTTCTGCCGCTTCCTGCGGGTCGACGTGCCGTTCCACAGCCATTTCATGAATCCGCTGCGCGACGAGCTGGTCACCGGCCTCGCGAACCTCGCACTGGCGCCCGCCCGGGTCCCGCTCTACTCCACGGTCACCGGCGAGCGCGCCCAGGGGCCGGAGCTCGACGGCGGCTACTGGTGGCGCAACGTGCGGGAGCCGGTCTACTTCGCGGCGGCGGTGGATCGACTGCTCGGCGACGGGTACGACACCTTCCTGGAGATCGGCCCCCACCCGGTGCTCACTGCCGCGATCAACGAGTGCGTGCAGCGCCGCGGCGCCGAGGCGGTGGTGCTGTCGACGCTACGCCGCAAGAGCCCGGAGCGCGCCGCCGCCCTCGATGCCGCGGGGGCGCTCCACACCCTGGGTCGCGACCTCGATTTTCCGGCGCTCCATCCGCGCCGGCGGCGCCTGGTCGACCTGCCCCTGTATCCGTGGCAGCGCGGACGCCACTGGGACGAGTCGGCGGAGTCGGTGCGCGACCGGTTGGAGGCGCCGGTCCACCCGCTGCTCGGCAAGCGCCGCGTCGCGGCGCGGCCGGAGTGGCAGGCGGTGGTCGATCGCAGCGCCCCCGCCTACCTCGAGGACCACCGGATCCAGGGCGCCGTGCTCTACCCCGGAGCCGCTTTCGTGGAGCTGGCAGTCGCCGCGGTGCGCGACGCGGTGGGCGCCGAGCGCACGCTGGAGCTCGACGAGATCCGGTTCGACCGGGCGCTGTTCCTGGCCCAGGGCGAGCCGCGGGTGATCCAGACCTGCTTCGACCCGGACGGGCTGGGCTTCGAGGTCTACAGCCGTGCCATCGCCGGGGACGCCTGGACGCGCCACGCCCGGGGCCGCCTGCTGCGCGCCCGCCGCGCCGCGGCGGCGTCCCCGCCGGCGGCCGACCTGGAGGCCCTGCGTGCCCGATTGGACCGCGAGGTGCCGCGCGCCCAGTGCTATGCCGAGATGGCGACGCGGGGCTTCCAGTACGGTGCGCGCTTCCAGGGCCTGGAGCAGGTGTGGGCCGCCCCGGGGGAGGCCCTGGCCCGGATCGCGGTGCCGGCGGGCGCCGGTTCCACGGCCGGCTACCACGTCCACCCCACCTACCTCGATGCCGCCTTCCAGTCGCTGCTCGTCGCCATTCTGGGCGGCGACGGCGGGAGCACCACCTACCTGCCGGTCGCCCTGGGCCAACTCACCGTGCATGGGCGGTGCGGGTCTTCGGGCTGGGTCCACAGCCGCCTGGTTCGGCGCGCCGGCCGCGTGCTCGAAGGCGACGCCCAGGTGTTCGACGACGCCGGCCGCTTGCAGATGGAGATTCGCGGCGCGCGGATCGAGTCGCTGGAGGACAAGGCGGCCGAGGAGCCCCTGGAGCGGATGTTCCTCGAGCAGGTCTGGTCGCCCCTGGCCGAGCCGGGCGAGCCGGCGGTGCCAGACGCGCCGACCTCGCCGAGCGCCGCGCCCGGTACCGGGCCCGGGACCTGGCTGCTGTTCGCCGACCGCGGCGGTGTCGGTCGTGGTCTCGCCGAGCGGCTGACCGCGGCCGGCGCGAGCTGCCTGGCGGTGGAGCCCGGACCCGAGTACCGGTGCCCCGAGGTGACCCGCGCCGGCAGCCTCGATCCGGCCCGCCCGGAGCACCTGCGGCGGCTGCTGGCGGATCTCGCCGCCGGCGAGCAGCCGCCCTGCCGCGGCATCGTCCACCTGTGGAGTCTCGATGCGCCGGGACCGGAGAACCTCGACGAGGAGACGCTGCTGGCCGCCCAGGCGGCGGGCCCGGTGGCGCTGCTGCACATGCTGCAGGCCCTCGACGGCGCCGGTTGGCGCGAGAAGCCCCGGCTATGGGTGGTCACCCGCGGCGCCCAGAGCACCGGCGAGGGCGACGGCGCCGTGGCGCTGGCCCAGGTGCCGGTGTGGGGGTTCGCCCGCACCGTCTTCCACCAGGAGAACGTGGAGCTCGCCGGCGGCATCGTCGACCTGGATCCGGCGGCGGCCGCGCCCGGCGTCCCTGGCGAGGCGGACCTGCTGTTCGACTGCCTGTGGCGCCCGACCGGGGAGGACCAGCTCGCCCTGCGCGGCGGCGCCGTGCTGGTGCCGCGCCTGGTGCCGGCGCCGCAGGTCGCCGCCGGCGGGGTGCGGCCCCGCTTCCGGAGCGAGGGCGCCTATCTCGTCACCGGCGGCCTCGGCGGCCTCGGCCTGCTGTTCGCCCGGTGGCTGGTCGAGCGCGGTGCGCGACGGCTGGTGCTGACCGGGCGCAGCCCGCTGCCACCGCGCGAGGAGTGGGACGCCGTGGCCCCCGGCACTTCCGCTGCCGAGCGCATCGCGGCGGTGCGCGAGCTGGAAAGCCTCGGAGCCCGCGTGCGGGTGGCCGCCTTCGACGCCGCCGACGGCGCCGGCCTCGACGCCCTGCTCGCCGACCTGCGCCGCGAGGGCTGGGGCCCGGTGCGCGGGGTGCTGCACGCGGCCGGCATCTCCCAGCCCCGCCTGGTGCTGCAGACCGACGCCGACGTGCTGCTGGCAACGCTGCGCCCGAAGCTTGCCGGCGGCTGGCTGCTCCACGACCGGCTGGCCGGCGAGCCGCTCGACTTCTTCGTCCTCTTCTCCTCGATCGCCGCCCTCGGCTTTTCCATGGGGATGACCGACTACGCGGCGGGCAACGCCTTCCTCGACGGCCTGGCGGCGCACCGTCGCACCCGGGGACTGCCCGCCGCCAGCGTCCAGTGGGGGGCGTGGGGCCAGGTCGGCATGGCGAGCGTCGAGGCGGTGCGGGAGGGCTTCTTGCAGCGCGGCTTCTTGCTCATCCCGCCGGAGCAGGGCCTGGAGGCGATGGAGCGGGTGCTGGAGCACGAACCGGTGCAGCCGGTGGTGCTCGGTGCCGACTGGCCCCGGATCGCCGAGCGCAACTACCCGGTGGGGGCGCCGCGGCTGCTCGACCGGCTGGTGGAGCGGGCCGGCGGCCCCGCGGCGGCACCGGTCACCGAGGCACCCGTGCGCGAGCGGCTCGCCGCCGCCGGCGAGGAGGAACGCGAGGAGATCCTCGCCGGCCACCTGCGCCAGATGGCGGCCGCCGTGCTGCGCTTCGACCCGTCGAGTCTCGATCCGGCGCGCTCGCTGTCGTCCTTCGGCCTCGACTCGATGCTGGCCGTCGAGCTGCGCAACCGCGCCGAGTCGGTGCTCGGTGCCGGGCCGTCGGTCGTCGAGCTGCTGCAGGGCGCGAGCGTCGACGACCTCGCCGTGCTGTTGCTGCCGCGCCTCGCCCTGGAATCGGCCGCGGCGCCTGCCGAGGTCGCTGCCGAGACGAGCGCCGCGATGCCGGCCGATGTCTTCCCGCTGACCCACGGCCAGCGGGCGCTGTGGTTCCTGCACCAGCGCGAGCCGGAGAGCGCCGCCTACAACGTGGCCTTCGCCGGCCGCCTGGTGGGCGCCGTCGATCCCGAGGCGTGGCGCCGGGCCTGCCAGTGGCTGGTGGATCGCCACCCGGCGCTGCGCACCCGGTACCTGTTCGAGGACGGCCGTCCGGTGCAGCGGGTCGAGGCCCGCCGCGAGGTGGCCTTCTCGGTGGTCGACGCCGCCGGTCTGGACGACGAGGCGTTGCGCCTGCGGGTGGAACGGGAGTACCGGGTGCCCTTCGACCTGGCGGCGGGGCCGCTGCTGCGAGTCCACCTCCTGCGCCGCGGGCCGCACGAGCACGTGCTGTTGCTGGCGGCCCACCACATTGCCGTCGACGGCTGGTCGCTGTTCCTGCTGCTCGAGGAGCTGCGCGCTCTCTACGCGCCGGCGCGCGACGGCGCCGAGCCGGGTCTGGCGCCGCCGGCCGCCGACTACGCGGAGCACGTGCGCCGCCAGGAGGCCCTGCTCGCCGGGGCCGAAGGGGAGCGCCAGTGGGCCTACTGGAGCCGCCAGCTCGAGCCGCTGCCGCCGCCCCTGGAGCTGCCCACCGACCGCCCGCGCCCGCGGCTCCAGACCCAGAACGGGGGCGCCCACACCTTCGTCGTCGACCGGCCCCTCACCGAGGGCCTGCGCCAACTCGCCAAGGCCGAGGAGACGACGCTGTTCGTCGTCCTGGTGGCGGTGCTCGAGGCGCTGCTCCACCGCCTCGGCGGCCAGGACCGCTTCGCCGTCGGCGGCACCGTCGCCGGGCGCCCCAGCGCGCGCTTCGCCGGCGTCGTCGGCCACTTCGTCAACTCGCTGGTGCTGCGGGCGGACCTGTCGGCCGGGCCGAGCTTCCGTGACCTCCTGCGGCAGGCGCGGCGCACCGTGCTGGAGGCCTTCGACCACCAGGACTACCCCTTCCCGCTCCTCGTCGAACGGCTGCAGCCTCAGTGGGATCCCAGCCGCTCGCCGCTGTTCCAGGTTTCCCTGGTGCTGCAGAACCTGCCCGGCCTCGACAAGCTGGCGGAGCTCCTTGCCGACGCCCCGGGCGGCGAGGCGGCGGTCGACTTCGGCGACTTCACCATGGCGCCCTTCCCGCTCGACCAGCAGGCGGGGCAGCACGAGCTGGAGCTCGAGGTCTACGAGCGGGCCGAGTCACTGCTGGTGGTCCTGCAGTACAACTCGGACCTCTTCGACGCTGCCACCGCCGAGCAGCTCGCGCGCCGCTTCGTGACCCTGGCCACCGACGCCCTGGCGCGGCCCGAGGCGGCGGTCGCCGAGCTGGAGCTCGTTTCCGAGGCCGAACGGCGGGAGCAGGAGGAGGCGAGGGCGCGCCGCCAGGCCGGCGACCGCCAGCGGCTGCGGGTCAGCCGGCGCCAGGGCGTGCGCCTGGGCGCTACCACGGAGGAGGCAAGGGTCGCCGACGGCCAGGAGCCTCACGCTCGGAGCCAGTCCCGGAGGGTGGACGGATGATCCAGGAAACGACGCTCGAAGGCTTTCGCCTCTCCCCCCAGCAGCGCGTCCTCTGGCTGCTCGAGCACGAGGACGAGCCCGGCGGCGAGCCGTGCCGCGTCCAGGCGGTGCTGCGGGTCGATGGGCTCGGCGGCGAGCCGCCGGCCGGGGCTCGGGGCGAGGCCCGGAGTGAGGCGCTGCGGGTGGCGCTCGCCGCCGCCATCGGGCGCCACGAGATCTTCCGCACCACCTACCACCGGCAGCCCGGCATCCGCTTCCCGCTCCAGGTGGTGGAGGAGGGCGGCGAGGAGGTGCTGCTGTGGCGCACCGCCGACGCGCCCGATGCCGCCGCCGCCGAGCGCTTGGCCGACGACGAGCGGCGCCAGCCCTTCGCGCCCGACCGGCTTCCCCGGGTCCGCGCCCTGCTGGTGACGGTGGCCGGCGAGGCGCCCCGGCTGGTGCTCACCCTGCCGGGCCTGGCGGGCGACGCCCGCACCCTGGCCAACCTGCTCGACGACGCCTGCCGCGGCACCGCCGCCGCCCGCGAGGAGGTGCCGCTTCAGTACGCCGACTTTGCTCAGTGGCAGAACGAGCTGCTGGAGGCCGGCGAGGGCGATGCCGCCGACAAGGTGGAGGCGTTGCGCCGCGAGGCGCTGGCGCTGCCGCCGCTGCGCCTGCCCTTCGCCCGCCGCCGTGCCCAGGGCGTCGGCTTCGCCGCCGGCATCGTGCCGGTGGCGCTGCCGCCCTCCTTGGCCGGCGGGGAGGTGGCCGGCTCTGGGCTCGCCGCCGTGCTGCTCGCCGCCTGGCAGGCGCTGCTCGCCCGCTATACCGGCGCCTGGGAGCTGTGCGTCGCCTGCCGCTTCGACGGCCGCGGTTTCGACGAGCTGGAGAGCGGCTGCGGCCCCTACGCCCGCTGGCTCCCGTTGCCGTGCCGCCCGCGCCGCGACGAGACCTTGGCGGCGGCGGCCGAGCGCACCGGCGCCCAGCTCGCGGCCGCCGGCGAGTGGCAGCACTACCTGGTGGCCGGCGGCGAGGGAGAGCCGGAGCCGGCCGCATTCTTCGAGCACACCCGTCTCGCCGCCGCCCCGTGGCGGCTGGCCGGCTGCACGCTCACGCCGCTCGCCTGGCGCGACCTCGGCGAGCGCTTCACCCTGAAGCTCTCCTGCCGGGAGGCCGGCGGCGAGCTGAGCGCCGAGATCGCCTACGACCGGTCGCTGCTCGACGGCGCGGACGTCGAGCAGCTCGGCCGCTCCCTGTCCTGCCTGCTGGCGGGCGCCGTAACCCAGGGTTCCGCAACCCCCGGTGGCGCGACCCGGGGTGGCGCCACCCTCGCGGGGCTCGACCTGCTGGCGCCGGAGGACGCTCCGCCGGCGGTGGCGACCGAGGCGCCCACGGCGCCGGCACGGCGTCCGGTGCACCGCCTGTTCGAGGAGCATGCGGTGCGCTCGCCGGCGGCCCCGGCGCTGCTCTTCGACGGGGCCGAGACCACCTACGCCGCGCTCGACGCCGCCGCCAACCGGCTGGCCCGCCACCTGCGCCGCCGAGGTGCCGGTCCGGGATCGGTGGTCGCCCTGTTCCTGCCGCGCACCCCGCGCCTGGTCGAGGCGCTGCTCGCCTGTCTCAAGGCCGGGGCCGCCTACTCGGTGCTCGAGCCCACCCTGCCACCCCGGCGCCTCGCCGCCATGCTGGAGGAGCTGGGGGAGGCGCAGGCGGCGACCGGGACGCGTTCCAGGCCGGGAGCTCTCGTCGTCACCCTGGAGGAGCTGGCCGCGACCCTGCCCGGCGGCGAGGCGGCGGCGGGGGAGGCCGTGTGCCTCGACCGCGACGCCGCCGCCGTGGCCGGCGAGGACGCCGCCCCCCTGCCGGCGCCGGCGGGGGGCGACGACCTGCTGCTCGCCTCCCTCGCCTACGTCGTCTTCACCTCGGGGTCCACCGGCAGGCCGAAGGGCGTGGCGGTGGAGCACCGTCACCTCGCGGCCTACGTCGCCGGTGCCGTCGAGCGCCTGGAGCTGCCGGCCGGCGGCCGCTACGCGACGGTTTCGACCTTCGCCGCCGACCTCGGCCACACCATGGTGTTCCCGGCCCTGTCGAGCGGCGGCTGCCTGCACGTGGTGGCGCAGGAGCGCCTGGCCGACGCTGGCGAGCTGGCCGAGGAGCTCGGCCGCCACCCGGCCGACTGCCTGAAGATCGTGCCGAGCCACCTGCGGGCGTTGCTCGACGCCGGCCGCGACGCCCGGGTGCTGCCGCGCCTGCGGCTGGTGCTCGGCGGCGAGGCCTGCGACTGGCGGCTGGTGGACCGGGTGCACGAGCTGGCACCCGGTTGCCGGGTGTTCAACCACTACGGCCCCACGGAGACGACGGTGGGCGTGATCGCCGGCGCCCTCGACGACCTGGGCCGCAGCGAGGACAGCGGGGAGCGGCCGGCGGCGCCGCCCCTCGGCCGGGCCCTGGCCGGAGCCCGGATCGCGGTACTCGACGAGTGGCTGCGGCCGGTGCCTCCCTGGGTGGCCGGCGAGCTCTACGTCGGGGGCGACACCGTCTCCCGCGGCTACCTCGGCGACCCGGCGCGCACCGCCGCCGCCTTCCTGCCGGACCCCTTCGCCGCCGTGCCCGGGGCGCGCATGTACCGCACCGGCGACCGCGCCCGCCGCCGTGGCGACGGCCGCATCGACTTCCTCGGCCGCGGCGACCGCCAGGTCAAGCTCCACGGCTTCCGCATCGAGCTCGACGAGGTGCGCGCCGCCCTCGAGTGCCATCCGCGGATCAGCGGCAGCGCCGTCACCCTGACCCGCGGCGGCGAGGGCCACGAGCTGCTCGCCGCCTACTACGTGGCGGCCACCGAGATCGAGCCGGGGGAGCTGCGGGCCTTCCTGGCCGAGAGCCTGCTGGCCGAGACCCTGCCGAACGTCTTCGTGCGCCTCGACCGGCTGCCGTTGACCCCCAACGGCAAGCTGGACCACGCCGCCCTGCCGAACGCCGAAGAGGCGATGTCGCGCAGCCGCCGCGAGCCGGTGGCGCCGCGCACCGCCACCGAGGCGACCCTCGCCCGGTTGTGGGCGGAGGTTCTCGGCCGCGACGAGCCGGCCGGGGTCTTCGACCACTTCTTCGAGATGGGCGGCCACTCGCTGCTGG
This sequence comes from Thermoanaerobaculia bacterium, assembly GCA_036259255.1. GTDB lineage: Bacteria > Acidobacteriota > Thermoanaerobaculia > Multivoradales > JBCCEF01 > DATACC01. The sequence continues at coordinate 44,766 of DATACC010000271.1, read as the reverse complement.
CCACCCAGTTGATGGCGCGGGTCTGCGACGAGCTCCAGGTCCGCCTGCCGCTGCGCGTGCTGCTGGAGGACCCGACGGTGGCCGGCCTGGCCGAGGCGGTGGCCCGCGAGCGGGCCCGGCTGGCCGAGAGCCTGGGGGACGAGGCGGCGGTCGCCGAGGTGTTGCCGCCGCTGGTGGTGGATCCGGAACGACGCCATCAGCCATTCCCTCTCACCGACGTCCAGCAGGCCTACTGGGTGGGGCGCAGCGGTGCCTTCGAGCTCGGCAACGTCTCGACCCACGCCTACATGGAGATCGACTCCGACGGGCTCGACTTGGCCCGCTTCGAGACGGCGCTCAACCGGATGATCGAGCGCCACGAGATGCTGCGGGCCGTCGTGCTGCCCGATGGCACGCAGCGCATCCTGGCCGAGGTGCCGCGCTACCACGTCGACGTCCTCGACCTGCGGGGCCTGGCGCCGGAGACCGTCGAGCAGCACCTGGCCGAGCAGCGCGAGCGGCTCTCCCACCTGGTCCAGACGCCGGACCGCTGGCCGCTGTTCGACTTCCGGGCCACCCGCCTCGACGGCGGCCGGGTGCGCCTGCACGTCAGCCGCGATGCCCTGATCTTCGACGCCTGGAGCGCCTTCATCCTGTTCAGCGAGCTGTTCCGCTTCTATGCCGACCCCGAGGCCGAGTTGCCGGCCCTGGAGGTCTCCTACCGCGACTACGTGGTGGCCGAGAAGGCGCTGGAGGACACCGAGCTCTACCGCCGCGACTGGCAGTACTGGCTGCGCCGCCTCGACGATCTGCCGCCGGCCCCGGACCTGCCGCTGGCCGCCGATCCGGCGACCCTCGCGGAGCCCCGCTTCACCCGCCGCAGCGGCGTGCTGTCGACCGAGCGCTGGATGCGCCTCCAGGGCCGGGCGGCCCGCGCCGGCCTCACGCCTTCGGGCCTGGTGCTGGCGGCCTACGCCGACGTGCTGGCGCTGTGGAGCCGGACGCCGCGCTTCACCCTGAACCTGACGCTGTTCCACCGCCTGCCCCTCCATCCCCAGGTCCAGGAGCTGATCGGCGACTTCACCTCGCTGACCCTGCTCGAGGTGGATCCGCCCGCCGGCGCTCCCTTCGTGGTGCGGGCCCGGCGCCTCCAAGAGCGCCTGTGGGAGGACCTGGAGCACCGCCACGTCGGCGGCGTGCGGGTGATGCGCGAGCTGGCCCGGCGGCGCCGGCGCTCCGGCACCGCGTTGATGCCGGTGGTGCTCACCAGCACGCTGGCCCTCGACGTCTCCGAGCGCGAGGTGTCGCTGCAGGCGCTCTCGGCCGAGATCGTCTACGGCCTCGCCATCACCTCCCAGGTGTGGCTCGATCACTCCGCCTCCCAGCGCCCCGACGGTGGCCTCGACTTCCACTGGAACGCCGTCGAGGAGCTGTTCCCGCCCGGCATGCTGGACGCGATGTTCGCCACCTATTCCGCGCTCCTCGAGCGCCTCGCCGACGACGACGCGGCGTGGAGCGCCGCGGGCCGGCCAGCCCTTCCCGAGGCCGAGCTGGCCCCCCGCCGCGCCGCCAACGCCACCGCCGCGCCGGTGCCCCAGGGCCTGCTCCACGACGGCTTCCGCCGCCAGGCCGCCGAGCGGCCCCGGGAGGTGGCGGTTGTCGATTCCCGGCGTCGCGTGGCCTACGGCGAGCTCCACCGCCTCGCCCGCCTCCTCGGCGACCGCCTGCGCGAGCGCGGCGCGCGCCCCGACCGGCTGGTGGCGGTGTGCATGGAGAAGGGCTGGGAGCAGGTGGCGGCGGTGCTCGCCGTCCTGGAGTCCGGGGCCGCCTACCTGCCGGTCGACCCGGCGCTGCCGCGGGAGCGCCGCTTCCAGCTCCTCGCCCGCGGCGAGGCCGAGCTGGTGCTCACCCAGCCGTGGCTGGCCGACACCCTCGAGTGGCCGGACGGGGTGGAAGTGACGACCGTCGGCGACGCCGACCTCGGCGATCTCGACGCTGCCGCCGAGCCGCCGCCGCCGGTGCAGCGGCCCGAGGATCTCGCCTACGTGCTCTTCACCTCCGGCTCCACGGGCGAGCCGAAGGGGGTGATGATCGACCACCGCGGCGCCCTCAACACGGTGGCCGACGTCAACCAGCGCTTCGCCGTCGGGCCCGGCGACCGGGTGCTGGCCCTCTCGTCCCTCGGCTTCGACCTCTCGGTGTGGGACGTCTTCGGCGTGCTCGCCGCCGGCGGCACGGTGGTGATGCCGGAGAGCGTCGCCGCCCGGGACCCGGGCCGCTGGGCCGAGCTGGTCGAGGAGCACCGCGTGACGCTGTGGAACACGGTGCCGGCGCTGCTCGAGATGCTGGTGGAGCACGCGGCCGGCCGCCGCTCGATGCCGCGCCTCGACAGCCTCCGCCTGGCGATGCTGTCGGGCGACTGGATCCCGCTGTCGCTGCCCGGCCGCTTCCGCTCCCTGGTGCCGCGGGCCCGGGTGGTGAGCCTGGGGGGCGCCACCGAGGCCTCCATCTGGTCGATCCTCCATCCGGTCGACGAGGTCGATCCGGAGTGGCCGAGCATCCCCTACGGCAAGGCCATGGTGAACCAGTCGTTCCACGTGCTCGACGCCGACCTCGAGCCGCGTCCCACCTGGGTGCCGGGCGATCTCTACATTGGCGGCATCGGGCTGGCCCGTGGCTACTGGCGCGACGAGGAGCGCACCCGCGCGAGCTTCGTGGAGCACCCGCGCACCGGCGAGCGGCTCTACCGCACCGGCGACGTCGGCCGCTTCCTGCCCGACGGCAGCATCGAGTTCCTCGGCCGCGAGGACCACCAGGTCAAGATCCAGGGCCACCGCATCGAGCTGGGCGAGATCGAGGCCGTGCTGGAGCAGCATCCGGCGGTGCGCACCGCCGTGGTGACCGCCCCCGGCGAGCGGGAGAACCGCCGGCTGGTCGCCCACGTGGTGGCGCAGGAGGGCGCCGGCGAGCCCGCCGCCGCCGCGGCACCGGGCCTGCCCCCCGCCGGCAGCCGCATCGACGACCCGGTGGAGCGGATGCGCTTCAAGCTGAGCCAGCCGGGCCGCCGCGCCGAGCTCGCCGGCGACACCACCGGCCTGGCGCGGCCGGAGCTTTCCGCCGGCGACGCCGAGGCCCTCTATCTGGCGCGCCGCAGCCATCGCCGCTTCCTGGCCGAGCCGTTGCCGGCCGAGCGCCTCGGGCGCCTCCTCGCCGCCCTGACGCCGATGCATTTCGAGGGATGGGCGATGCCGAAGTACCGCTACGCCTCGGCCAGCGGCCTCTACCCGGTACAGGTCTACCTCTACGTCAAGCCCGCCCGCGTGGCTGGGCTGGCCGGCGGCACCTACTACCACGACCCGGTGGAGCACCGGCTGGTGCGCCTCGCCGCCGGCGACGCCTTCGAGCGCACGCTCTACTCGGCGGTCAACCGGCCGTTGTTCGACCGCGCCGCCTTCGCCGTCTTCCTGGTCGCCCAGATGCGCGCCATCGAGCCTCTCTACGGCGAGGCGGCGCAGCACCTGGCGACCCTGGAGGCGGGGCTCGTGACCCAGCTCCTGGAGACCACCGCGGCCGCCGAGGGCCTGGGCCTGTGCCAGGTCGGCGGCCTCGACTTCGACCGGGTGCGCGGCGATCTGGCGCTCGTGGACGGGCACGTGCTGGTGCATTCGCTGCTCGGCGGCGCGGTGGACGCGGCGGCGCGGCTGGAGCCCGACGCCGAGGCGGCGGAGCTCGCCACCTTGCAGGCGCTGCGTGGCGAGGCGCTGGGCGACACGAATCTGGGCGGCACGAATCCGGGCGCCGAGGCCCCGGCGGGCGCCGGCCAGCTCACCGCCACGCTGCGCGACTTCCTCGCCGCCAAGCTGCCGGCCTACATGGTGCCGCCGACCTTCGTGTTCCTGGAGCGGCTGCCGCTGACCGCCAACGGCAAGCTCGACCGGGCGGCGCTGGCGGCACCGGCGGCCGTGGCGCCGGCACCGGCGGCGCAGCCCGGCGTGGCGCCCCAGGGCGAGATGGAGAGCACCATCGCGGCGATCTGGAGCGAGGTGCTGGGGGTCGAATCGGTGGGCGTCCACGACAACTTCTTCGACCTCGGCGGCAACTCGGTGGGCATGGTGCAGGTGCACGGCCGCCTCGGTGCGGCCCTGGGGCGCGAGGTCGCCATCACCCACCTGTTCCGGTTCCCGACGGTGGCCGGCCTGGCTGCCTCCATCGCCGCCGAGCCGGGAACCGATCAGGCGGTGGGGACGGCCCGGGACCTGGCGGACCGGCAGCGGGAGGCGCGGCGGCGGCGCCGCGGCAAGGGGCGCGCGGATGCGTGACGAGCTGCTCGACAGTATCGCCATCGTCGGCCTCGCCTGCCGCTTCCCCGGTGCCCGCAACGCCGGGGAGTACTGGCGCAACCTGGCGGCCGGCGTCGAGTCGGTGCGCCGGTTCTCCGACGACGAGCTGGCCGCCGCCGGCGTGCCGCCGGAGGTGCTGGCGGACCCGGCCTACGTCAAGGCGGCGCCGGTGCTCGACGACATCGATCTGTTCGACGCCGCCCTGTTCGGCTACAGCCCGCGCGAGGCGGAGCTGATGGACCCGCAGCAGCGGTTGTTCCTGGAGTCGGCCTGGGAGGCCCTGGAGGATGCCGGCTACGACCCGCGGCGCTGCCGGGAGCGGATCGGTGTCTACGCGGGAGCACGGCTGAACACCTATTGGCTTCGCTTCGCCTCCGGCCCCAAGGCCCAGGAGGGCCTGGAGGCGCTGCAGACGTTGATCGGCAACGAGAAGGACTACCTGGCCACGCAGGTCGCCTACCGGCTCGACCTGCGAGGTCCGTGTATCGGGGTGCAGACCGCATGCTCCACCGCCTTGGTGGCGGTTTCCCTGGCGGCCCAGGGGCTGCTGGCGTACCAGTGCGACCTGGCGCTGGCGGGCGCCGTGGCGGTGCGGGTGCCCCAGACCGCCGGATACTTCCACCGCCCGGGCGGCCTGGCGTCGCCGGACGGCCACTGCCGCGCCTTCTCGGCCGACGCCGGGGGCAGCGTCTTCGGCAGCGGGCTGGGAATCGTGGTGCTCAAGCGGCTGGAGGACGCGCTGGCCGACGGCGACTCCGTGCGGGCGGTGTTGCGCGGCGCGGCAGTCAACAACGACGGTGCGCAGAAGGCCGGGTTCACCGCCTTGAGCGAGGAGGGGCAGGCCGAGGTGATCGCCACCGCGTTGGCGACCGCCGGGGTGGAGCCGCGCAGCGTCACCCTGGTCGAAGCCCACAGCACCGGCACCCCCCTGGGGGACCCCCTGGAGGTGGCGGCGCTGAACCGTGCCTTTCGTGCCGGGACGGCCGACCGGGGCTTCTGCGCCCTGGGCTCGGTGAAGTCCAACATCGGTCACCTCGATTGCGCCGCCGGTGCGGCGGGGCTGATCAAGGCGGTGCTCGCGCTGGAGCACCGCGAGCTGCCGCCGAGCCTCAACTTCTCGGCCCCCAACCCGGCGATCGACTTCGCCGCCAGCCCCTTCTACGTCAACACCACGCTGCGCCCGTGGCCGGGGGAGGGCCCGCGCCGGGCCGGGGTCAGCTCCTTCGGCATCGGCGGCACCAACGCCCACGTCGTCCTGGAGGAGGCGCCGGTGCTGCCGCCGCCGTCGCCGGATCTCCATCCGCCGCGGCCGTGGCACCTGTTGCCAGTGTCCGCCGCCACGCCGATGGCGCTGCAGGTGGCGAGCGCCAACCTGCACCGGTACCTGCTCGACCACCCGGAGCTGACGCCCGAGGACGTCGCCTTCACCCTGCAGGTCGGGCGGCAGGAGCTGCGGCACCGCCGCGTGGTTCTCTGCCCGGATCTCGCGGCCGGCGCGGCCGCCCTGGCGGGCGATGATCCGGAGCACGCCTGGAGCGGTACCGCCGAGCGCAGCGACCTGCCGGTGGTCTTCCTGTTCCCGGGGCGGAGCGGTGGGTACCCCGCGATGGCGGCAGAACTGGCCGCCGCCGAGCCGGTGCTGCGGGCCGAGATCGACCGTTGCGCCGGCATCCTGGGGCCGCTGCTCGGAATCGACCTCCAGGCGGTCCTCCACGGCGGGGGTCCCGTCGGCGGCCCGGAGCCGGCCGGCGACGGCGACACGATCCAGCTCGACGCGGTCCAGCTCGTCGTGCAGCACGCCCTGGCGCGGCTGTGGATCTCGTGGGGGCTGCGGCCCGAGGGCGTCGTCGGCCAGGGGGTGGGGGAGCTCGTGGCCGCCTGCGTGGCTGGCGTGCTCTCGCTGGAGGAGGCCCTTTCGGTGGTCGCCCGCCCCACGGAGGCCGCGCTGCGCCGCCTGCGCCTGGCTCCCCCCCGGTTGCGGCTGATGTCCGGCGCCACCGGTACCTGGCTCTCCCCGGAGGAGGCCACCGATGCCGCGGCCTGGGCGGCCCGGCTAGGTCGGCCGGCATCCTGGCCCCAGGGCACCTGGGAGAGCCTGCAGCAGATGGGGGCCGTGCTTCTCGAGGTGGGGTCGGGCGGTTCCCTGGGGCCGGGCGCCGAGGCCGCGGGCGCGCTCGCCGGCTTGCCGCAGGGGGCCCCGGGAGCCTCGGTCCACCGGCACCTGCTGGCGACGCTGGGCCGCCTGTGGTTGGCCGGCGCGCGGGTGGACTGGACCGCCTTCCACGACCGGCGCCGGCGCCGGCGGGTGCCGCTGCCCACCTACCCCTTCGAAGGGCGCCGCTACTGGATCGAGGACTCCCGGGCCGCCGCCTCCCCGGTGCCGGCAGCGCCGGAGCACCGCCGGCCGGCGGACCGGATCCGGGTCCCGGTGTGGCGGCAGACGGTGTCGCCCCGGCCGCGCCCGGCCGGCGAGGACACCGGCACCTGGCTGGTGGTGGAGGATGCCTCCGGCGTCGGTGCCGCGCTGGTGCGGCGTCTGCGCGAGACCGGGCGGCGAGTGGTCTCGGTGGTGGCCGGGGAAGGCTTCACCGCGGCCGGGGAGCATCGCTACCGGATGGATCTCCGCCGGCTCGCCGACCACCACCGGTTGATGGCCGTGCTGCGGGCTGCCGGAGACATGCCGAGCACCGTGGTCCACGCCAGCGGCCTCGGTGCTGCGGCGTCCTGCGGCCGGCGGGAGGCGGCGGGGGACGGTCCCCTCCCTCCGGGCCTCGACAGCCTGCTGCTCCTCGTCCAGGTGCTCGCCGCGAACGTCGATCCCGCCGCCTCCGGCGCGCCGATCGACCTGCGGGTGCTCACCGCCGGCGCCCGGCCGGTCTTCGGCGACGAGGACCTCACGGCGGAGCAGGTGGCGGTGCTCGGAGCCTGCGCGGCGATCCCCGGCCAACTGCCGGGCTTCACCTGCCAGGCGGTGGACCTCGGCCCGGAGGTCGCCGGCGGAATGGCGACCGACGACGGGCTGGCTGCCGACAGACTCGCCGCCGAGATGACCGCCCCGCCCGCTGATCCGGTAGTGGCCTACCGCCACGGCCGCCGTTGGGTTCGCGAGCTCGTCGCGGGGCCGTTCGACGAGGCCGCCGGCGGCGCGGTGCTGCGTGGGCGGGGTGTCTACATGGTCACCGGTGCGTGGGGCGAGACGGGCCTCGCCGTCGCTCGCGGCCTGGCGCGCCGGGTCCGTGCGCGGCTGGTGCTCGTCGACCGGTTCCCGGCGCCTCCGGGCCGGGTGCAGGAGCTCGAGGCTCTCGGTGCCGCGGTGCTCACCGCCACCGCCGACGTCACCAGCCCCGAGCAGGTGTCGGCGGTGGTGGCCCGGGCGCGGGAGAGCTTCGGCTCGATCCACGGCGCCGTGCACGCCGCCGGCGAGGCCGTGAACGGCCCGCTGGACGGCGAGGGCGAGGACGCGGGCAAGGGCAGGGACGAGGCCGAGCGGGCGTATGCCGCCAGAGTGCGGGGCGCCGCCGTTCTGAGCGAGGCATTGGGCGGCGGGGAGCTCGATTTCCTGGCCTTCTGGTCTCCGGATTCAGCCTCTGCTCCCGCGGCCACCGCTGGCCCAATGCTCGGGCCGCTCGCCGTGCAACCCCTCGTGGCCGCCGCCGCGGGTGCGGCCCTCGACGCCGCAGCCCACGCCCGCAGCGCCCGGGGCGCCGGACCCACCGTGTCGATCCACTGGCTGGGGAGTGCCGGCGTCCCGGTCGAGCCCGAGCATGCGGTGGAGGTTCTTCACCGGGTTCTGGCGTGGGACGGAGGGTGCGAGGTGGTGGTGGATCCGCTCGGCCACGTCGCCGGCGGCGGGACCGTAGGGGCCGCCGCAGCGGCCGGGGCGGCGTTGACCGGGGCCGCGTCGCCTGGGGCCGCGTCGTCCGGGGCCTACCCGCGGCCGGACCTGTCGACGGTCTACGTGGCGCCGCGCGACGGCACCGAGCGGGCGGTGGCGGAGATCTGGCAGCGGCTGCTGGGCATCGACCGGGTGGGCCTGGACGATGATTTCTTCGAGCTCGGCGGCCACTCGCTGCTCGCCCTGCGCCTGATCGGCGAGCTGCGCGCCGCGCTCGCCGTGGACTTGCCCCCCGCGACGCTGTTCGCGCAGCCCACCGTGGCCGGGATTGCGGCCCACGTGGCGCAGCTCGGTGGCGGTGGAGACGCGCTGCTGCCGCCCATCGAGCGTTTGCCGCGGGACGGCGACCTGCCGCTGTCCTTCGCTCAGGAGCGCCAGTGGTTCCTGGCTCGCCTGGAGCCCGACGCGCCGCTCTATAACCAGTCTGCCGGCTTGCTCCTGACCGGCTGGCTCGACACCCGCGCGCTGCAGCGCAGCCTCGACGAGACGGTGCGTCGCCACGAGTCGCTGCGCAGCAGCTTTCCGCTGCTCGGCGAGGGTCCGGTGCAGCATGTGGCGCCCCCGGGCCGCTGGCCGCTGCCGTGGGTGGACCTCACCGCCCTGCCGGCAGGGCGTCGCCGGCCCGAGATGCTGCTCACGGCCGCTCGCGATGCGCGGCGGCCCTTCGACCTCGCCCGGGGCCCCCTGGTGCGCGCGCTGCTGGTGCGCCTGGCTGCCGAGCAACACGCCGCCTGGTTCACGATGCACCACATCGTCGGCGACCAGTGGTCGGCGGGCGTGCTGATCGGCGAGCTGGCGGCCCTCTACGGGGCCTTCGTGGCAGGGCGGCCTTCGCCGCTGCCGGAACCGCCGATCCAGTACGCCGACTTCGCCGGTTGGCAGCGCCGATACCTCACCGGGGATCTGCTGGCGGCCCAGCTCTGCTACTGGCGCCGGCGTCTCGCGCCGCCGCTTCCGGTGCTCGACCTGCGCACCGACCGGGCGCGCCCGGCACGGCCGAGCGCCCGCGGGGCCATCGAGCCGGTGGCCCTGACGCCCGAGTCGTCGGCCCGCGTGCGCGAGCTCGCCCGCCGCGAGGGAGCGACCCCGTTCATGGTGCTGCTCGCCGTGCTCCAGGTGCTGCTCCACCGCCTCACCGGGCAGCTCGATCTGGTGGTCGGCGCGCCAGTGGCAGGCCGCAGCCGGCCGGAGCTCGACGGCATGATCGGCTACTTCATCAACGCCCTGGCCCTGCGCACCGACCTGTCCGGCGATCCGACGTTCCGTGAGTTGCTGGCGCGTGTGCGCGAGACCACCCTGGGTGCCTACGCGCACCAGGATCTGCCCTTCGAGAAGCTGGTCGAGGAGCTCAGGCCCGAGCGCCATCCGGGCCATAGCCCGGTGTTCCAGGTGGTATTCAACTACCAGAACGCCGCGCCCGCCGACCCCGCTGCCCTGCCGGGGCTCACCTTGGAGCGGCTGCCGGTCCGGCATGGCACGGCCAAGTACGACTTCACCCTCTACATGGGGGAGGCCGGCGACCGGCTGGCCGGCGCCTTCGAGTACAAGACCGACCTCTTCGAGGCAGCCACCATGGCGCGGCTGCGCGAGGAGCTGCTGGTGCTGGCCGAGCGCGCCGTCACCGCCCCCGATACCCGTCTCGGCGTCCTGGTGGACGCCCTCAGCACCCGAGAAACGGAGAAGCGAATGAGCAGGCAGGACGAAGTGAGCACCTCCAACTTGAAGAAGCTCAAGATCACCAGGCGCCGCAGCGTCAACCTCGCGCAGGACGAGCTGGTGCGCCGCGAAGCGCTCAACGGCTCGACCTTGCCCCTCGTGCTGCGGCCCAACCTGGACGACGTGGACCTCGCCGCCTGGGTGCGCAGCAACACCGAGCAGGTCGAGCGGGATCTGCTGGTCCACGGCGGCATCCTGTTTCGCGGCTTCGCCGTCGCCTCGCCCGCGGCCTTCGAGAGCTTCGTCAACACGGTGACGCCGGAGCTCGCCAACTACGTCGAGGGCTCGTCGCCGCGGGTGATGGTGGGCGACAAGGTCTACACCTCCACCGAGTACCCGGCGGAGTACTTCGTGTCGCTCCACAACGAGCTGTCCTACGCCCACAAGTGGCCGAGCAAGATCTTCTTCTACTGCGACGTCGAGCCGCAGCAGGGCGGCGAGACGCCGATCGCCGACAGCCGCAAGGTGTGGCAGCAGATCGACCCGGCGGTGCGCAGCCGCTTCGCCGAGAAGGGCGTCCTCTACACCCGCAACCTGCACGGCGACCGCGGCGCCGGCCTGTCGTGGCAGACGGTGTTCGAGACCGCCGACCGCGACACCGTGGAGGCCTACTGCCGCGAGGGCGGCATCGATTTCCGCTGGCGCGACGACGGCGGCCTGACCACCCGCCAGGTGCGTCCGGCCACCATCCGTCATCCGAAGACCGGCGAGCCCGTGTGGTTCAACCAGGTCGACCAGTGGCACCCGTCGAACCTCGGCGACCTCGCCGACGCCCTGCTCGCCACCACCTCGGAGGAGGAGCTGCCGATCAACGCCTACTTCGGCGACGGCTCGCCCCTGGACCCGGCGGAGCTCGAGCACGTGCGCCAGGTGGTGCGCGACTCAATGGTTTCCTTCCCGTGGCAGAAGGGCGACGTGCTGATGCTGGACAACACGCTGACCGCCCACGGCCGCATGCCGTTCACCCCGCCGCGGCGGGTGCTGGTGGCGATGGGCGGCGGTGTCGTGCGGCTGAGCGAGCTGGAGGCCTGAGGGCGCCGTGACCGAGGTTCTGCAAGGCTTCCGGCTGTCGCCGCAGCAGCGCCGCTTGTGGCGGCTGCACGAGGAGGGCGCCCCGTGCCGCGCCCAGCTCGTGCTCCGGCTCGACGGCGAGCTCGACCGCGCCCGTCTCGCCGCGGCTCTCGGCCGGGTCGTCGCGCGCCACGAGATCCTGCGCACCGGCTTCGAACGGATGCCCGGGGTGCGGCTGCCGGTGCAACGCATCGGCGAGGTGGGCGGCTCGGCCCCCGAAACACCGGCCCTCGAAACGCCGGCCCTGGAGACGGCGGACCTCGCCCCCCTCGCCGCCGGCGAGCAGCGCGCCGAGCTGCAGCGCCGCCTCGGCGAGGACGCCCGCCCCGGCGCCGCCGCCCTGGTGCCCCGCGCGGTGCTCGTCGCCCTGGGCGAGCGCCGGCACGCCCTGCTGCTCGGCTGGCCGGCGCTGTGCGCCGACGGCTGGAGCCTGCGCCTGCTGGCCGGCGAGCTGGTCCGGGAGTACGCGGAGCCGAACCAGGGCGGGGGTGACGACGACGAGGTGCTGCAGTACGCCGACGCCGCCGAGTGGCAGAACGAGCTGCTCGAAGACGAGCCCGCCCCCGAGGCGCAGGCGTACTGGCGCGGCCTCGGCCTCGCCTCCTTGCCGCTCCAGGCCTTCCCCTTCGCCGGCCGGGGCGAGGCCGGAGCCGTAGCCGGGGCGGTGGGCACGGGGGCCGCGGGCACGGGGGCGGAAGACACGGGGGCGGTGGACACGGTGACCGTAGACCTCGCCGCCGACACCCGGGCCGGCCTGGAGGCCCTCGCCGCGGCGGCCGGAGCGCCGCTGCCGGCCGTCGCCGCCGCCGCCTGGGCGCTGCTGCTGGCGCGCCGCTCCGGCGAGGACGAGGTGGTGCTGGGCCGCGCCGCCGACGGCCGCCCCCACGAGGATCTGCGCCACGGTCTCGGTCCCTTCGCCCGCTGCCTGCCGACGCGCGTGGGGATCGATCCGCGCGCCACCCTGGGCACCCTTGCCGCCCGCCTCGCCGCCACCGCCCGCGAGGCCGACGGCTGGCAGACCTCCTTCGACCCGGAGGCCCCCGGTGCCGCCGGCCAGGGCGACGGGCCGCTGCGCCTGTCCACCGGCTTTGCCTGGGACGAGTGGGCGCCGGAGACGGTGGTCCGGGACCTGCGGGTGGCGGTGCTCGAGCAGCGGGTGCTCGGCGAGCCCTTCGCGGTGGAGCTGGTGTGCCGACGCCGGGGCGACGGTCTCGCCGCCGCGCTGCGCTTCGACCCGGCGCGCTGCGACGCTGCCACGGCCGAGCGGCTGGCCGCCGGCTGGAGCGCCCTGATCGCCGACGCCGTCCGCCGCCCACAGGCCGCCGCCACCACCCTGGCGCTGCTCGGCGAGGCCGAGCGGCGGCTGGTGCTGGAAGGTTTCAACGATACCGCCCGGCCCCTTCCCGGCGAGGCTCGGTCCGGCGAAGCCCTGCCCGACGTATCCCTGTCCGGCGGAAACCTGCCCGAGGCCGGCCTGCATCGCCGGGTGGAGGAGCAGGCGGCGCGCCGGCCCGAGGCGGTGGCCCTGGTGGCCGGTGAGGTCACCGTGCCCTACGGCGAGCTGGACCGGCGGGCCAACCGCCTGGCGCACCACCTGCGCCGCCTCGGGGTCGGCCCGGAGGTGCCGGTGGCCCTGGCCCTGGAGCGCGGTCCGAACCTGGTCGCCGCCCTGCTCGCCGTGCTCAAGGCCGGCGGTGCCGCCCTGCCGCTGGACCTCGCGGCGCCGGGGGAGCGGCTCGCCTTCGTGCTCGACGACGCCCGAGCCCGGGTGCTGGTGAGCGAGGAGCGCCTGCTGGCCGCCCTGCCCGCCGCCGCCTCGGCCGGGCGGGCGGTAGTCCTCCTCGACCGCGATGCGGCCCTCCTGGCGGCGGCGCCGGAGGACCGGCCCGAGGTCCGGGTCGACCCCGCGGGCCTCGCCTACGTCACCTATACCTCCGGCACCACCGGCCGGCCGAAGGGCGTGCTCAGCACCCACGGCGGCGCCGCCAACTACCTCGACTTCGTGCTGCGCGAGTACGGCGTTGGCCCCGACAGCGTGGTGCTCCAGGTGGCGGCGCCGTTCTTCGACGCTTCGATCCGCGACACCCTGGGCCCGCTGGCGGCCGGCGGCCGGGTGGTGCTGCCGGCCGAGGCCGAGGCGCGGGATCCACGGGCCCTGCTGGCGGCCCTGCGGCGCCACGGCGTCGACACGGTGCTCGGCATGGTACCGACCCTGTTCCGGGAGCTGGTGCGCTCGGTGCCGGAGGGGGAGCTGCCGTGGGTGCCGTTGGCCACTCTGGTGCTGAGCGGGGAGGTCCTCCACCGGGCCGACGGCGCCGCCGCCTGCCGCCTGTTCGGCCCCGCCGTCGCGGTGGTCAACCAGTACGGCCCCACCGAATGCACCATGACCTCCAGCTTCTGGCGCCTGCCGGCGGCGGCGGGGGAGGGCGGTCCGGCGCCCATCGGGCGGCCGATCCAGAACGTGCGTTTCTACGTGCTCGACGCGGGGGGCGCTCCGCTGCCGGTGGGAGTGGCCGGCGAGCTGGCCATCGCCGGCGCCGGGGTGACCCGCGGTTACAACCGCCGGCCGGCGGCCACCGCCGAGCGGTTCCTGCCCGATCCGTTTCCCGGCGGGACGCCGGGGGCGCGGCTCTACCGCACCGGCGACCTCGTGCGCTGGGGGGGCGGCGGCGAGCTCGAGTTTCTCGGCCGCCGCGACCGCCAGGTCAAGGTGCGCGGCGTCCGGGTGGAGCTCGACGAGATCGAGGCGGTGCTCGCCGCCCACCCGGCGGTGCGGGAGGTGGCGGTGGTGCCGGTGCGCGAGGCGCTGGCAGCCTACTGGGTGCCGGCGGGGCGCGACGAGCCGGCGCCCGCGGCGCTGCGCGAGCTCGCGCGCCGACACCTGCCGGAGGCCCTGGTGCCCTCCTGGTTCGTGGCGCTGCCTGGCCTGCCCCGCACCCGCACCGGCAAGCTCGACCGCGCCGCCCTGCCGCAGCCCGAGCAGGCGTCGGCGAGCGGCGGGGGAGACCGGCCCCTGGGTCCGGTGGAGGCGCTGCTGGCGACGATCTGGAGCCGGATCCTGGGCGTCGAGCAGATTGGCCCCGCCGACGACTTCTTCGCTCTCGGCGGCCACTCCCTGCTGGCCGCCCGCCTCGCCGCCCGGATTCAGGAGGCGTTCCGCATCGAGCTGCCGCTGCGCACGCTGTTCGAGGACGCCACCCTGGCCGGCCTGGCCCGGCGGGTCGAGACCGCCCTCGGCGCCGGCGAGCGGGGTGCCGCTCCACCCCTGGTTCCGGTGGGGCGTCGTGGGCGTCTGCCGCTGTCCTTCGCCCAGCAGCGCCTGTGGTTCCTCCAGCAGCTCGATCCCCAGAGCTGCGCCTTCAATGTGCCGCGGGCGCTGCGGCTTCGCGGCCCCCTGGGGGCCACCGGCGCAGCCGCCCTGGAGCGGGCGCTGACAGAGATCGTTCGTCGTCACGAGGCGCTGCGCACGAGTCTCCGGGAGGCCGGTGGCGAGCCGTTTCAGGTGGTGGAGCCGGCACGGCCGGTGCCGCTGCCGAGGATCGATCTCGGGAGCGTGCCGGAGCCTGTCGCGGCGGCGGAATCCGAGCGCCTGCTGCGGCGCTGGGGCCGCCGGGCCTTCGATCTCGCGGCGGGCCGGTTGCTGCGCGCCGCCCTGGTGCATCGCGATCCGGCCGAACACCTGTTGTTGTTCGACATCCACCACGTGGTCAGCGACGCCTGGTCGATGGGCGTCCTGACGCAGGAGTTGGCGGTCCTCTATGCGGCGTTCTCCCGCGGCGAGCCTTCGCCGCTGCCAGCGCTGCCGGTGCAGTACGCCGACTACGCCGCATGGCAGCGCCGCTGGCTCACCGGCGACGTGCTCGAGGGCCACCTGGCCTACTGGCGGCGCCGCCTCGCCACGCCGCCGCCGGAGCTCCAGCTCCCCTTCGCCCGCCCTCGGCCGGAGCGGCCGTCCTACGGCGGCGCGCAGCACAGCTTCCGGCTGACGGCCGAGCTCACCCGTGCCCTGCGCGACCTCGGGCGGGCGGAGGGGGCGACCCTGTTCATGGTGCTCGCCGCCGCCTTCAAGGCCCTGTTGCACCGCTACACGGGAGTCGAGGACGTGGCCATCGGCACCGACGTGGCGAACCGCAACCGGGTGGAGACGGAGCGGCTCATCGGCTTCTTCGTCAACGTCCTGGTGCTGCGCACCGACCTTGCCGGCGATCCGACGTTCCGCGACCTGCTGGCCCGCGAGCGGGAGGTCGCCGTCGGCGCCTTCACCCACCAGGAGCTGCCCTTCGAGCGCCTGGTCGAGGAGCTGCAGCCCGAGCGCACCGCCGGCCGGGCGCCGCTGTTCCAGTACCTGCTGGTGCTGCAGAACCCGGACCGCCGGCGCCTCGAGCTGCCGGGGCTCGAGCTCGAGGCGCTGGAGATCGACAACCGCACCGTGAAATTCGACCTGGTGCTGGTACTGGTCGAGACCGGCGACGGCCTCGAGGCCACCTGGAAGTACAGCACCGACCTCTTCGATGCCCCCGGCATCCGCACCCTGACGCGGCACCTCACGACGCTGCTGGCGAGCGTCGCCGAGCGGCCGGGGGCGCGGTTGAGCCAGCTCGAACATCTCGCCGAGAGCGAAAGGAAGCAAGACGTGACCGAGAAGAAGCAGCGCAAGCAGGCGGACTTCGCCAAGTTCATGAACGTGGAGCCGGCGGCCGTCCAGCTCTCGCGCAGCCGGCTGGTCGAGATGGAGCCGCTCCCCGGTGTGCCCGGTGCCGCCGCGCCGCTGATGGTGCGGCCGGCTGCCGAGGCGGTGGACCTCGCGGAGTGGGTGGCGGGCAACCACGAGGTGCTCGAAGCCCGGCTCCACGAGCACGGGGCAGTGCTGTTCCGCGGCTTCGGCGTCGACACCGCCGAGCGGTTCGAGGCAGTGGCCAAGGCGGTGGCCGGCGAGCTGTTCGACGAGTACGGCGACCTGCCCCACGACGCGGTGACGGGAAAGGTCTACACCTCCACCCCCTATCCGCCAGACCGCACCATCTGGTTCCACAACGAGAGCTCCCAGCTCGACAGTTGGCCGTTGCGCCAGCTCTTCCTCTGCGTGCAGCCGGCGCTCGAAGGAGGCGAGACGCCCCTGGTCGACTGCCGCCGCATCTACGAGCTGCTCGATGCCGAGGTGCGGGACCGCTTCGAGCGGCTCGGCGTGATGTACGTGCGCAACTACACGCCGGGCCTCGACGTCGACTGGCGCGACTTCTTCCACACCTCCGACCGGGCGGAGGTGGAGGCTTGGTGCCGGCGCTCCGACATCGCGTGCGAGTGGAAGGCCGACGGCGGCCTGCGCACCCGCAAGGTATGCCCGGCGGTGGCCCGCCACCCGCGCACCGGGGCCAAGGTGTTCTTCAACCAGATCCAGGCCCATCACATCGCCTGCCTGCCGGAGGAGGATCGGGGTCCGCTGCTCGAGCTGTTCGCTGTCGAGGACCTGCCGCGCCACGTCTACTTCGGCGACGGCTCGCCGATTCCCGACGAGCTGGTGCTGGAGATCGTCGAGCTGTACCGCCGCAACGCGGTGACCTTCCCGTGGCAGAAGGGGGACCTGGTACTGGTCGACAACATGCTGACCGCCCACGGCCGGTACCCCTTCGCCGGCCCCCGCAAGATCCTGGTGGCCATGGGCGACATGGTCTCCGTCGACACCGTGCGCTGCGCCGAGCTGCACCACGCTTCGGCCTGAGCCGCGGCACCAACGAGGAGACAGGCTAGAGATGACGACGCGAAACCGGTTGGACTGCGTGGTGATCGGGTACAACGACCCACCCTTCGAGCGCTATGCGGGGTTGCTGCGCCAGTACGGCGAGGACTCCGAGGCGTACCGTGACTTGAAGACCAGCTTCGTCGAGATCGACGGCTGCAAGCTCAACTACGTCGACCTGATGAACTTCGCCTGGGAGCGCGCCCACGGCGGCGGCGACGGCGTGGGCGCGGCGCCCTTCAAGTCGGGGGAGATTCCCAACCTCGCCGCCGCCTACCTGACCAACGCGCTGCGGCGCCGGGGCCGCAGCGCCGACTACGTGAACCTGTTCCAGTACGAGAAGGACCGGCTGGCCGAGCTGCTCGCCGGCGACCCGGGCTGCGTCGCCATCACCACCACCTTCTACGTCTGGAACTTCCCGGTCAACGAGATGGTGGAGTTCATCCGCGAGCACAACGAGCGGGTGCCCATCGTCGTCGGCGGGCCGCTGATCGCCAACCACGCCCGCAACTACTCCGGCGAGGAGCTGACCTCCGCGTTGCGCGACCTGGGGGCCGACATCTACGTCAACGACTCCCAGGGCGAGCACACCCTGGGGCTCATCGTCGAGGCCCTGGCCGCCGGCGGCGACCTATCCGCCGTGCCCAACATCCTCTACTTCGATGCCGACGGCGCTCTCGTCACCAACCCGGTGGAGCCGGAGGGCAACTCCCTCGAGGAACACACCATCGACTGGCTGGAGCTGTCGAGCGACGATCTCGGTGCCACCCTCCAGACCCGCACGGCACGCAGTTGCGCCTTCAAGTGCGCCTTCTGCAACTACCCCACCCGGGCCGGAAAGCTCACCCTGGCGAGCCTCGAGGCCATCGAGCGCGAGCTCGACTCGATGCACGCCCGGGGCAACGTGCGCAACGTGGTGTTCATCGACGACACCTTCAACGTGCCCCTGCCGCGCTTCAAGGACATCTGCCGGCTGATGATCCGCAAGCAGTACGGCTTCAACTGGTTCTCCTACTTCCGTTGCAGCAACTCCGACGAGGAGGCGGTGGAGCTGATGGCCGCCAGCGGCTGCAAGGGGGTCTTCCTCGGCATCGAGTCGGGCTCGCCGTCGGTGCTCGAGAACATGAACAAGAAGGCGAGCGCCGACCACTACCGCCGCGGCATCGAGATGCTGCGCCGCCACGGCATCCTCACCTTCGGCTCGTTCATCGTCGGTTTCCCCGGCGAGAGCGCCGCCACGGTGGCCGAGACGGTGGAGTTCATCCGCGAGAACAAGGTGGATTACTTCCGTGCGCAAATGTGGTACAACGAAGCCGGTACTCCGATCCACCAGCAGAAGGAAAAGTACGGCATCACGGGCGACGGCTTCGTGTGGACCCACGACTCGATGGACAGCCTCGAGGCGATGGACCATATCGAGCGGATGATCCTCACCATCGAGGATTCCCAGTGGCTGCCCCAGTGGTCCTTCGACTTCTGGTACATCCCCTACCTGCTCGGCAAGGGTGTCTCCCTCGATCAGTTCAAGCGGTACATGGAGCGCGCCAACCGCATGTTGACGCTGGAGATCGCCTCGGTCCCCGCGGAGGAGAAGGCGGCGCTCCAGCAGGGCTACCTGGCGGAGCTGGTGGACGAGGTGCGGAGCTGGAAGCTGACGTCGTGAGCGCGGGCACAACCATGGGAACGGAGCAACGGATGTCGTTCGAGGATCTGCAGGGATTTCGACTGTCGCCGCAGCAGCGACGGGCCTGGCAGGCGTGGCGTGGCGAGGGTGGTGCCTACGGCGCCCGCTGCGCCGTGCTGCTGGAAGGGGAGGTGGTGCCCGCCGCGCTGGCCCGGGCCCTCGACGGCGTGGTGGCGCGCCACGAGATCCTGCGCACCAGCTTCCACCGCCTGCCGGGCATGCGCTTCCCCGTGCAGGCCATGGCCGAATCCGGCGCCGCCGCCTGGAGCGACGAGACGGCCGCGGCCGCCGCCGCCGAGGAGCCCACCGCCGAGCGCATCGCCGAGCTGCTGCGCGACGGTGCATCCTTCGACCCGGCCACCGGCCCGGTGCTCTCGGCCCGCCTGCTGCCGGCCGGGCCGGGCCGCCACCTGCTGCTGCTCGCCCTGCCGCCGGTGTGCGCCGACAGCCGCACCCTGGACAACCTGGTCCACGACCTGGCCGCCGTTCATGCCGGCGAGGCCGGCGAGGCGCCGGCGGTGCGCTACGTCCAGTTCGCCGAGTGGCAGAGCTCGCTGCTGGAGAACGCCGAGGCCGAGAGCCGCGAGCACTGGCAGCGCGAGCTCGCCGCCGCCGCCGGCTGGCGTCTGCCCTGGGAGCGGCCGGGCGCGGCGCCGTTCTCGCCGGACGCGGTGAGCCGCCGCCTGGAGCCCGCCACCGTGGCGGCGGCGGAGACCCTCGCCGCGCGCCTCGGGGCAGACCTCGGCCTGGTGCTGCTGGCTGCCTGGCACGCGCTGCTGTGGCGCACCACCGGTGCCGAATCGACCACGGTGGCGCTGGCGGAGGACGGCCGCGGTCACGAGATGTTCGAACACGCCCTGGGTCCCTTCGCCCGCTGGCTGCCGGTGCGGGTGCGTCCGGTGCGGGATCACCGCCTGGCGGATCTCGTCGAGATGCTGCGCCAGGCCCGCGATACCGCTTGGGAGCACGCCGACGGCTTCGCCGGGGAGGGCTCCGACGGCGCCGGCGAGGCGGCCCTGCCGGCCGCCTTCGAGCTCGCCGAGGAGCCGGCCCAGGTCGGCGGGACTGGCGTGCGCTGGCGCATCGTCGGCAGGCAGGTGACCACGGAGCGCTTCGCTCTGCGCCTCGCCTGCGAGCGCCGGGGCGATGCCCTCCGGGCGACCCTCCACCACGACGCCTCCCGGGTGGATGCCGCCGACGCCGAGCGCCTGCTCGCCCGGTGGATCGTCTGCCTGGAGAGCGCCCTGGCGATGCCGGAGGCACCCATCGAGGCCCTCGACCTGCTCGGCGCGGCCGAACGCCGGCACCTGCTCGTGGAGGTCAACGCCACGGCTGCCGACTTTCCGCGGGAGGCCTGCTTCCACCACCTCTTCGAGGCCCAGGCACGGCGCACGCCGGCGGCGCCGGCGGTGGTGTTCGAGGGAACCTCGATCACCTTTGCCGAGCTCGACGAGCGCTCCAACCAGCTCGCCCGCCACCTGCAGGGCCTCGGCGTCGGGCCGGACGTGCCGGTGGCCCTGTGCATGGACCGCGGCGCCGAGCTGGTGGTTGCTCTGCTCGGCGTGATGAAGGCCGGCGGCGCCTACGTGGCGCTGGAGCCGTGGCAGCCGCCCCAGCGCCTCGGCTTCCTGCTCGAGGACGTCGAGGCGCCGGTGGTGCTGGTGCAGGCGGCCGTCGAGGAGCGGCTGGCCGGCTGGCCGGGCCGCCGGCTGCGCATCGACGACGACTGGGACCGGGTGGCGCTCGAGAGCTCAGCGCCGGTCGAATCCGGCGCCGCGGCGGGCAACCTGGCCTACGTCGTCTTCACCAGCGGCTCCACCGGCCGGCCCAAGGGGGTGGCGGTGGAGCACCGCCAGCTCGTCAACTACGTGACCTCCGTCGCCGAGCGGCTCGACCTGCCGGCCGGAGCCTCCTACGCCAACGTGTCGACCTTCGCCGCCGACCTCGGCAACACGGCGATCTTCCCCAGCCTGTCGACCGGAGGCTGCCTCCACGTGCTGTCGCTGGACCGCCTGGCCGATGCCCAGGCGGTGGGGGAGTACTTCACCGCCCACGGCATCGACTGCCTGAAGATCGTACCGAGCCACCTGGAGGCGCTGCTCGACCAGCCCCGGCCGGAGCTGGCCCTGCCGGCGCGACGCCTGGTGCTCGGGGGCGAGGCGTCGCGGCCGGCGTGGGTGGAGGAGCTGGCGGGCCGGGCGCCGGACTGCGTGGTGTACAACCACTACGGCCCCTCGGAGACCACGGTGGGCGTGCTCACCCACCGGGTCGAGCCCGGCGGTCTGGACCCGCGCTGCGCCTCGGTGCCCCTGGGCCGCCCCATCGCCAATGCCCGGGTGGTGCTCCTCGACCGGCGCGGCGAACCGGTGCCGGAGTGGGTTGCCGGGGAGGTGTTCGTGGGCGGAGAGCCGGTGACCCGGGGGTACTTCCGCCGCCCGGGCCTGACCGCCGACCGCTTCCTCCCCGATCCTTTCTCGCCGGAGCCCGGGGGCCGGCGCTACCGCACCGGGGATCTCGCCCGGCGGCTGCCGGACGGCAGCATCGAGTTCCTCGGCCGGGCCGACGACCAGGTGAAGTACCACGGCTTCCGGGTGGAGCTCAACGAGATCCGGCTGGCCCTCAACCGGGTGCCCCAGGTGCGCGACAGCGTCGTGACCCTCGCCCGCGACGGCAACGGCCGCGACGTGCTGGTGGCCTACTACGTGTCGCGACACGAGATCGAGGTCGCCGAGCTTCGCGAGGAGCTGCGCCGCAGCATCCTCGAGGAGACGATGCCGAACCTGTTCGTCCACCTCAAGCGGCTCCCCTTGACCCTCAACGGCAAGATCCACTACGCCGCGCTCCCGTCCCTCGACGAGGCGCGCGAGCGGGCGCGCCGCGAGCACGTGGCTCCGCGCACGCCCACCGAGGAGGTGATGGCCCGGATCTGGGCCGAGGTGCTGGGCCACGACCGGGTGAGCGTCGACGCCAACTTCTTCGAGCTCGGCGGCCACTCGCTGCTGGCCACCCGGGTCTTCTCGCGCCAGCGCGAGGCGCTACAGGTGGATCTGCCGCTGCGCGTGCTGTTCGAGGCGCCCACGGTGGCGGCCCTGGCGGCGGCGGTGGACGCCGTCCTCGCCGGCGGCGGCGGCGAGGACGGCGAGGGCCCCCGGCTCGCCGGGCCGGTGCCGGGGACCGGCGACGACGACATCGAGCGCCAGCTCGCCGAGCTGGAGCTGCTCTGCGACGAGGAGGCGGGCCGCCTGGCCGGCGCCGGCCCCGGCACCGGCCGCGGCGGAGCGACGGCCGAGTGACCCACCCCGTCGTCGAGCGGATCGCGGCCCTGCCGCGGGAGAAACGGGCGTTGCTCGCCCGTCGCAACCCGCTGTCGTTCGCGCAGCAGAGGCTGTGGTTCCTCGACCAGCTCGAGCCGGGCAACCCGCTCTACAACATCCCGTTGGCGGTGCGCCTGGAGGGGCCGCTGCGGGTGGCGGCGATGCGTGCCGCGGTGGCGGAGATCGTGCGCCGCCACCAGGTGCTGCGCACCCTGTTCCCGGCTTTCGACGGCGAGCCGCTGCAGGTGGCGCTGCCGGCGGCGGCCGGTTTCCCGGTGCCGGTGGTCGACCTCGCAGGGCTCGGGTCGACCCTCCGCCGCCGCGAGGCCGCCCGCCTCACCCGGGCCGAGGCGCGCCGCGCCTTCGATCTGGCGGCCGACCTGCCGTTGCGCCTCACGCTGCTGGTGGAGGAGCCCGGCGTCCACCGGCTGCTCTTGACGATGCACCACATCGTGAGCGACGGCGGGTCCTTCGAGGTCTTCGTGCGCGAGCTGGGGGTGCTGCTCGCCGCCGCCGGGCCGGCGGGGAAGGGAGCGCCCGGGCTGGCGCCGCTGCCCGTGCTGCCGCCGCTCCCCGTGCAGTACGCCGACTTCGCGCGGTGGCAGCGCCAGGTCCTCTCGGGAGCCCGCCTCGAAGGGTTGCTCGGCTATTGGCGCCGCCAGCTCGCCGGGTTGGCCGCCGACCTCGAGCTGCCGACGGATTGCCCACGGCCCGCTCGGCCCACCTTCCGGGGCACCACGGTGGCGCTCGAGCTGGGTGGCGCCGACGCCGCTGCCCTGGCGGCCCTCGCCCGCCGCCACGGCGTCACCTCCTTCATGCTGCTGCTGGCCGGCTTCCAGGCCCTGATCGCCCGCCTCAGCGGCCGCACCGACGTCGCCGTCGGCACCCCGGCGGTCAATCGCGACCGGGTGGAGCTGGAGGGACTGATCGGGCTGTTCCAGAACACCGTGGTGTTGCGCACCGATTGCGGCGGTGATCCATCCTTCACCGAGCTGCTGGCGCGGGTGCGCGACGTGACGCTGGCGGCCCACGAGCACCAGGAGCTGCCCTTCGAGCGGCTGGTCGACGAGCTCCAGCCCGAGCGCAGCCTCAACCGCCAGCCCCTGTTCCAGGTGGTGTTCACCCTCAAGACGGGGCGCCGCGCGGTGGAGCGCCTGGCCGGCCTGCGGGTGGCGCCGCTGCCCACGCCGAAGGGGGCCGCCAAGTTCGATCTCACCCTGACCGCCATCGAGCGGCCCGGCTCGCTGCGACTGGAGCTGGAGCTGGCGAGGGACCTGTTCCTGCCGGCCACGGCGGCGCGCCTGCTGGTCCAGTACCGCACCCTGCTGCGCGCGGCGGCGGCGGATCCGGGCCGTCCGCTGTCGCGGCTGCCCCTTTCCGACCCCGCCGAGCGCCACCAGCTTCTCTGGGAGTGGAACGACTCCGGTCCGGCCCTGGATGGCGGCGTCGCGATGCACCGGCCCTTCGAGGAGCAGGTGCGGCGGCGCCCGGACGCCACGGCCCTCGCTGCCGGCGGCGAGGCGCTGAGCTACGGCGAGCTCGACCGCCGGGCCAACCGCCTGGCCCGCTGGCTCGTGCGCCGCGGCGTCGGCCCGGAGGTGCGGGTGGGGGTGTGCCTCGAGCGCTCGGCGGAGATGGTGGTGGCGGTGCTCGCGGTGCTCAAGGCGGGGGGCGCCTACGTGCCCCTCGACCCCGCCTTCCCGGCGGAGAGGTCGAGCCTGGTGCTGGCGGACGCCGGCGCTGCCCTGGTCCTCACGGCCGGCGGGTTGCTGGCGGAGCCGGCGGTGGCGGACCGGGCGGGCAGGGGTGCCGGTCCGGGAGGCGGCCCCGGACGCGGCCCGGGCCCCGAGATCGTGCGCCTCGACGCGATCCGGCGACAGGTCGCCGCCGAGAGCGCCGAGCCGCCGGCTGCCGCCATCGATCCCGACAGCCTCGCCTACCTCATCTACACCTCCGGCTCCACCGGCCGGCCGAAGGGCGTGGAGGTGCCCCACCGCGGGGTGGTGAGCTTCCTGCGCTGCATGGCACGGGAGCTGGCGGCGGGACCCGGCGACGTGCTGCTGGCGGTGACCACCCTGGCCTTCGACATCGCCGTGCTCGAGCTGTTCCTGCCGCTCGCGGTGGGAGCCCGCGTGGAGCTGGCGGATCGCGACACGGCGAGCGACGGCGAGGCCCTGCTGTGCCGCCTCGCCGCTTGCGGCGCCACCCTGCTGCAGGCCACCCCCGCCACCTGGCAGCTCCTGCTCGACGCCGGCTGGGCAGGGACGCGCGGGCTGTGCGCCCTGTGCGGCGGCGAGGCCCTGCCGCCGGCCCTCGCCGCCGAGCTGCGCGGCCGCACCGCGGCGCTGTGGAACGTCTACGGCCCCACCGAGACCACGATCTGGTCGACCCTCCACCGCGTCGGTGGCGAGGACGGGCCGGTACCCCTCGGGCGGCCCCTGGCCGCCACCCGGGTCCACCTGCTCGACGCGCGCGGCGAGGCGGTGCCGGCCGGCGTGCCCGGGGAGCTCGCCATCGGCGGCGTCGGCGTGGTGCGCGGCTACCACGGCCAACCCCGGGCCACCGCCGAGCGCTTCGTGCCGGACCCCTTCGGCCGTCGTCGTGGCGAGCGGCTGTACCGCACCGGCGATCTCGCCCGCCACCGCCCGGATGGCACCCTCGCCTTCCTCGGCCGCGTCGACCACCAGGTGAAGGTGCGCGGCTTCCGGGTGGAGCCGGGGGAGATCGAGGCGCGACTCGGCGCCCACCCGGCGGTGCGCGAGGCGGCGGTGGTGGTGCGCCGTGATGCCCGCGACTATTCCGTGCTGGTGGGGTTCCTCGCCTGGCGCGACGGCGCCCGGGGCGACGTTGCGGCCCTGCGAGCCTTCCTGCGCGAGACGTTGCCGGAGTACATGGTGCCCTCGGCCCTGGTGGCGCTGCCGGCCCTGCCGCGCACCCCCAACGGTAAGCTCGACCGCCGGGCGCTGCCCGAGCTCGACACCACGCACCTGCCGGGGGCGTCCGGGGCGGTGCCCGTGCGCACCCCCACCGAGGAGGTGGTGGCCGGCGTCTGGGCCGAGGTGCTGGGCCGGCCGGGGGCGCTCGCCGACGACCACTTCTTCGACCTCGGCGGTCATTCCCTGCTGGCGACCCAGGCGGTTTCGCGGTTGCGCCGGCTGTTCGCCGTCGAGCTGCCGCTGCGCGCCCTGTTCGAGGCGCCCACGGTGGCCGCCATGGCGGCCTACATCGACGCCGCCCGCCGCGCCGGCGAGGGTCTCCGCCTGCCGCCGATGGAGCGGGTGCCGCGGGACGGCGACCTGCCGGTGTCCTTCGCCCAGCGGCGGCTGTGGTTCCTCGACCAGCTCGAGCCGGGCAGCGCCTTCTACAACCTCACTGCCGCGGTGCGTCTCGTCGGTCCGCTGGACCCGGTAGCGCTGGCCGCCGCCCTCGGAGAGCTGGTGCGCCGCCACGAGGCGCTGCGCACCGTGTTCCCGGCGGCCGGCGGCGAGCCGATGCAGCGTGTGCTGAGCGCCGCCGGGCCGCCGCCGCTGCCGGTGATCGACCTCGCCGCCCTCGACCCGGCGCGGCGCGAGGCGGAGCAGGCGGCGCAGGTGCGCCGGCTCGGCCGCCGGCCCTTCGACCTGGCGCGGGGCCCCCTGCTGCGGGTGACGCTGCTGCGCACGGCCGGGAGCGAAACGCGCAGCGAGCACGCGGTGGTCGTTTGCCTGCACCACGTCATCGGCGACCGCTGGTCGCTGGCCGTCTTCGTGCGCGAGCTGGCGGTTCTCTACCGCGCCTTCGCCGCCGGGAAACCCTCGCCGCTGCCGGATCTGCCGGTGCAGTACGGCGACTTCGCGGCCTGGCAGCGCCGCTGGCTCGACGACGAGACCCTGGAGCGCCAGCTCGCCTACTGGCGCCGTCACCTCGCCGGCTGCCCCGAGCGCCTGCGCCTCCCCACCGACCACCCGCGCCCGGCGGTGCAGCGGCACCGCGGAGTGCGCCACCGCTTCCGGCTGGACCCGGGGCTGCGCGACGACCTGCGCCGGCTCGGCCGCGCCGAGGGGGCCACCTTGTTCATGGTGCTGTTGGCCGGCTTCGCCGCCCTGCTCCATCGCCTGAGTGGCCAGGACGACCTGGTGATCGGCGCCAACGTCGCCAACCGTCACCACCTGGAGACGGAGGGCCTGATCGGCTTCTTCGCCAACCTGCTGGCCCTGCGCACGAGCCTCGCCGGCGATCCCCCGTTCCGTGCCCTGCTCGCCGAGGTGCGGGAGGTGGCCCTCGGGGCCTACGCCCATCAGGACGTGCCCTTCGAACGCCTGGTCGAGGAGCTGCGGCCGCGGCGCGACCTCGGCTTCACGCCCCTGGTGCAGGTGGTCTTCTCGTTCCAGAACGTGCCGACAACCCCGGCCGGAGAGGGCGAGGACGGTCGCGAGGGCTTGGCGATGGAGCCGCTGCGCACCGACGGCGGCACCGCGAAGTTCGACCTCGTGCTCGACCTCGCCGAGACGGCCGACGGCCTGGCCGGCACCGTGGAGGTCGACCGGGACCTGTTCACCCCCGCCACCGCCGCGCGGCTTGCCGCCTCCTACGCCGATCTGCTGGCCGCCGCCGCCGAGGACCCCGGCGCCCGGCTGTCCGAGCTGGGCGCCGCCCTCCAGGCGCGCCAGGCCGAGAAGCGGCGCACCGAGGCACGACGATTCGAGAACCAGGATGCCCTGCTGCTGCGCGGCCTTCGCCAGAGGGTTCTGGCGCCGGCCGACGGGCCATGACAAGGAGAACCATGAACAACCTACCGAGCCTGAAGGATTTCGGCGCCCTGCGGCGCAAGACGGTAAGCGTGTCGGAGGAGGCACTGGTGCGCACACGGCCGCTCCTGGCCGACCGCCCCATGCCGGTGCTGGTGGAGCCCTCGGTGCCGGGCATGGACCTGGCCGCCTGGGCGCACAGCAACCGGCGCCAGGTCGACGAGCTGCTGCTCGCCCACCGGGCGCTGCTGTTTCGCGGCTTCGGCGTGCGCACCGTGGACGAGTTCCAGGGCTTCGTCGAGGCCAGCTCCGACGGCGAACGCCTCGAGTACCGGGACCGCTCGTCGCCTCGCCACGAGGTCGGCGAGCAGGTGTACACCTCCACGGACTACCCGTCGGACCAGCGGATCTTCCTGCACAACGAGGGTACCTACTGGGTGACCTGGCCGCTGAAGATCTACTTCTGCTGCCTGAAGGCGCCGGAGCGCGGCGGCGAGACGCCCATCGCCGACACCTGCCGGATCTACCAGCGGGTGGACCCGGCGGTGCGCCAGCGCTTCGCCGAGCGCAAGGTGCTCTACGTGCGCAACTACAACGACGGCTTCGGCCTGCGCTGGCAGAACGCCTTCCAGACCGACGACCCGGCGGAGGTGGACCGCTACTGCCGCGACAAGGGCATCGAGACCGAGTGGAAGGGCGGCGACCGGCTGCGCACCCGGCAGGTCCGCGACGCGGTGGCGGTCAATCCGCGCACCGGCGAGCCGGCGTGGTTCAACCACGCCACCTTCTTCCACGTCTCGACCCTCGATCCCCAGGTGCGCGAGTCGCTGCTCGCCGAGTTCCCGGAGGAGGACCTGCCCTACAACACCTACTACGGCGACGGTACCCCCATCGAGGCGGAGGTTCTCGACGATCTGCGCCGGCTCTACCAGGAGGAGACCATCGTCTTTCCCTGGCAGGAGGGCGACGTGCTGATGCTCGACAACATGGCGGTGGCCCACGCCCGCCAGCCCTACGCCGGCGAGCGGCTGGTGGTGGTCGGCATGGCCGAGCCGTGCTCGCGGGAGGAGTCCGACGCCGCGGCGCGGGGCCTCGGGCTGGAAACGGTCGGGTCGGCGCGATGATCGACGGCTTTCCCCTCTCTCCGCAGCAGGCGCGCCCGTGGTCTCTCGCCGCGGGCGAGCCGGCGCCGTACACGGCCTGGGGGGCGGTGCTCCTGGAGGGGCCCCTCGAAGCGGCGTGGCTGCGTGCCGCCCTCGGCCGGCTGGTGGCGCGGCACGAGATCCTGCGCACCAGCTTCCGCAGCCTTCCGGGCATGACCGCCCCGCTGCAGGTGGTCGCCGAGCGCGGCGCGGCGGCGCTGCGCGAGCTGGACCCCGGCGCCGGGGCCGATGTCGAAACGGCCCTGGCGGCGAGCCTCGCCGCCAGCTCCGCCCCGCTGCCGCGGGCCGAGGGGGAGCCGGTCCTCGACGCCACCCTCGCCGCCCTGGCGCCGCAACGGCACCTGCTGGTGCTGCGGCTGCCGGTGCTGTGCGGCGATGCCGCGACCCTGCACAACCTGGTGGCGGAGCTGGCTGGCCTGGTGGCCGCGTCGGCCGGGGGCGAGGGGGACGCCGCTGCTGAGGGGGACGCCGGTGCCGAGGCGCTGCAGTACGCCGACCTGGCGGCCTGGCAGAACGACCTGCTGGAGTCCGAGGAGCGGGCCGCCGGGCGCGACCACTGGCGCCAGCAGGAAATCACCGTGCCGCAGCCGGCGTTGCCGTTCGCGGCGCCGGCCGATGGCGGCGGCTTCCGACCCGAGACGGTGGCCGTACCCCTCGACGGCGCCCGGGTCGCCGCCCTGGCCCGGGGCTGCGGCACCTCCCCGGACGCGGTGCTGCTGGCCACCTGGCAGGTGGTGCTGTGGCGCCTCACCGGCGAGGCCGACGCCGTGGTGGCCACGGCCTTCGACGGCCGGCGCTACGCCGAGCTGGCCGACGCCGTGGGGCCGCTGGCGCGCTGGCTTCCGGTGCGCCGCCGCCTCGCCGGCGGCCAGCCGTTCGCCGATCTGGCCGGGCAGGTGGGGACCGTCCTCGACGAGCACCGGGACTGGCAGGAGTACTTCGCCTGGAACCAGGCGGTGCAGGGCACGCCGCCGCCCCCCTTCGCGCCCTTCGCCTTCGAGAGCCTGCCGCTGCCAGCCGATCGTCGTGCCGGCGGGCTCGCCTGGCGCTGGGTCGGCCAAGCCGTCTGCAGCGAGCGCTTCACGCTGAAGCTCGTCTGCCACCGTCCCGGAGGGGGCGAGGCCCCGGGGACCGTGGAGCTCGCCTTCGACGCCGCCCGGGTGGGCCGCGACGATGCCGCGGCCACCGCCGAGCGCCTCGCCGCCGCCCTCGCCAGCGCCGCGCGCCGGCCGCAGGCGCCCGTGGGCGAGCTCGAGGTGGTCGGCGTCGGCGAGCGGGAGCGGCTGCTGGCCGGCCTCGCCGCGACGGCGCCGGAGCTGCCGGCGGAGGTTGCCGTCCACCACCTGTTCGCGCGGCACGCCCGCTCGGCTCCCGAGGCGCCGGCGGTGGCCGCCGGCGGGGTGGAGGTGAGCTACGGTGAGCTGGCCCGGCGCGCCGCCGGGGTGGCCGGGCGGCTGCGCGCCCTCGGCGTCGGCCCGGAGGATCGGGTGGCCGTGTGCGCCGAGCGCACGGTGGAGACCCTGGCCGGCATCCTCGCCATCCTGCAGACCGGGGCTGCCTACGTGCCCCTCGACCCGGCCTATCCGCGGGAGCGCCTGGCGTTCCTGCTCGCGGACTCCCGGGCCGTGGTGCTGCTGGCCCGCGAGGCGACGCTGGCGGCCCTGCCCGAGCAGCGGCCGCCGGTGGTGCTGCTCGACGAGGCGGCGGCGGACGGCCCCGCCGGCTCCGCGCCCGCCGAGCCCGAGGCGCCGTGGCACCCCGAGCAGGCGGCCTACGTCATCTACACCTCGGGCTCCACCGGGCGGCCCAAGGGCGTGGTGGTGTCGCACCGCAACCTGCTGTCGTCCACCCTGGCGCGCCACCGCTGGTACGGCGACCCGGGCCGCCAGCTCCTGCTGCCGTCGTTCTCCTTCGACAGCTCGGTGGCGGGGCTCTTCTGGACCCTCGGCTTCGGCGGCCTCTGCGTGCTGCCCCCCGAGGGTGCCCAGCGCGAGCCGCGGCGGCTGGCCGGGCTGGTCGCCGAGCAGCGGGTCGAGGGCCTGCTCACCCTGCCGTCGGTGCTCGCCCTGCTGCTCCAGGAGGCGGAGCCGGGCCAGCTCGACAGCCTGCGCAACACCGTGGTGGCGGGGGAGGTGTGCCCGCCGGAGCTGCTGGCCCGCCACCGGCAGACTTTGCCGGGGGTGCGGCTGGTCAACGAGTACGGCCCCACCGAAGGCACCGTGTGGAGCACCGCCTTCGACTGCTTCGCGGACGCCGCCGCCGGCGACGGCGCCAGCGACGGCGCCGGGGCGCGGCCGGTGCCCATCGGCCGCCCGATCGCCGGCGTCCACGCCTGCCTGCTCCACGAGGGCGGTGGCCTGGTGCCGGCGGGCGTGGCCGGCGAGCTGTACCTCGGCGGCGGCGGGATCGCCCGCGGCTATCTCGGCCGGCCCGGCCTGACCGCCGGGCGCTTCGTGCCCGATCCCTTCGCCACCGTACCCGGCGGGCGGCTCTACCGCACCGGCGACCTCGCGCGGCTGCGCGGCGACGGCGAGCTCGACTTCCTCGGCCGCGGCGACGAGCAGGTGAAGATCCGCGGCTTCCGCATCGAGCTCGGCGAGATCGAGGCCCAGCTCGAGAGCCACCCGGCGGTCGGTGCGGCGGCGGTGGTGGTGCGCGAGGCCGAGGGGCCCAACCCGCAGATCGCGGCTTTCGTGGTGCCCGCCGCCGACGCGGCCCCGACGGCGCTGCGCGCCCTGCGCCTCGAGCAGGAGGGCCGCCTCGACCCGGCGTCCCTGTTCGAGCTGCCCAACGGCATGACCATCGCCCAGCACCGGCGGGCCGAGACCGAGTTCCTCTACCGGGAGATCTTCGAGCAGGGCTCCTACCTGCGCGGCGGCGTCGCGCTGCCCGACGGCGCCTGCATCTTCGACGTCGGCGCGAACGTCGGTGCCTTCACCCTGTTCGCCGCCAGCCGCTGCAAGGACCCGGTGATCCACGCCTTCGAGCCGATCCCGCCGATCTGCGACGTGCTGCGCCTCAACGCCGAGCTGCACGGGATCGACGCCCGGGTGCATGCCTGCGGCCTGGGCAGCGCGCCGAGCAGCGAGCGCTTCACCTACTACCCGAACCTGTCGCTGATGTCCGGGCGTTTCGTCGACGCCGCCGGCGACCGCGAGCTGGTGCGCACCTTC
Source organism: Thermoanaerobaculia bacterium (assembly GCA_036259255.1). Taxonomy (GTDB): domain Bacteria; phylum Acidobacteriota; class Thermoanaerobaculia; order Multivoradales; family JBCCEF01; genus DATACC01. The sequence continues at coordinate 13,967 of DATACC010000271.1, read as the reverse complement.
GAGCGCAGCCGGCCTGCCGGCGACGGCGAGAGCCTCGACGACGACCTGCTCGAGGAGGTCCTCGACGAGCGGCTCGCCACCGAGCAGTTCACCTGCCCGGTACGCACCGTCTCCGAGATCATCGCCGAGGCCGGTGTCGAGGCCGTCGACCTGCTCAAGATCGACGCCGAGAAGAGCGAGCTGGCGATCCTCGCCGGCATCGCCGAGGAGCACTGGCCGCGCATCCACCAGGTCGTGCTGGAGACCGCTGCCGACGACCTGGCCGAGGTGGTGGCGGTGCTCGGCGAGCGCGGCTACCAGGTGACGGTGGAGCGCGACACGGCGGTGGAGGGCGGCGGGTTGTGCAACGTGTTCGCCGTGCGCCCCGCGGCGGCTTCCGTCGGCGGCCCGGTCGGCGAGGCAGCCCGAAGCGGCTCGGCCGGGGGGGCCGCGGCGGGTGAGGGCAACGGCACCGGGATGATCCATGCCGGCCCGGCCCGCCTCCTTGCCGAGCTCCAGGCGTTCCTCGCCGAGCGCCTGCCGGAGCACATGGTGCCCGCCGCCTGGCAGCTCCTCGCAACCCTGCCGCACACGCCCAACGGCAAGGTGGACCGCCGCGCCCTGGCCCGGCTCGAGCCGCGACGCCCGGTGTCGGCGGTCCACGTGGCGCCGCGCGACGCCACCGAGCGGGCTCTGGCGCAGATCTGGGCCGACGTCTTGAAGCTCGACGCGGTCAGCGTGACCGCCGACTTCTTCGACCTCGGCGGCCATTCGCTGGTGGCGACCCAGGTGATGTCGCGGGTGCGGCAGGCCTTCGGAGTCGACCTGCCGGTGCGCAGCCTCTTCCGGACGCCGACGGTGGAGGGCCTGGCGGAATCGGTGACGGCGGCGCGCCGGGCCGGCTCGGCGGTGGCCAACGACGCCGAGCCGCCGCTCGTGCCGGTGGGGCGCGACGAGCCGCTGCCGCTGTCCCATGCCCAGCAGCGCTTGTGGTTCGTGCAGCAGCTCGAGCCCGCCAGCGCGGCCTACAACGTGGCCTTCGCGCTGCGCCTGCGCGGCGAGCTCTCCGTCGGCATTCTGTGGCGCAGCACGGCCGGGGTGGTGGCGCGCCACGAGGTGCTTCGGACGGTCTTTCCGCTGGTCGACGGCGCTCCGGTGCAGCGGGTGCTGCCGTCGGCGGTGGCGGCCTACCCGGTGGTCGACCTGGGGGCCCTGCCGCCGGCACGGCGCCCGGCCGCCCTCGACGGCCTCGCCCGCGGCGAGGCGCGGCGACCCTTCGATCTCGCCACCGGGCCGCTGCTGCGGGTGACCCTGGTGCGCCTCGAGCCCGGGGAGCACGCGGTGCTGACCACGATGCACCACATCGTCAGCGACGCCTGGTCGACGGCCATCCTGGTGCGCGAGATCGCCGCCCACTACCAGGCGCTGCTCGCCGGCCGCGCCCCGGAGCTACCGGAGTTGCCGGTGCAGTACGGGGACTTCGCCCACTGGCAGCGCCGCTGGCTCACCGGCGAGGTGCTGGAGCGCCAGCTCGACCACTGGCGCCGCCAGCTCGCCGGCCTGCCGGGGCTCGAGCTGCCCACCGACCGGCCGCGGCCGGCGGTGCGCAGCGACGCCGGGGGCAAGGTGCCGGTGGAGCTGCCGGAGGCGCTGGCCGCCGCCGTCCGGGAGCTGGCCCGTCGGGAGGGGGCGACCCCGTTCATGGTGCTGCTCGCCGCCTTCCAGGTGCTGTTGCACGCCGTCACCGGGCAAGACGACCTGGTGGTGGGAACCAACGTCGCCAACCGCAACCGGCTGGAGACCGAGGGGCTGATCGGCTTCTTCATCAACCAGCTCGTGCTGCGCACCGACCTGTCCGGCGGCCTCTCCTTCCGCCAGCTCGTCGAGCGCGTGCGGGAGGTCGCGCTCGGCGCCTACGCCCACCAGGACGTGCCCTTCGACAAGCTCGTCGAGGAGCTGCGTCCGGAGCGCGATCCGTCGCGCCCCGTGCTGTTCCAGGTCAAGCTCGAAGTCCACAACGAGCCGGCGGCGGCGTTGCGCCTGCCCGGGCTGGCGGTGGAGCCGCTGGAGGTCGGCCGCCAGGTGGTGCGCTACGACCTGCACCTGTCGCTGTCCGATGGCGAACGGGGCATGCGCGGCGCCCTGCTCTACAGCCGCGAGCTGTTCGAGCCCGCCACCGTCGAGCGGCTGCGCGACGGCTTCCTCGCCGTGCTGGAAGGCGCCGTGGCGCGGCCGGAGGCCGGCCTGGCGGAACTCGCGGAGGGGGTGCGGGCCGCCGAGGCGGCGGCCCGGCAGTCGCGCCGGGCGGGCCGCAAGCAGCAGAACCTGGCGGCTCTCAAGCGGGCCCAGCGTCAGGGCGCCGCCGTCACCGATTCCGGCGTCGCCGATTCCGCGGCGGTCGATGCCGCCGCCGATCCCGCCGTCGGGTCGGCCGACCGGGTTCTCCAGGAGACGCCGCAGTGAGCCAGGAGTCCACCATGGGTAGCGAGCCGACGACGGCGGGCGGGGGCGGGTTCCGCCTCTCTCCCCAGCAGCGCCGCGCCTGGCACCTCGGCCGGCACCGGAGCCCCGGGCGGGTTCTGCGGGCCTTCGACGTGGAGGGGGAGCTGGACGCAGCACTCCTGCGGCGCGCGCTGGCCGTGGTCGGTGGCCGCCACGAGATCCTGCGCACCGAGCTGCGCTCCTTCCCGGGCCTGACGATGCCGCTCCAGGCGGTCGCTCCCGCCCGGGTGCCGGAGGTCGAGGAGCGCGATCTCCAAACCCTGCCCGTGGAGGACCGCGCCGCCGCCGTCGACCGGCTCCTCGCCGAAGCCCGCGGCGAGTTCCTCGACGGGGAGGGCGTGGCGGACGGCGGCATGGCAGAGGCTGGCCCGCCTCTGCGGGTGTGCCTCGCCCGGCTCGCTCCCGGCCACGGGCTGCTGGTGCTGAGCGCCTCGCCGCTCCACCTCGACCGCGCCGGCCTGGAGGCCCTGGTGCGCGAGCTGGTTCGCGAGGCGGCGCCGGAGGATGCCGCCGCCGCGGCCGGGGACGACGAGGAGCCGATGCAGTACGCCGACCTCGCCGAGTGGCAGAACGGCCTGCTCGAATCCGACGAGGCGGCGGTGGAGGCCGAGGCCTGGGGCCGCCTCGATCTCGCCGAGGCGGCGCGCCTGCGCCTGCCGTGCGAGCGCGCCGCGGACCCCGCGGCACCATTCGCGCCGGCGGTGGTGGCGGTGGAGCTGGACGCCGCGGTCGCGGCCGGCGGGGAAGCGTTGACCCGCCGGGCGGGCGCCACCCTCGCCGACCTGGTGCTTGCCGCCTGGCGGGTGTTGCTCGGCCGCCTCACCGGCCGCGACAAGCTGGTGCTGGGCATCACCCTGGAAGGCCGGGAGTACGAGGGGCTGGAGAGCTTGCCCGGGCTCCTCGCCAAGGTGGTACCGCTGGCCGTGACCGTCGACGGCCGCCGCACGCCGCAGGAGCTGGTGCGCCGGGCCGCCGAGGTGGTGGCCGAGGCCCGGGCCAGCCAGGAGTACTGGAGCTGGCAGGCCGCCGGCGACGGAGCGCAGAGCGAAGACGGCGTGCCGCCCTGCTTCCCGCTCGGCTTCGAGCTGCGCCGCGAGCCGGCGCCCCTGCGCCTGGGTGGGGCCCGCCTGCGGCCCCGCGAGGAGGTCTCGTTCGTCGACCCGTTCACCCTGCACCTGGTCTGCCGCCAGGCCGCCGGGCCGGAGGCCGCGCCCCCCCGCCTCGAGCTGGCCTACGATCCGCGCCGCATCGACCCGCCCGACGCCCGCCGCACCCTGGGGCAGCTCACCGTCCTGCTGCGCGACCTCGCCACCGGCAGTCCGCGGACGGTTGCCGACGCCTGCGTGCTGAGCGACGAGGAGCGCCGAGAGCTGGAGCCGGGCCTCGGAGTGGCGAGCCCCGGAGAACCGAGCGCCGGAGAGCCGAGCCCCGGAGAACCGAACGCCAGAGCGGCGGGCTCGGTGGCGGCGCCGGTGAGCGTCCCCGAGCAGATCCGCCGGCAGGCGGCCCTGCACCCGGAGCGCCCGGCGGTGGCGTGCGGGGCTCGCGTGCTGCGCTACGGCGAGCTGGCCGCCCGGGTGCGCCGCGCCGGCGCCGCGTTGCGCCGCGCCGGAGTGGCGCCGGAGGACCGGGTGGCGATCTGCTTCGAGCGCTCGCCCGAGCTGGTGGTGGCCCTGCTGGCGGTGCTCGAGGCGGGGGCCGCCTACGTGCCCCTCGATCCGGCCCAGCCGCGCCGGCGCCTCGATGCCTTGCTGGCCGCCTCCGGGGCTCGCCGCGTGCTGGCGGCGCCGGAGCTGGCGGCCCTGTTCACCGACGGGCCGGCGGAGGTGCTCGGCCTGGACGGGGACGCCGGGGACGCGGGGAACGATGGGGACGCCGGGCGCGGTGGGAACGACGACGAGACCGGCGCTGCCGAGGAGTCGGCGGCGGTGCAGGCCCCGGTGACGGTGCATCCCGAGAGCCTCGCCTACCTGCTGTTCACCTCCGGCTCCACCGGCACCCCCAAGGCGGTGGCGGTGGAGCACCGCCAGCTCGCCGCCTACGTGCAGGCGGTCGGCGAGCGGATCGCCTGGCCCCCGGAAGGCCGCTTCGCCATCGTCTCGACGTTCGCCGCCGACCTCGGCCACACCATGGTGTTTCCGGCCCTGTGCGGCGGCGGCTGCCTCGACGTGGTGCCCGCCGAGCGGATCTCCGACCCGGAGGCTTTCTCGGCCTACGCCGGCGAGCACGGCATCGACTGCCTGAAGATCGTGCCGAGCCACCTCGAGGCGCTGCTCACCGCCTCGGCTCCCGACCGGGTGCTGCCGCGCCGCGTGCTGGTGCTCGGCGGCGAGGCCCTCGGCTGGGAGCTGGCCGCGCGGGTGCGCACCCTGGCGCCGAAGCTGGCGGTCTACAACCACTACGGACCCACCGAGACGACGGTCGGGGTGCTCGCCGACCCCGTGCCGGCGCCGGCGGAGGCCGCGCCCGGCCCTTCCGACCCGGGCCCTTCCGCCCCGGGCCATCCAGCCCCGAGTGACTCCGGCCCGGGCCACCGCAGCGCCACGGTGCCGCTGGGCCGGCCCCTCGCCCATGCCCGCGTCCACCTGCTGGACGCCGCGCTGCAGCCGGTGCCCACCTGGGCCCCGGGGGAGCTCTACGTCGGGGGCGCCGGGGTGGCCCGTGGCTACCTGGGGCAGCCGGGCCGCACGGCGGAGCGCTTCGTCCCCGATCCGTCCACCCCCGGCGGGAGGCTATACCGCACCGGCGACCTGGCGCGCCGCCTGCCCGGCGGCGCCCTGGAGTTCCTCGGCCGTACCGACGGTCAGGTCAAGATCCGCGGCTTCCGGGTGGAGACGGGGGAGGTGGAGGCGCTGCTGCGCCAGCACGGCGGCGTGGGCCAGGCGGTGGTGACAGCCCGCGTCGACGATGGTGGCGAGGCCCGCCTGGTCGCCTACGTGGTGCCCGCTGCCGGCAAGCCGGTGGGCGTCGCCGAGCCGGTGAGCCCCGGCGAGTTGCGCGCCTTCCTGGTGGAGAGGCTGCCCGAGGCGATGGTGCCCACCGCCTTCGTGTCGCTCGCGGCGCTGCCGCTGAACGCCAACGGGAAGGTGGACCGGTCCGCCCTGCCGGCCCCGGACGCGCTGCGCCCGGAGCTGGCCGCCGACTACGTGGCCCCGGGCACCGAGCTGGAGGCCGCCGTCGCCGGTATCTGGCAAGACGTGCTGCGGCTCGAACGGGTGGGTCTGCACGACAACTTCTTCGACCTCGGCGGCCATTCGCTGCTGCTGGTGCAGGTGGCCACGCGGCTGCGCGAGCGCTGCGGCCGCGACGTCACCATGGTCGAGCTGTTCCGGCGCACCACGGTGGCCTCGCTGGTCGCCCACCTGGAGGACGGCTCCGGCGGCGCGGCGGCGGCTCGCGAGGCGGCGCAGCAGGCGGAGGCGGCGGGCGAGCGGGGTGAGGGACGGCGCGATGCCCTGGAGCGCCAGCGCGAGCTGCGCCGGCAGCGGCGCACGGCGGGGGTGCGATGAGCGGCGGCAACCGCATCGCCATCGTCGGCATGGCGCTGCGTTTCCCCGGTGCCGCCGGCGCCGAGGCGCTGTGGCGCAACCTGCGCGACGGGGTCGAGTCGGTGTCCTTCTTCGGCGCCGAGGAGCTGCGCCAAGCGGGGGCCGATCCCGCCCTGGCGAGCCGGCCCGGCTACGTCGGCGCCCGCGGCTACCTCGACGGCATCGAGGAGATCGACGCCGGATTCTTCGGCTTCAGCCCCCTCGAGGCGCAGATCATGGATCCGCAGCAGCGCCTGTTCCTGGAGTCCGCCTGGCACGCCCTGGAGGACGCCGGCTACGACCCCGGAGCCCACACCGGGGCGATCGGCCTCTACGCCGCCTGCGGCATGAACAACTACCTGCTGACCCGCCTGCTGCGCAACCCGGAGATCCTGGCGGCGGCCGGCGAGGCCTACGTGCGAGTGGCCAACCGGCTCGACAACCTGGCCACCCGCACCGCCTACAAGCTCGACCTGAGGGGGCCCAGCCTCACCGTGCAGACCGGCTGCTCGTCGTCGCTGGTGGCGGTCCACCTGGCCTGCCAGGGCCTGCTGAGCGGCGAAACCGACATGGCGCTGGCCGGCGGCGTGCGGATCAACATCCTGTCGAAGCAGGGCTATCTGTACGAGGAGGGATCGGTGCTGTCCCCGGACGGGCATACCCGCGCCTTCGACGGAGAGGCCCGCGGCACCATCGCCGGCGACGGCGTCGGCGTGGTGGTGCTCAAGCGCCTGGACGACGCGCTGGCCGACGGCGACACGGTGCGCGCCGTCCTCCTCGGCTCCGCCGTGAACAACGACGGTGCGGCGAAGATCGGCTACACGGCACCGAGTGTCGACGGGCAGGCGTGGGTGATCTCCGAGGCCCTGGCGATGGCCGGCGTCGAGGCCGACTCGATCTCTTACGTCGAGGCCCACGGCACCGGCACGCCGCTGGGCGACCCGATCGAGGTGGCGGCCCTCACCCGCGCCTTCCGCGCCTCCACCGAGCGGCGTGGCTTCTGCGCCCTGGGCTCGATCAAGACCAACTTCGGGCACCTCGACGCCGCCGCCGGCGTGGCGGGGCTGATCAAGGCGGTCCTCGCGCTGCAGCATCGCCAGATCCCGCCCAGCCTCCACTTCGAGCGCCCCAACCCGGAGATCGACTTCGCGGCGAGCCCCTTCCGGGTGGCCGAGCGTCTCGCCGACTGGCCCGCCGGCCCCACGCCGCGCCGCGCCGGCGTGAGCTCCTTCGGCATTGGCGGCACCAACGTCCACGCCATTCTCGAGGAGGCCCCGGAAACCGCCCCCGCCGCGCCCGGGCGGCCCTGGCAGCTCCTGGTGCTCTCGGCCCGTTCGGCCGCGGCGCTGGCGGCTGCGGGCGGTGCCCTGGGCGAGGCGCTGCGGCGCCGGCCCCACCTGGCGCTGGCCGACGTCGCCTACACCCTGCAGACCGGCCGCCGCGGCTTCGAGCACCGCCGCGCCCTGGTGGTGCGCGGGGGCGAGGAGGCGGCCCGGGCCCTGGCACCCCCGCAGAAAGCAGCCGCGCAAGAGGCGGCGGGGCCCGTGGCCGCCCCGGTCCCCTTCGACCTCACCGCCCCGGCGCCGATCCGTACCGGGGTCGCCGGGGCCGGGGGCGAGCGCCCGTTGGCCTTCCTGTTCCCCGGGCAGGGGAGCCAGCGGCCCGGCATGGCGCTGGGGCTCTACCGCGACGAACCGTCGTTCCGCGCCGACGTCGACCGCTGCGCCGAGCTGCTGGCGCCGCACCTCGACCTCGACCTGTTCGCCGCCCTCGCCGCGACACCCGGCGACGAGGAGGGCGGCGGCCCGCTGGCCGAGACGCGCGCCGCCCAGCCCGCCCTGTTCGTGCTCGAGTACTCCCTGGCCCGGTTGTGGATGCGCTGGGGCGTGCGGCCCGATGCGATGGCCGGCCACAGCCTGGGCGAGTACGTCGCCGCCTGCCTGGCCGGAGTGATGGAGCTGCCCGACGCTCTGGCCCTGGTGGCGGTCCGCGGGCGCCTGATGCAGGAGACGGCGCCGGGTGCCATGCTGGCAGTTCCGCTGGCACCGGAGGCGCTGGCGCCGGAGCTGGCCGGGGTGGAGTTGGCGGCGGTCAACGGCCCGGAGCTGTGCGTCGTCTCCGGCCCCGTCCCGGCAGTGGAGGCGCTCGCCGAGGGGCTCGCCGCGGCCGGTGTCGACGCCCGCCGGCTGCGTACCACCCGCGGCTTCCACTCGGCCCTGGTGGAGCCGATGATGCCGGCCTTCGGCGAGCTGCTGGCCGGCATCGAGTTGGCGCCGCCCCGCATTCCGTTCCTGTCGAACCTCACCGGCACCTGGATCACCGCCGCCCAGGCCACCGACCGCGGCTACTGGCTGGAGCACCTGCGCCGTCCGGTGCGCTTCGGCGACGGCCTCGCCGAGCTGCTGCGCGCGCCGGGCCGCATCCTGCTGGAGGTCGGCCCGGGGCGCACGCTGTCGACCCTCGCCCGCCGCCACCCGGAGCTCGGCGACGACCACCTCGTCGTGCCGTCGCTACCCGGTGGAGAGGAGTCCGCGGCGGATCTGGCCCAGGTGCTCGCCGGCCTCGGCCGCCTGTGGTGCGGCGGCGTCACGGTGGACTGGCCGGCCCTCCATGCCGGCGACGCGCGGCGCCGGGTTCCGTTGCCGGGATATCCCTTCGAGCGCCAGCGCTACTGGGTGGATCCGGCCCCCGCAGCGGGCCGTGAGGCCGCGGCGGGCGAGCGGCGCAACGACCTGGGCGATTGGTTCCACGCCCCGTCGTGGAAGCGGCTGCCGCCGCTGCCGGCCGGCACCGGCGGCGAGGGCCGGCGCTGGCTACTGCTCGATGCCGCCGGGGGACCCGGCGGCGAGCTGGCCCGGCGCCTCGAAGCGGCGGGCGACGAGGTGGTCACCGCCCTGCCGGGCGAGAGCCTGCGGCGCACCGGCCCCCGGTCCTGGGTGATGGACGCCGGCGACGGCGAGCAGGTGCGGGCCCTCCTCGCTGAGCTGGACGCCAGCGGCCTCGCGCCGGACCGGGTGGTGCACCTCGCCTCGCTGGCGGCGGATGGGCGGGACGAGGCGGGCGTCGCCGGGTTCGAGCGCCGGCAGCGCCTCGGGTTCCACTCCCTGATCCACCTGGCCCGGGCGCTGGCCCGGGTCCTGACCGAGCACCCCGGCCGCGCCTGCCGACTGACCGCGGTGGGCAGCGGCCTCGACGACGTCCTCGGTGGGGAGCCGATGTCGCCCGCCGCGGCCACCCTGGCCGGCGCCTGCCGGGTCGTCGCCCAGGAGCATCCGGAGCTCGCCTGCCGGGTGGTGGACGTCGCGCCCTCAGCCGTTGCCGAGGGCGGGGCGGTCCCGGCCGAGGCCCTGGCCCGGGAGCTCGCCGTCGGCGACCTGCCGGACGGGGAGCGGCGGCTCCCCGGATTCGTGGCGCTGCGCAACGGCGTGCGTTGGGGCCGCGGCTTCGAGCCGGTGCGGCTGCCGGGGCCGGCCGGCCCGCCGCTGCGCCTGCGGCGCGAGGGCGTCTACCTGCTGTTCGGCGGCCTCGGCCGCATCGGCTTGGTGCTCGCCGAGGGGTGGGCCCGGGAGCTCGGCGCCCGGCTGGTGCTCGCTGGTCGCTCGGTACCCGGGCCGGAGCCGCTGACACCGCAGGAGTGGGGGGCCCGTCTCGCCGCGGGAGACGGGGACGGGGGCGGTGGCGAGGAGGCGGCTGCCCTCGTCGAGCGGTTGCGTGGCATGGAGCGCTCCGGGGGCCGGGTGCTGGCGCTCCAGGCCGACGTCTCCGACGAGGCCGCCGTGCGCCGCGCCGTGGCCGCCACCCGCGAACGCTTCGGCGCCCTCCACGGGGTCGTCCACGCTGCCGGGCGCACCCGGACCCTCTGTACCGTGGGCGAGACCACGCCGGAAACCGCCGAGCTCCACTTCCGGCCCAAGGCCCACGGCGCCCTCGCCCTGGAGGCTGCCCTCACCGGCGAGAGGCCCGATTTCGTGCTCCTGCTCTCGTCGCTCTCGGCGGAGCTCGGTGGGTTGGGGTACGCGGCCCACGCCGCGGCCCACCGCTACCTCGACGCCTTCGCCCTCGACCGCGGCCGCCGCGGCGACTTCCCGTGGCTCAGCCTGGGGCTCGACGGCTGGCGGTTCGGGGAGGGGCGCTCCGGCGCGGGGCGGGCCAGCGCGGGACGGGCCCGGCGTGTCGGTACCGCGCGCGCCGCCGTCGGCATGACGCCGGAGGAGGGCGTGGAGGCGATCCGCCGCTTCCTCGACCAGGCGGAGGCGACCCACCTGGCGGTCTCGACCACCGATCTCGAGGCGCGGGCGGTGGCGAGTCGGGTGGCGCCGGCTCCGGCTCTGGCGGTGCCGGGGCAGGCGGTGCCGGACCAGGCGGTGCCGGGCGAGGCGGTGACAGGCGAGGCGGCGGCCGGGGTGCCGGAAGGCGGCGGGCCGGCCCCGCGCCCCGGCCGCCCGGCCCTCGGAACGCCCTTCGTGGCGCCGGCGAGCGAGACGGAGCAGATCATCGCCGGCCTGTGGGAGACGGTGCTCGGCGTCGAGGGCGTGGGGGTCGTCGACGACTTCTTCGAACTGGGTGGCCACTCGCTGCTCGGCGTGCAGCTCGTCTCGCGGCTGCGCGAGACGTTCCAGGTGGAGATCACGCTGCGCCGGGTCCTCGAGCAGACCACGGTACGCGGCCTGGCCGCGGTGGTCGAGGAGGCGCTGCTCGCCGAGATCGCCGAGCTCAGCGACGAAGAGGCCGAGCGGCTGCTCGAGGGAGTGCCCTAGTTGCCGCCGGAATCGTCCACACCGGTCCTGTCGGAAGCCAAGCGGCGGCTGCTGGAGCAGCGGCTGCGGGGCCGTGGCGCGGCCGCCCCGGCGGCGGCCATCCCGCGGCGTCCCGATCCGCGGGCTCCGGCGCCGCTGTCCTTCGGGCAGCAGCGGTTGTGGTTCCTCGACCGCCTGTACCCGGGCAGCGCCGCCTACAACCTGCCCAAGGTGATCCGGGTCGAGGGAGACCTCGATGCCGCGCTGCTGGAGCGGGTGCTCGGCGAGATCGTGCGCCGCCACGAGATCCTGCGCACCACCCTGCCGCTGGCCGGCGGCAACCCGGTGCAGGTGGTCGCGCCGCCCGCCCGGTTCCGGCTACCCCGCGTCGACCTGCGGGGCCTGCCGGCGGCGCGCCGGCAGGCGACGGCACGGGGGTTGGCCACGGCGGAGGGGCGCGCGCCCTTCGACCTCGAGAAGGGGCCCCTGTGGCGCGCCCGGCTGATCGCCCTCGCCGCCGGCGAGCACGTGGTGCTCCTGACCCTCCACCACACCGTCTCCGATGGCTGGTCCTCCGGCGTGCTGGTGCGCGAGCTCGCCGCCCTCTACCGCGCCTTCGCGGCCGGCGCCCCGTCGCCACTGCCGGAGCTGCCGGTGCAGTACGCCGACTTTGCGGCCTGGGAGCGGCGCTGGCTCACCGGCGAGGTGCTGCGGGCCAGGACGGCCTACTGGCGCACCGCCCTCGACGGCGTGCAGGTGCTCGACCTGCCCACCGACCGTCCCGCCTCGGCGGAGGCGGGGCTCGCGGGGCACCGGCTCTCCTTCGAGCTGCCGGCGGCGCTGTCCGGCGGCCTCAAGGCCCTGGCCCTGTCCGAGGGCGTTACCCCCTTCGTGCTGCTGCTGGCCGCCTACAAGGTGCTGCTGCTGCGCTATACGAGGCAGGAGGACGTGTGCGTCGGGAGCCCCACGGCCGGGCGCCACCGCGGCGAGCTCGAGCCGTTGATCGGCTTCTTCGTCAATACCCTGGCGCTGCGCACCCGGCTGTCCCTGCGCGCCGGGTTCCGCGAGGTCCTCGCCGGGGTGCGCCAGACGGTGCTCGGCGCCCAGGAGCACCAGGAGCTGCCGTTCGACAAGCTGGTCGAGGAGCTCGCCCCCGATCGCAGCCTGGCCCACGCGCCGCTGTTCAACGTCATGTTCTCGCTGCTCACCTCGGTGGGCGAGAGCCTGGAGCTGCCCGGGCTGCGCTTCACGCCGCTGGAGGTCGAGAGCCGCACCGCCAAGTTCGACCTGACGCTGGCGATGATCGAGCGCGGCGGACGCTTCGCCGGCTCCTGGGAGTACCGCACGGACCTGTTCGACGCCGCCACCCTGGAGCGCGCCGCCGGCCACTGGGCGGTGCTTCTCGCCGGTCTCGTGGCGAGCCCCGCCACGCGTCTCTGCGACCTGCCGCTGCTCACCCCCGCCGAGCGCCAGCAGCTTCGCGACTGGGGCCGGGGGCCGAGCATGCCGCCTGGGGACGAGCCGCCGCCGCTGGTCCAGCAGGCGATCGCCCGGCGGGCGGCACGCGCTCCGGATGCCGTCGCCGTGGCCGGTGGCGGCGAGCACCTGACCTACGGCGGTCTGCTGCGCGCCGCCGACGAGCTGGCGGGCCGCCTGGGGGCTGCCGGCGTGGGGCTCGAGACCGTGGTGGCGCTGGCGGTGGAGCGCTCGCCGGCGCTGGTCGTGGGGCTGCTCGGCATCCTCCGCGCCGGCGGCGTCTACCTGCCGCTCGACCCGGCACTGCCGGCCGAGCGCCTCACCTTCCTGCTCGCCGACTCCGGAGCCGCCGTGCTCCTCACCGCGGACGGCGCCGCGCCGCCGTGGGCCGGTGGCGTGCCGGTGCTGCCGCTGGCGGCGACCGCCGGCGCCGAGCGGACGGTTGGCGGGTCCCCGCTTGCCCTGTCCCCCCCGGTCCTGTCCCGGTCCGCCGAGCCGCCACCGCCCGACGCCCTCGCCTACGTCATCTACACCTCCGGCAGCACCGGCAAGCCGAAGGGCGTGGGGGTGCCCCACGGGGCCGCCGCCGCCCACTGCCGGGCGGTGGCCGAGGTCTACGGCCTGGGGCCCGGCGACCGGGTGCTGCAGTTCGCCTCCCCCAGCTTCGACGTCTCGCTGGAGCAGATCCTGCCTGCGCTTGCCGCCGGCGCCCGGCTGGTGCTGCGGGAGCCGGACGTGCTGGCGCCCGTCGAGCTGTCGGACTGGATGGCCCGCCAGGGGCTGACCGTCGCCAACCTTCCCACCGCCCTGTGGCACCGCTGGGTCGACGACCCCCGGGCGCTGGCCACGGCGCCGCGGTCGCTGCGCCTGGTGATGGCGGGGGGCGAGGAGATGCTGGCCGCCGGCGTGGCCTCCTGGCACCGTTCGCCGCTGGCCGGAGCCCGGCTGCTCAACGCCTACGGTCCCACCGAGGCCGTGATCACCGCCACCCTGCATCCTCCCGGCGGCGACGGCTCCTCGAGGGTGCCGGTGGGACGGCCGCTGGCGGCGCGCTCCGCCCGGGTGGTGGACCGCTCCGGCGGCCCGGTACCGGCCGGGGTCGCCGGGGAGCTGCTGCTCGGCGGCGTCCTGGCTCGGGGCTACCTCGGGCGCCGCCGACTCACCGCCGAACGCTTCGTGCCCGATCCGGACGGCGCACCGGGAGAACGCCTCTACCGTAGCGGCGACCTGGCGCGCTGGCGGCCCGACGGGGCGCTCGACTTCCTCGGCCGCGGCGACCACCAGGTGAAGATCCGCGGCTTCCGCATCGAGCTGGGGGAGATCGAGGCGGTCCTCGCCCGGCACCCGGCGGTGCGCGAGGCGGTGGTGGTGGCGGCGGAGCAGGGTGCCGGCGACCGCCGGCTGGTGGCCTACGTCTCGCGGGCGGCCATCGCCGGTACCGGTGCCGGTGCCGGGGCTGATGCCGGGGGGGCTGCCAGCGCGGAAGGCCGCGCCGCTGCGGCGCCTTCGGCGGCCGGCGGCGTGCCGGCGCTGCGCGCCTGGCTGCGCGAGCACCTGCCGGAGCACATGGTGCCGGCCGCCATCGTGGTCCTCGACGCGCTGCCCCTGACCGCCACCGGCAAGGTGGACCGCAGGGCCCTGCCGGCGCCCGAAGCCCCGGCCGTGGACCGTGATGCCGAGGGGCCGGTGAGCCCCGTGGCCGAGCTGCTCCAGGGAATCTGGGGGGAGATCCTCGGCATCGACCGGG
>DATACC010000270.1:0-7665 GCA_036259255.1 Thermoanaerobaculia bacterium | reverse complement strand
GTTGGGGGACGGTCGTGGCAATCAGGGACATCGTGGCGATCGAGGTGCCGTTCCGCACCGACCCCGGTCTCGACCTCGCCGCGTTCGCCCGCGGCCTCTGGGCAGCGCTCGCAGCGCACGGGCCGGTCGGGCAGCCATCGTGGGACACGCCGGCGCTGGTGCATCTGCGCCAGTCCGACTGCCGGGTGAGCCTCGGGCTGGATCTCGGTCCCGACGGACGGGTCCGCTTTGTATCGAGCGCGCTGCCGCTCGGCACCGGCCGGCCCGAGCGCAGCCTAGACATCGCGCGTACGGTCGCGCGGCGCGTCGCCCGCGGCCGCGATGCCGCCCCTGAGATCTGGCCGAACGCGCCCCGTCTCGACTCCCTGCAGTCACGCATTGCGCTCATCCAGTGGCGGCGGCCACGGCACGGCCGGGACCGGAGCCGGCGGCAGCCCCCCGGAGGTCCGAAGATGGCGTCGTGGTAGGGGACGATCCCCGGGTCGACCGTCGCGGAGGATCAGCGGATCCCCGTGAGGCGGGACCCGCCGAACGGTGAGCATCTTGCTGCCCCGGCCGGCGTCGAGCTCGCGACGTCGTGGTCGACCCTCGGGGCCGATCGCCTCGTCGACTCGACGCTCAGCTGGCGGCGCTCCGGCTCAGGCGGCGGCCACCTGCTTGAGCTCGGCGACCAGCTCCTGGAGGACCTTCTTGGCGTCGCCGAACACCATGATGTTGTTCTCGTTCTCGAACAGCGGGTTCTTGATGCCGGCGAAGCCCGGCGAGAGGCTGCGCTTGATCACCACCGTCGTGCCGGCGTCCCACACCTTGAGCACCGGCATGCCGGCGATGGGGCTGCCCGGGACGTTCTCCGCCGCCGGGTTGACCACGTCGTTGGCGCCGACGATCAGCACCACGTCGGTCTCCTTGAACTGGGGATTGACCTGGTCCATCTCCAGGAGCTGCTCGTAGGGAACGTCGGCCTCGGCCAGCAGCACGTTCATGTGCCCCGGCATGCGGCCGGCCACCGGGTGGATGCCGTAGCTCACCGTGGAGCCGCGCTGCTGCAGCAGGTCCGCGAGCTCGCGCACCGTGTGCTGGGCCTGGGCCACGGCCAGTCCGTAACCG
This sequence comes from Thermoanaerobaculia bacterium, assembly GCA_036259255.1. Taxonomy (GTDB): domain Bacteria; phylum Acidobacteriota; class Thermoanaerobaculia; order Multivoradales; family JBCCEF01; genus DATACC01. Next base: position 6,558 of record DATACC010000270.1, on the reverse strand, counting down.
GGCACGAACACCACGCTCTCGGCGTTCTCGAGGATCATCGCCACCTCCTCGGCGCTGTAGGAGCGCACCGTGCCGTACTCGGAGTCGGCGCCAGCGCCGCCGGTGGCGGTGTCCTGCATGCCGAAGCCGCCGAACAGCACGTTGGCGAGGGTCCGGTTCATGGCGACGCACATGATCTGGGTGAGGATCAACCCCGAGGCGCCGACCAATGCGCCGCTGATGATCAGCAGGTTGTTGTTGATCACGAACCCGGTCGCCGCCGCCGCCAGCCCCGAGTAGGAGTTGAGCAGCGAGATCACCACCGGCATGTCGGCGCCGCCGATGGGGATCACCAGCATGACGCCGAGCACCAGGGCGGCGACGGTCACCGCCACGCCGCCGATCCCCATCATCCCCGGCTCCAGGGTGACGAAGGCGGCCCACAGGCCGATGCCGAGGGCGGCGAGCAGCAGCGCGAGGTTGATGACGTGGCGCCCCGGCAGCAGGATCGGCTGGCCGGAGATCTTGCCCCGCAGCTTGAGGTAGGCGATCAGGCTGCCGGAGAGGGTGATGGAGCCGATGAGGATCGAGAGCACCGTCGACAGGGCCGAGTCGGGCCCCAGCACCTGCCCCATCGTGGCGGCATCGACGCCCGGCTCCTCGATCATCTCGAGCCACAGGATCGAGAGCGCCACCAGGGTCGAGGCGCCGCCGCCGGCGCCGTTGAACAGCGCCACCATCTCGGGCATCTCGGTCATCGCCACCTTGACGGCGGCGAAGCCGCCGATGGCGCCGCCGACCACCAGGCCGCCGAGGATCCAGCGGTAGTCGATGCTGCCGAGGTCGATCAGCGTCGCGGCGATGGCGAGCAGCATGGCGCCGGCGGCCATCAGGTTGCCGCGGCGCGCCGTGCGCACCCGGGTGAGACCTTTGATGCCGAAGATGAAGAGGACGGCCGAGAGCAGGTAGAGCAGGGGGACGACCGTCCCCGTGACGAAGCCGGGGGCCACCGTGCCGTTCATCACCGGCCTCCCGCGCCGCGCTGGCTCTTCTTGCTGCCGAACATGCCGAGCATGCGGTCGGTCACCAGGAAACCGCCGACCACGTTGACGGTGGCGAGCGCGATGGCGATGGCGCCGAGGACGTTGGACACCGTCGGCGAGGCGGTCTGGGCGGCGAACAGGGCACCGACGATGGTGATGCCGCTGATCGCGTTGGCGCCCGACATCAGCGGCGTGTGCAGGGTGGGCGGCACCTTGGTGATGATCTCGAAGCCGACGAACATCGCCAGCACGAAGACGTAGAGGCTGATCAACAGCGGGCCCATCATTCGACGGTCACCTCGTGGTTGGCGGGCTCGTTGGCCGGCCTTGCGGGGCCGGGGGCGGCGGCCGGAGCCCCGGTCCCGAGGCGCTCGGCGGTGGGGGCGTGGTGCACCTGGCCGGCGTGGGTGAGCAGCGAGCCGGCGACCACCTCGTCCTCGAGGTCGAGCGCCATCTCGCCCTCGGACACCATCTCCTTGAGCAGGGCGAAGACGTTGCGGGCGTAGAGCACCGAGGCGTCGTGGGCCATGGTGGCGGCCAGGTTCGAGGGCGCGAGGATCAGCACCCCGTCCGCCACCACCTCCTCGTCGGCCTGGGACAGCTCCACGTTGCCGCCCTGCTCGATGGCGAGATCGACGACCACGGCACCGCGTTTCATGCCGGCGATCATCTCCCGGGTGACCAGCCGCGGCGCCGGCTTGCCGGGTACCAGCGCGGTGGTGACCACCACGTCGGCGGCGGCGAGGTGACGCGCCACGATTTCGCGCTGGCGGCGCAGGAAGTCCTCGCCCATCTCCTTGGCGTAGCCGCCCTGGCCCTCGCCGCTTTCCTCGAGGGGCAGCTCGATGAACTTGCCGCCCAGCGACTGCACCTGCTCCTTGACCGCCGGGCGGATGTCGGAGACCTCCACCTGGGCGCCGAGGCGCCGGGCGGTGGCGATGGCCTGGAGGCCCGCGACGCCGGCGCCCATCACCACCACCTTGGCGGGCGGCACCGTGCCGGCGGCGGTCATCAGCAGCGGGAAGTAGCGCGGCAGGCGCCAGGCGGCGAGCGCCACCGCCTTGTAGCCGGCGATCGAGGCCTGGGACGACAGGGCGTCCATCGACTGGGCGCGGGAGATGCGCGGCACCAGCTCCATGGCCAGCGCGGTCACCCGGCGCTCGACGGCGGCGCGCACCATCTCCGGGTTGTGGTGCGGGGCGAGCAGGCCGACGAGCAGGGCACCCTCGCGCATCGTGCCCACCGCCGGGGCTCCGGGAGCGTTGACGGTGAGCACCACGTCGGCCGCGGACCAGCCGGCCCCGGCGGCCGCCACCTCGGCGCCGGCTTCGCGGAAGGCATCGTCGTCGAAGTGGGCGGCGAGGCCCGCCCCTTCCTCGACGGCCACGGCCAGTCCGGCCTTGACCATCTTCTTGACGGTCTCGGGGGTGGCGGCGACGCGCGTCTCCCCGGCCCGTTGCTCCTTGGCTACGAGGACTTTCATGGGATCGGTCGTCTCGACTCTCGAGGCCTGGCGGCCGTTGTTGGGTGGGGCAGTGGGTTGCGCAGGCATCCTAACCGCCGCCCGGGGACCCCGCAACCATCCGAGGCGGCGGGTCCTCCCCGCCGCGCATCCTGGAACGTGGTTTGCGAGGTTCGGCCGAGAGCCTGCTAGCGTAGGCACCGTACGGCCAACTCGAGGAACCCGACCCCTTGTTCGAATCCGCCATCGGCACCCCGCTCCTGTGGAGCGCCTTCTTCGTCGTCATCCTGGTGATGCTGGCCCTCGATCTGGGCGTCTTCCACCGCCACGAGCACGTCGTCCGCACCCGCGAGGCGGCCCTCTGGACGGCCGTGTGGATCGGCCTGTCGCTGCTGTTCAACGCCTGGATCTGGTGGCAGTACGGCTCCCAGCCGGGGCTCGAGTTCCTCACCGGCTACGTCATCGAGAAATCGCTGTCGGTGGACAACATCTTCGTGTTCATCGTCATCTTCCAGTACTTCCGGGTGCCGGAGAAGTACCACCACCGGGTGCTGTTCTGGGGCATCCTCGGCGCCCTGCTGATGCGCGGCATCTTCATTGGCATCGGTGCCGCGCTGATCTCGCGCTTCGAATGGGTGCTCTACATCTTCGGCGCCTTCCTGGTCTACACCGGCATCAAGGTGATCAAGAACAAGGGCACTGAGATCCACCCCGAGGACAACCCGGTGCTCGGCTTCTTCCGCCGCGTGGTGCCGCTGACCAACGACTACCGCGGCAAGCACTTCGTGGTCCACGAGGCGGGCCGCTGGTTCGCCACCCCGCTGCTCCTGGTGCTGGTGATGGTGGAGGCCACCGACGTGGTCTTCGCGGTCGATTCGATCCCGGCGATCTTCGGCGTCACCCGGGATCCGTTCATCGTCTTCACCTCCAATATCTTCGCCATCCTCGGGCTGCGCGCGCTGTACTTCCTGCTCGCCGACCTCATGGGCCGCTTCGAGTACCTGCCCTACGGCCTGGGCCTGGTGCTCACCTTCATCGGCGCCAAGATGCTGGTGCACCACTGGGTCGAGATCCCCATCGAGGTCTCGCTGGCGGTGGTCGTGCTGGTGCTCGGCGGCTCGATCGCCGCCTCGCTGCTGTTCGGCGGCAAGGAGACCGAGGAACTGGTCGAGGAAGCCATCGAGGCCGCCGCCCCGGATCACCCCACCGAGCCCGGGCCGCCGCGGTCTTGACCGGGGCCGCGGCCCTGGTATCTTGAAGCTCCATGCGCGGACGCTTCATCACCTTCGAAGGGCTCGACGGGAGCGGCAAGTCCACCCACCTGGCGCGCCTCGCCGAGCGGCTGCGCGCCGCCGGCACCGACGTGGTGACCACCCACGAGCCCGGGGGAACCCCGCTGGGTGACGCGGTGCGGGCCCTCTTCCTCGACCACCGCTGGAGCGGGATGGACGGCGGCGTCGAGCTGCTGCTCGTCTTCGCCAGCCGGCGCCAGCACCTGCTGGAGCTGGTGGAGCCGGCCCTCGAGCGCGGCGCCGTGGTGCTGTGCGACCGCTTCACCGACTCGACCGTCGCCTACCAGGGCCATGGCCGCGGCGTCCCCCTCGACCGCATCGAAGACCTCGACCGCATCGCCACCGGTGGTCGGCGGCCGGACCGCACGCTGCTCTTCGACCTGCCCTCCCAGCAGGCGCGCCAGCGCGGCCACTCGCCGGCGCGCCGCGAGAAGGGCGCCGCGGACCGCCTCGACGCCGAGGAGCTGGACTTCTACCGCCGTGTCCGCCTCGGTTTCGGCGCCCTCGCCGGCGCCGAGCCGGAGCGCTTCCGGGTGATCGACTCCTCCGGCGACGTCGAGGCCACCAGACGCCAGGTGGACGCGGCCCTGGCCGACCTGTTCCCGGCCCTGGCCGGAGGGACGGCCGCGGCCGACGGCCCGTGAACCGGCAGGCCGCCCTCGACCTCGCCGCGCGCGGCCGGCTCTACCCGTCGGTGATCCTGCACGGCGGCGACGACGCGGCGCGCCGTGCGGCGGCCCTCGAGCTCGCCCGCGCCCTGCTCTGCGAGCGCGAGCCGGGCGAGCGCCCGTGCGGCACCTGCCGCCACTGCCGCCGCCTCGCCTACACGGCGGCGGCCGGCGAGGAGGACGCGAGCTTCCACGCCGACTTCCACGTGCTGGAGCGGGATCTCAAGACCTCCACCTCGGTCGACGGAGCCCGCAACCTGCTCAAGGCGGCCCAGATGGCACCCTTCGAGGCCCGGGGCCAGGTGTTCGTGGTGGCGAGCGCGGACACCCTGACCGGCGAGGCGGGCGACGCTCTCCTCAAGGCGCTCGAGGAGCCCTCGATCCGCGCGCCGCGCAACTTCCTGCTGCTGGCGCCCTCCCAGTTCGACCTGCTGCCGACGCTGCGCAGCCGATCGCTGGCGGTGTACCTGGGACCGGCGGCACCGCTCACCGAAGCCGACATCGCGCCGGCCGCCGAGGACTTCGCCGCCTGCCTGGCCGGCTGGCGCGCCAGCGGCTCGGCGGCGTGGCTGCTGGCGGCTGCAGGGGCCCTGTCGGTGGCCGGAGGCGACTGGAAGGATCCCCGCACCGGCCGTCCCTGGGCGCTGGCCGCCGCCGCCGTCGCCCGCGCCGCCGCCGCCGCCCCGCCGGCCGAGCGCCGCCCCCTCCTCGACCTCGCCGCCGCCCTCCTCGAAGCCATGCCCTGGCGCCTGCGCGGCATTCCGGCCGACCGCATCCTCGAAGGGCTCCTCAGCCGCCACCTGGCGGGTCGCGGGAGTTGACGCGGGAGGATCCCGGTTTCAGCCTGCGTTCGGGCCGCCCGCGACGCGGTGGCTGCCTCCGCTCGCCAGCGCTCGAACTCCGGTCCGTCCAACAGGCTCTCGTTGCTCATTCGGACCTACCCGCCGCCCCCGATCACCAGCACCAGCTCACCCTTGATCGACGGCCGGGACGCCAGCTCGTCGCGGATCTCCTGGAGGCTGCCGCGCAGGGTCTCCTCGTGGAGCTTGGTCAGCTCGCGGCAGGCGGCGGCGGGGCGGTTGCCGAGCTCGGCGAGGGCGTCGTCGAGGCTGGCGAGGAGGCGGTGGGGGCTCTCGAAGACGACCAGCGTGTGGCCGAGCCCGGCCAGGCCGCGGTAGAAGGTGCGGCGCTTGCCGCTCTTCGGCGGGGCGAAGCCGGCGAAGGTGAACGGGTAGGGCGGCAGGGCCGAGGCGACCAGGGCCGCCAGCACCGCCGAAGGTCCCGGCACCGGCTCCACCCGGATGCCCCGTGCCGCCGCCTCGCGCACCAGCACGTAGCCCGGGTCGGAGAGCAGCGGCGTCCCCGCGTCGCTCGCCATCGCCACCGTCCGTCCCGCCTCCAGATCCTCGAGCAGGCGCGGCACCCGCTGGCGCTCGTTGTGCTCGTGGAGCGAGACGAGGGGCTTGTCGATGCCGAGCTGGGAGAGCAGCCGGCCGGTGTGGCGGGTGTCCTCGCAGGCCACCAGGTCGGCGCTCTCGAAGGCGGCGCGGGCCCGCGGTGAGAGGTCGTCCAGGTTGCCGATGGGGGTGGCGACGACGAGAAGGCGGCCTGTCGTCATGGGCCAACGGATTCCATGGAAGCGGCCGATGCTAGCATCCCGCCATGGTGCGCCGCCTCCTCCCTGCCCTGCTCGCGGCCCTGCTCGCCGCGGCCGCCACCGCCCCGCCGGTCGCCGCCCAGGCGACGGCTGCGCCGCCGGCCGCGGGCGCCGAGCCCGAGGGCGACCCGGGAGACCTCGAGCTGGAGGATCGCATCCTCGCCCTCGTCGACGAGGAGGCGCTCCTGCTCTCCGACGTCGAGCAGGTGATCGGCCTCGGGCTGGTCGAGCGCCAGCCGGGGGAGACGGAGGAGGCGTTGATCGGCCGGGTGCTCACCGGCCTGGTCGACCAGCGGCTGCGCTTCCAGGAGGTCGAGCGCTTCGGCTTCGAGCGGGTTTCGGTGGACCTCGTCGAGACCCAGGTGCGCCAGATCGCCGCCCAGTTCGAGGACGAGGCCGCCTTCGCGCGCCGCCTCGCGGAGCTGGAGATCCGCCGCGACGAGCTGTCCCAGCTCGT